>NZ_FYDU01000004.1:0-416694 GCF_900187575.1 Pseudomonas sp. Irchel 3A5 | reverse complement strand
TAGGAACGGCGTTCTGGCTGCATGAAAGACCCGCTTAAAAGGCTAGAAATGGTGTCCACTAAAATTTAAGTGCACACCATGTCTTGGCTTTGCGGGGCTGGGTAGATGACTTCGCCGGACGGATACCCTACTGTCGAAGGTGTACGTAGTTTTTGTCAAAACTGAGTCGCTGAAATCCGCTTATCGTTTATTCAACGTCCTCAATGCTCGTGGCATGTCGCTGTCTAACGCCGATCTCATTAAGAACACTCTTTTCAGCAAATTGGGCTCTGAACAAAGCCAAAGTGATGAACTTGAGGATCGCTGGTTGGAGCTAGAAGAGATCGTGGGTATCGACCTGCTAGACAGCTTCCTAAGCCATCACCGGACGTCCCTGATAGCGGCAAAGGCTAGGGGTTCCCTGCATGAGGAGTACCGCTCAATAATCGGTGAGTTTGTAGGCGGCCCTTTCCCGTTTCTAGATCAGGTCATCCGTTCCGCCAAAAATTTTATGCGTATTTGGGATTGCGATTTCCAAGATGCTGCGTCTGTGCGACCACTAAATGCCCTCTGGCGCGTCAGCTATGACGAATGGATTCCTCCCTTACTCGGGTATCTCAACCAGCCCGTGCCAGGTCTGACCGAGGCGGAATTCCTTGGTCTGTTGGAGCGGATCACGATGCAGAACTGGGTGCGTCGCCTTGGGCGTACGGCCCGACTTACCGTCTACTTTAAGTTGATCAGCGCTATCCGAGCGAAGAAAGTTGCTGAGGAGGTTAATGCAATTTTCATCGCACATGCCAATAACGATGAATTCATCAACCTGCTGGGTGGTGAGGTTTACGGAAAACCGTTTGACGCGGCCGTATTACTGCGGCTAGAAGAAGCGTCTCAAGACGACTCGGTCACTAAGACGTATAGCGGTCGGCTGACCATCGAGCATATCCTGCCGCAGGCGTTGAAAGATGCGTATTGGACGGATCGGTTTAGCGCTGAGACTCATGGTCTCTGGCTTCATCGCCTTGGTAATCTCGCCATGCTCTGTGGTAGCAAGAATTACAAAGCCCAGTATTTCGATTTTGATCGAAAAAAGAAGATCTACCTAGACAGAGATAAAAAGGTTTCCTTCGACCTGACCAAAGAGATATGTACCTTGAGTGAGTGGAGTGAAGAGGCTTTGAAAGCACGCCAGGAACGACTTATCGTATTGGCCCAAACGATGTGGTCGATTGGCTGATCTGTTAGGTCAGAGACGCTCTGAGATGCTTTTTCCAGAAGGCTAGTGAAACAGAAACCTAGCTCGGAATGCGGGGCGTTGGTCCGTCCGATAGCGGTGAGTGTCCGCCTAGTCTTAGGTCTGCGCCGTGATGACGGAGCATCCGCCTCATTTGCATTTCGCGCGTTGAGCCAAGACGGCGGCAATTCGAACAAGAGTGAACTACTTTTCCACGATTGGCATACTAGTTGGGAGCTCGAATTCCCCCAAGGTTTCCACCAGCCAGCGGGGCGTACTGCCTTCGAATCCTAGGGACAGGAATGCCATCAGAGCGGCGAGATCTTCCGTCGCCAGTGACTTTGCAAATGTGAGCAAGACGGAGCGTTTTTCATCCACATCGTCGGCATGCTCGGTCTGATACGCAAAGACTTCAGGAAAGCGCATGAGTGGGTAGTCATAGTCAGCAGCCCTCATCTCATCGGCATATAGAGTGAAAAGGCTGCCTAGAAGGCGCTGCCACAGGGAGATTGGAATTTGCATCGATTGCATAGCTTCAATATGCGCTTCGCCGTCATAGACTATGAAGCCTTGCTCCGAATCGAACGCATGCTCCAAATGAGCCCAATGGATTGCTTCGTCCAGATCTGAGACGTACTCCAGATAATCGCCGATGTAGTCGTGTTGGTGTCTTCGCTGATTCACGATTTCGGCGAGGTCATCAGGACCCAAGAGAGCCAGTACACCTTTGGCAATGTCGGACGAGAGGGACTTGAGGTAAACATGTCGATCTTCTGTCCATTGGAAGCTCATGAACACCCCATAGTGATCATTCAGGCTCTGTAGGCCAGCGTTGAGGATATCCATACGTTTCTGAATATCCACGGGGTCGTACGCAGAGTTCTCCGACGCCGAATGCTCCAGGGCCTCGAAGGCCTGGATAATCACGTTCTTCTCCGGTTTTCCCGCCCATTTGCGGACTGCAGTACTAAGGGCCATAGCCGGGGCACCTAGTGCCCCCAGCGCGACGATAAGCGGTTGACCGATGACGGTTGCAGCCATTGAGGCGGTGATAAACACCGTTGTCGCGTCAACCGCATCAGCGATGTATGTCGATATAGCTTCATTCCGTTTTGCAAACAGCGCAGCTAAATCCTGGATTAGGGCACCGGTCTCTTGGTTCTGTTGTTGAGGGGAGAGTCCAGCTAGGGCCGAGAGAAAATGATGCCTAAGCGCCCGCTGGAGCTCTTCATGCTCCATGGCTATGCGATGAAAGTCTTCGGTACGAACATCCTGTACAAATGCGACACGTTCATCCCTCAGCAGGCTGGTCAGGCAATGTTGGAAGGAGAAGTTTTCGCGCGAAAAGAGGGCGTGATCAGCAGCTTGTACAGCCGGGCGCAGTTCTGACTGGCCGCGCTCGGTGAGCAAAGTGTAGGGGTGGAGCGGGAGGCCATCTTCGATAGCAGCGAAGGCCAGCGCAAGGCCAAGGCTCGAGGCTGATACGGAGTCGGCCTCTCGAAACTCTGCATCGATCTGCGCAGCCGTAGCACTCCATACAATTGGATGGGCTAGCAAGACCACGCCACCTTGCTGCACAGTCGCCTTGAGCATCAGCAATTCACAGGCAATCTGTCCAATCAGGCCTTTGCGATTGAGGTAGTCACCTCCCGCCAAGATCCGGCTATGCAGCACATCCCAAAGCACTACACGCTCACCGTAGATCAACCCCAGCTTCACGAACTGATCGAACTCTGGGGCCAGCCCAAAGCCAACGGTCTGAACATGCTCACTCCCGTAGATGGTTGTGGCTTGCCGGGCCGCTTGCTCACGTTCATCTGTCATGAGTGCTGCCAAATCAGTCCGTAGATTGTTGATTGACGCATCGGTGATCCAGTTCAAAACGGCTTGAGGGATTCCGTCATCGCTCCAGGTGATATTGAGGTGTCGCTCCAGCAGCTCAAGGTAAGCCAGGGTGAAAACCGTGGCAGAATCATGCTTCATCATTACGGCCCTTCTGCAGCCTATTGGTTTTTTTGCTCGGTGAAAGTGAGCCTGCACCGCTTCTGCCGCAATGGCTGCCCGGCGGGGTTCAATCCGCATGCTTCTAGCCCCACAGCGATGTTCTCTATTCGTCCAACATTCCAGAGATTTTCTTCATCCCGGCCACGAATTCTTTGGGTAAGCGGTCGTCTGGCACGAAGTAGGGAATGAAAACGTCGAGCTTCGCGAAGTCTTGATGGGACTGGAGTTGCTGCTGATACGCTTCCAAGAGTTCGGGGGCGACTGTCGACCTTGTTAGCTGCTTTTTCACGCGCTCCAAATACTGACCGACCTCCTTCATTGTCGAGCAGTCCGCCTCATCACTCATCCCATGAAGCTCGCGAGCGAATCGTTTTTGAGACCAGCCGAGTTGCTTGATCAGACGCTTGATTTCTTGTTGAAGCCTTTGCGTTTCTGTCCCCATTTTTCCCCAAACACTTCGGTAATTTTCGAGATGTCTCCCAACGGGGGGACTCATTCATTCAAATGCAAGGATAGAACCATGACCAAAATGACCCAAACCGACGCTTCGCGCATTGCATCAGATGCTGCCAAAAATAACGGCGGCCAGATTCCCAAGGGTTCGTTCGCAACACGTGCTCAATCTGCTGCCAGCAATAACCAAGCGGGCTGGCCTAGCAAGCAAGATGGCCAGCCTTCCGGGGGGGCAGAGATAACAACCCTCCGGCCGCTAAGCATAAGTAATCAACGGGAGTAGGACAGGGACGTCCTCCCCGTTCTGCAAGACCTGGCTGCCGAGTCGAAGGCAGTGAGGTACTGGGACGTTTTGTCCGTGAGATCCTTCAGGCCGTATTCCTTCTGAACCTCGCTCAATGCGCAGATGCAGTCTTCTCTTTTCCCTTGATACTGGTAACGGCCAAGCGCTTGCTGTGAGCCGTTGAGGCAGGCTTCGATGATCGCGTATTCGCTTCTCAAGTCATAGCGGTGGGGCGAATAGTGCTCGCTGACCTTCTTAGTGACGAGGGAGCCAGCGCTGAATGCGATCACTACCGCCGCCACTGACTTCTTCACTCGGCCATAGGTATGGCCGCTCAGCGCAGCTTTGCAATGACCACAATTGACGGATGATTCAAAATTCAGATCATTGGCTTTGGAGCACTTGGGGCATTTGATGAGCATGGCGTTCCTTGCTTCTCGATGTTCCCGCTTGGCCGATAGGCCCAAATGGGGGTGACGAAGTCTAATCTTGTCGGCCCTACAGAGCGAGAGATGCCAAGCATTGAATACTGAGAGATTGCACTCAAATCTTGGGCGGCAGAGCTGTGCTTCGCTCATCGTGGCATCTCAGGCGAACACGCATGCCCCAAGTGAAGACATCACGCGTCCAGTGGCTTCGGGCTTGATCCAGTTTGTCGAGGAAGCTGCTCAGGGTTTCGTTGAGCTTTATCGGGGCCAGTTCGGTGAGCTCCCGAAACACCCCCTCGGGATCTTCATGGATATGCGCCTTAGGGATGCGCCAGGCTTGATGCTGGGGATGTTCTGTGCGCCTGATGAGTAATCCCTGCCGATCCAGCATCAAACGATTGCTGCCTTTGATGTAGGTCAGCAGCAGGCCGTAATCGTAGCCGTCGAAAACGGCTCGTTGAGCAGCGGAGGGCGCTTGTGCTTCATGATCGGGAGCTTTGATTTTGCGGCAGGTTCAGGCGCGGCTCAAGCGCTGCGGCCTGTGGTTTTTCTTCAGGAAGAGTCTTACGGGCTTCGCGATTTTTTGGCCCAGCGCTAGGCATGTGATTGTTTATTGCTAAGGTGATTCCAGTGGAATCATCGTAGCCAGTTGCTAGTATGATTCCAGTGGAATCACTTCCCTGAGGTTCATGATCACGTCGTTCGAACGGTTGCTGCGGCCACCCCCCGCGTGTGAAGCTACCAGGCTGCAGAAGCTTCACGTGGAGGGCGATTTTTGTGCCAGCTTTAAGACTCAGGATCGGCACTGGCATGGTCTGTTGCAGCCAGTACGATGCTTTCAACCCGATGCGGCAGTATCCCGATCCGACTGGCCTGAACTTTCATCGCGCTGTTCTCCTCGCCATCGTCATCCTCCCACTTGTCCATCTGCATCCGTCCCTGCACCAGCACCCGAACGCCTTTGGCATAGAGCCGGGAGTAGCGCTCGGCATCCTTGTGCCAGAGTTCGACGTTGGCCCAGAAGCCGCCACGGTCTTCGTACTTACCATCGCCCCGCGGGATGGAGTTGTCGAAGTACACGTTCAGGCGCAGCAATCGCCGTGGCTCTTCATTGCCGTTCGAGAATTCCTTGAACTCTGGCTTGCTGCCGATGTTGCCTTCACCCCAAAAACTTGTGGCCATGGTCAGGCCTCCTTTGCGTGGTTGTTGATGACATTGAGTCGGTGTTGATAGGTAGCTTCTGCCTGCTCCATCTTTGCCGCGCATTCGGCTGCCTGGCGGCAGATGGTGTAGGTCAGGCTGATCTGCATGTTGAGCGCGATGCGCTGCAGTTCGAGCTGGTGCAGGTCGTCAATCAGGCTGGGTGGCGTGCGTGGGTCCTGCAGCAGTTCGGCCCAGAGTCCAACGCCCATCTTGCTGCGATCGGTTCTGCTCCAGCGCAGGAACACGGTGCCAGCGCCGGTGGACTGCTGCGTCATGCGGATGGGCAGCAGAGAGAAGGGGTAACGTTGCGCCTGAGGCAGCACTTCTTCGTTGGCCAACTGGATCAGGCTGCCCATCAACTGGCGGGAAACAAGGGCTAATTGGCTCAGCTCCCCCTTACCCTTAAAAGGTTTTAAAAGCCCTTTAAGGAAGGCTGCGTGTTCCAGGCTGGAGAAGGCTGTCTGATGCAGTGGCCGGAAGGCGGGCTGTCTAGCTTCGGTGGAGTGATTGAGATCCGACATGGCTCAGCGCTCCGTGTCATCGACGTCTTCTGCCGCACTGCTAGCATGCGCATCACTTGTGCCACGTGGGCGCATGATCGGTGGTGCGAACTCGGAGCGGCGCGATCCTTCAAGTACGTCCTGCGGCAGTTCTCCAAAAGACTCAAGCGCTTCCCGTGCTCTGGCATTGTTGGCTGCGAAGTCGTCGCGTGTGGCACCTGAATATTTGTACTGCTGGGCAAAGGCGAACAGGCTGCGTAGTTCATGCGCGCCATCGTCAAGCCAGCGCTCCATGTCCCGGCGGCCGATCAGAGCGGTGTGATGAGCCAGCAGTAAGCGTCGAGCGAGATCGTCAAATTGGGTCAGCAGGTATACAGCTTTGAAACCCAGCTGAGCGTTGATGAATAGCGGCAGGGTGACGGGCTGGATGTTGAGGTTGTCGCCAATGTTCAAGGCGTGAGGTATGTCAGCCATGAACTGGTCCAGATTCTCCTGGATCTCAGTCAGATGGGCCTTGCAGGCAGTAAGCTTCTGTTCGATACGGATCATCCACCAGTCCGAATAGGGATCATCCTGCTCGGCGCCGCGCTTCATCTTGTTCATCACGCTGACAAAACCGCTCAGGCCGACGATGCCGTTCTTGCCCTCGCTGAATTGCCGGCCATGCCAGATCCTAGCGGCGTGGTGGGTGTGCAGGGTGAGTTTCATCGCGCTACGTAGCGCGCCAAGGTTGAGCTGAATGGATTCGGACACGTCTGGCCTCCGGGTTTGAAAGGAGTGGACAGTGTTACTAAGGGCAGGGAAGGCTGTCAGTTGAGAAACTGGAATGAAGGGCAGGGGGTTTGAGGGAAGGGTCGAATGGAAGTGATTCCAGTGGAATCATACTGTCCAGTTGCCACTGTGATTCCAGTGGAATCATGTCCGCTACCTAATCGCGGTTTCACGGAGCGGCCCGTTCATCTGTATTGATGCTGTCGGACGCACAGGAATGCGGGTAGCGGGCTACTGAAACATGACCTGCGGTTGATGCCATAGCGAATTTACTGTGTCGGCGACCAATATAGAACGGCTAGGGAAGTTGGTTGCTATCCCCGTATGATGGCCTACTTCTTATTGTGCGGTAGCGCTTTGCCATGACCATCGCCCCACTTGATCGGAGCATATCCATTTCCTCAAGCCCTGAGGCGTATGCGGGCGCCCAACGATTAAGCGAGCTCACTGAAGCTCCTTACGTGGTGTTGCTCGGGGCGCCTGGCATGGGCAAGACCGTGGCGTTCGAACAGTTCGCCGGTTCTACAGGTGATACGTGCGTCTCTGCCTTCCGATTTCGCCCCAAGCACTTGGTCGGAATCACAACGTTGTTCATCGATGCTCTTGATGAGATCCCCTTGGCAAATGCTCTTGAAATTGCGCAGAGCTTGGAAGATCAAACGACTGTACGATGGAGGGTGAGCTGTCGCGCTCAGGACTGGAACGAGGGTGGGAAGCTCAGCCAAGCCTTCGGTAAAGGGCTGGCAGCCCATGATTTGGAGCCTGTGGTCGCTCACCTGCAACCACTAAGCGACGAAGAGGCTAGTACGGTGCTCAGCACGCTTGGCTGCCAAGAGCCTGCGGCCCTACTGTCTACTTTGCACACATTGCGCTCGACTCCCTTCGCGCTGTCGCCGCTGGGACTGCACTTCCTCCTGAGTGTCCAGTCCGAACGTCTGCCTTCGCTCACTCGCTTCACTCTTTATGAGTCGGGGGCACGCCATTTCGCTACCGAGCACAATCCTTTCAAGTCTGAGGATAGGCAGGGCTTTGATCTAGCTCTGGACCGAGCCCTAGATCATGTCGGCCGTATATTTCTGACGCTGCTGCTGGCGGGAAAGCACGGTTTACAGCGCAGTAGCCCGGTCGCCGACACCCTACTTTCTGTCCATGATATGGGGCTTGCTCAAGCCGATCTCACCATGGTGCTAGACACCGCGCTGTTCTTAAAGAAAGGCGAGGAATTTTTGCCCTTTCATCGCAGCATCCAAGAGTTTCTGGCCGCACGCTATCTGGCTCGTTTGGTAACCGGCGCCGCCGGTGAAGTAAGAGTTCATTTCAACCGCGCGGTTGCATTATTGGTGTCGAACGATGGTTTGCCCGCGGATGGACTAAAGGCGCTGTATGCCTGGTTTGCTTGTCACCTAGTTAATGAGGGTGCAGCCCAGCATGCGCAAGTTTTAGCCCAGTCCGACCCAGAAACTCTGTTATTGCATGGAGATGCTGCGACTTTGCCGGTTGTTTCTCGCCTTAGCATCCTGCAGGGCGTCGGTAAGCGTGATCCGTATTTTCGTTGGACGCCCGAGCAATGGGGGCCTGCGCAAATTAGCACCGTCGGATTGGTAACTCCGGACCTCGTTCCGCCTGTGACGCATATGCTTCAGGCAGAGACCTCCACGCACCGACTAAGCATGTTACTGGAGGCGTTATCTGTAGGACCAATTCTGGAAGGTGCTGCAGAAGTCTGCTGGAGCGTCGCGCTTCGTCAAAGCGACATTCAGTGGTGTCGAGAACAGGCTATCGCCGCATGGTTACACAATGCCACCCCGGAAGTGCCAGAGATTTGGATGCGGATTGACGCTCTATGTGTGACCGAAGAAGCGCGGCGTGGCCATTTGCGCAGTGTTGCGCAGCTGTTCTGCGCAATCCCTGGCGAACAATTGACCGTCGGAGAGCTGGAACGTGTTCTTGGGTGCTTGCACAGGCTTATTGCTACACCCCGCCTAACGGATGCGCCGCAAGATGGACGTGGTGTGAGTGCCTATGCGATCAGAGATATCGCTTGGCATGTGGCATCGCATCTTTGGCGCCCCTTGATCCTGGAGGTGCCGAAGCGTTGGCGCCTTCAAGCTGGCGTAGGTAGCTTGGAGCACAGCTTTGCCTCGGTAGTATGTATCGCAGCATTAACGAGCGAAGAAGTAAGTGCAGACGAATTTGCCCGTATGTTGATCGCCACCGGCCTTATTACAGGTGTGGACTCAACGTTCAAAAGAGCTGCCGAAGAATGGCAGGTGGGGCGGCCAACTGACGAGGATGTTTTTCGCGCGCTGCTCAAGGTTATGGATAAGGACATTGCCGACAGTGGGTCGTTTGCCTTGGGCTTGCGTGCGCTGGGTCTGAAGGCGAGCGAAGCATTGGTGCGCCTGTTGTTGGACACTGGGGAGTTTATCGTCAGATGTGGCGGTGATTACGTCAGTAGACAGATCGGCATCTGGACGTTAACTCTGGGGGACTCAGCACCGACGTGGCTGACCCCGCTGCTCCGCGAAAGCCCGAGCGCTGTCGCACAGGCAGCTTTGGAACACGTGGAGCTCCATGAGAAGGAAGAATTCGAACGTCAAGCTCAGCAACACGAAAGTGTAGAGCACTGGTTGATGAGGCAGATCTCCCATTGGAAGTGGCAGGCACCAGCTGTGGCGGCAGGCGAGCTTGAGCAGGCATTGTACTGGGGGGCAGAGATCTATTGTGGCAGTCGCCCTTTGGCGGGGCTTCGAGGCAGCGGAACGGAAGGACTCCAAGAAGTATTTGGAGGGCAGTTGGCTCAGTCTGTTTTGGAGGGGCTCCTCGGCGTTTGGACCAAGGGTATATGCCAAGATGACCGAGGGGGAAGCGGGGCAGTCATTGCTGCCTCGGCTTCCATGTTTCTGGAAAGTGGACAAAACTTCTTCGGGGAGCCAGTTGGAAGAATGTTGCAAGTCCTGTCTGCGACGATCTCGATGCGGGACTGGAGGCTAAAAGAGCGCTTGGAGGCGAATTGCATCGCGCGACTCAGTCAAACGTTCATCGAAGATCCTGCTCACTTCCATCAGCTTGCCTTGATCCGAGATGCCAGTTGGGGGGCTCTAATGATGAAGTTGCGTGACCACCCCAGCGCTTCTGCATTACATGCGTGGGCCGTAAAAAAGTCACTGGAGCAACCTGATACGCTTAAGGGAGTGCATCTGGATAGCGTACTGCGACTGACAGAGCTAAATGTGGAACCGACCGAATTGCGTCCACTGCTCCTGGATATTTTGCGTTGTCGGGCGTATCAGCACGATAACGCGACAGAGGCGATCATTGGAGCGGAAGCGGACAGCGCTGATCGCGTGCGGTGGGCGTATTTTGCTGTATGCATGCAACCTGACCAGTTCAGCGATAACTTCTTAAAAGCGCTGGACGGGGCAAAGGATGAAGTCATTCATCGGATAATCGTCGACGGCTATCCCAATAGCGGCTACTGGAGAACGCCGGGTTCTACGTTAGCTGTCAGCCGACTGTTATTACAGTTTCTGTTTCGACGCACGCCTCTAAGGGAGGGGCATTTTGATCATGTCTGGTACGACACTATTAAGGTTTTGAAAGCAATTACGTTGTCTAGCGAGCCGGTTGCTGAAGAGACCCTTCTTGGCTTGCTCGAGGACGCCAGGGGTACCCGCTGGGAAGACACTCTGAAACATGAGCTAGAGCTATATAGGCGAGATGTCCGGACGAGAACACAAAAGCTGTATTCCCCGACAGACTTGGCAAAGGTGCTTAGTAGCAAAGGGCCGATCAATGCCCAAGATCTCAAAGCACTGGTATCTCTGGTGCTTGAGGAGATCGCTGCAGAACTCCAAGCCTCTCCACTTAACATGTGGAAGCTGTTCTGGGACAACAACCAGCCTAAAATTGAGAACGATTGCCGCGACGTGCTCGCCGGCAAGCTCAGGGACAAGTTGAACGTGTTCGGTAACATCGACGTCGCCCCGGAGGCGGCATCCTCTGGCGGCACTCGGGCGGACGTCCTGATAAGTCATGGTCCATTTAGCGTGCCGATAGAAGCCAAGCGAACGAGCCATTCACATCTCTGGTATGGGCATAGCGGTCAGCTTCAGACGTATACTCTGTCGAGCAGTACAGAGGGGCAAGGTATTTATGTGGTGTTCTGGTTCGGCGAGGCTTTGCCTGTTACGTCTTCTCCAGCAGGTGTAAAACACAATTCACCTAATGCATTGAAGACGGCATTGGAAGATCTGCTGCCACCCGTACTGGCGGTCACAACATCGGTCTTCGTCCTAGATGTCTCTGACGCAGCTCGAGCAGCTAGGTTGCGCAAGAGCGAGGAGTTCGACGCAGCGAAAGCCGCGAAACCAATCAGAAAGCCCAGAAAACCTAAGGTTGCGGCAAAACCGCCCTCACGCATCAAGGGGGCTACCTAAGTGTGCCAGTTACTGCAATTGGCCCTTGCCGAGATATCGGATGCTGGAGAGGTCTTTCTTCCCGAGACTGAGAAAGGTGGAGTTAGATAATTAGTAGGCCGCGTAAGCTGTTTGGGGTGTCCTTCCCCAACACCTGCTGCCATCGGGAGATGGAAACACTTAACGTAAAAAATTAGGGTTAGGGCATACTTCCATAGGAAGTCGCTGGCCCCCGCATTTGGCTCAAGGTCTCAGAAAGCAGTGACCGCATCTGACGGCCTCTGCCTCTTACATGATGCTTATGAATTATCGCTAGGTAGGCGATCGCTTAACGTAGCGGTCATGTTTCGTAAATTGGCGACGGGAATGTATGGCAGAAGGACGCAAAAGACAGGGTTGAACCCTATGGGCTGCCGTTACCTGGGTAAAGGCAGCCCTCCATGTTTAAAGACAGTCATTTAAACCGCGTCTTGAATTTTTCTTCCCTTGAGCTGGATAGTCAGCTGGGGGGCCCCAACTACTGCTCCTTCAAGTTCAATGGTTCCCGCCTCGTAGTTGACCTGGCCCTTGGCTAGGAGAGTGTAGTCATCTAATCCAACTACGTTGGTATTTCCCTCACGCCATTTTCGGACAGTGAAGTTAGATTCAAATGGACCCGATTCATTCGGCACCTTTCCCTGATACAGGTAATTTGGGTCACCTCCATTCACCGCTCCATCTTTTACGACGACCAAACCATCGCCGTGATCGCCTGTGCTGGCACGAAAATCAACATGAAATATTCCATTTGCCATGATAGAGCCTCATCGGTTTAGAAGCTTCGAGCGTAGACGCAAGGAGCGGTTTGTGTGAATGAAAGTGTAACAAGCAGTGCCGTCATAACAATGCTATGGGAGTACGTGAGGTCTATGACTTTAGAAGCTAATTCAACTGACGGCTTTCGGCCGCTGACGGTTGCCGCCTGCGTGTGCCCCTAAATGCAATAAAAGGTATGGGTAGTCGCAGATATAGACAGTCAGGTCCGAGCATTTGAAGAGCTATTTCTGCATGGCAAAGCACCACGCTGATTCCACTAGAATCACCTCAAAACAGCCGCCTATCCGCAGGAAAATCAAACACCTCCAGCCTCGTCCCAACAGCCTCCGGATGCGCCGGATTAAACAGGTAATTACAGTTAGCCGGAACAATCGCCGTCGGTACCCGATACAGCAAAGAACCCTCACTCTGCAGCCAGTCATCACCCACCTTGCGAGTGGCCAACACATTCTGCGACCAGTCATCTTTCAGCTGTTCACGGCCATCAATCACGCTCGCGCTTTCCGGCAGTTCAACGCGCAGCAGCGTGAAGGACTCCGGTAGCTCCTCGACGGTCAATTCCAGATGGACCAACACCTCAAGCAATGAAGTGGCAGGCCAGTCGGCCAGATAAACGATGGGATGGCCTTTGGTGTGCCAACGCCCGGATATTTTGGTACCGCCAATTCCGCTCAAGTCTTTGTAGTTCGAGATGCGCCATAAAACACGTTCGGTCATGCAAAAAATCCGTGGTTGATCCGTTCCAGCGTTTCTTCAGCAGCCACATAGCCAGGAGTGGTCGCGGCCGCTTCCAGTGCGGTTAGCCCTCCGAATGTCTTCTGAGCCTTGTTTAGCCAGTGGGCTGCCTTGTCCTTGTCGCCGAACACTTGCTCGGCCAGTACCACCAGTTTGCTCACGCGATACAGGCGATCGCCTTCTTCAGGGGAGAGTCGCTCGCCCTTGGTTCGACGGTGGCGGAGGGTGCGGGCGTTGATAATGCCAACGTTCACTGCGTTGACGCCGTGTTGTGACAGGTTGTCGATTGCTTCCAGCGATACGCCGCTGCGAATAAGCAAATCCATCGGCTGCCCGGGGATGCCCGCCATCAGCTCCAGTACCTGAAAATCTGGTTGAGTAATCATGCATTTCTCCACTATTCGGCAATTTGCCTTTGATAATAGGGCAAAATGTCGGGCGTGGGAAATGGGTGATTCCACTGGAATCATGCTGTCGTCCCGCCACTGCGAGCAACCGAGCCAGATCCGCGTCGGCTGACCATACTCATCAGCGCTGCCATCTCCTGACTAGCAAGCGCCTTGCTCTGATCATTCGGAGCGTGATGCTTCGGCGGCGGGGGCTCTGGCCGAGCCTCAGGTTTGACCGTGCTGGCGGTATATCTAGGTTGTGTCATCAGATTGAATTCTCCATTACGCGCTTTTTCGATCATGCGCAGCAGGTAGGCGAACGGGTTTCGCATCGCTTCTGCAGGTCGTGCAGCCCATTGATCAAGCACGTCCTTGCACAATTCGTCAGTGAGCGGAGCCATGGCCACGATCGCTTTGTGACGCTGATCCGGCGGCAATGCCTGGAAGCGGGGTGGGTAGTCAGACCTATTATCCGCGCGCGGTACAAAGCTTTTAGATACATATGTATTTGTATTACTACCTGTACTAGATGAGTTCGGATTCCGAACCGGGTCGAATTCGCCCTGTTTACGACTGCGTTCGGATTCCGAATCCGGTGGGACGACATTCCGAACTGGGGCCGATTCACTGAGTTCGGAATGCTTTTGACTGAGTTCGGAATCGTTTGGCCCGAGTTCGGATTGCTGCATGGGAATGTCACGCGTGCTGGTGTTCTTGGTGCCGCGCTGCCTGGCCACTCGTTGGCCAATGATGTCGAGACGACTTGGAATGCGTTGCTCGCGCACGTCTGGATCCTGGGCAAATTCCTCAAGGGTATGCGCAGCGACCTGGCAGATGGATTTGTTGGCGTGCTCCAGTGAATTGCCCACCAGTTCCAGGTAGCCGCGATCGAGCAGCATCGCTTCGGAAATGCTGATCGGCTCGTCGTGGAGCAGGTAGATGTTGCCTTTCATTTGCCCGGTGACTTCGTCACGCACGCGGCCGGCCAAACTCAGCCATCGGGTCAGGCGCAGCGTCGTCAGTGTTTTGGCTACGGTTTCCCGGGAGGCGACTTTGAACGGCGATGCAGCGAGGTAGGGCTGCAGCTGTTCGTAGGTGGGAAAGGAAGTCAGGCCATCGCTGTTGAGCAGAAGCCTGAACACCTGCCAGGCGTTGCGCTCCAGCGGCGTGAGGCGGTTGTCCAGCAATAGCCGTCTGGGCACCGCTTCATGAGGGTTGCCGGTGAACAGGATGCCGGTATTGTCGATGTCGAGGGATTTGGCCTCTCGCGGTGCATCGCGACGCTTTTCGTTCAACGAGTTCGACGCTGAATCCAGAAGGGCATTCAGCGTATCGAGGTTGCCCGGCGTGAATCTGCGTGACGGGTTGTGCATCACAGCAGGTCCTGTTCAATCCAGCTTTGAAGGGTGTTCCAGGTCATGGTCAGGTTGAGTGGTGGCACGCTGTGGGTCATTTTGATTGCGAGTTTCAGCAGGGCACGACTGTCCCGCGGGTCCACCGGATTTTCGCGGTTCAGGCTGCTCCAGCGGTCCCATAACGCACGTTCCTGTTCCTGGTTCACTGCTGGCCATCGCCCCTTACGATTGGGCAGGCCAAGCATGGCGCGCCTGAGCGCCACCTCTTTGGCAGATAGGCCAAACAGGTCATGAATCAGCGGCGAGCTGGCACCGTTCTGCAGCGCGCACATGATTAGTTGATCCTCTTCGTTATCCTTGGCCTGAGCCAGCAAACGCTGAACCACGGTGCTGTCCACCACCACCCGAAACCACGGCACGGGCGCATTGACCAGCACGCTCATGCACTGCGGCTCGATGAGGTCCTTAAGGTCCTGCTCCGCAAAGCCCATCGCCAGACAACTACGCAACTGGCCGTTGCGCATGTCGTTCAATACCTGGAGCGCAACAGCGAGATTCAGTGGATGTGCCATGGATGTTTCTCCATTTCAGGAATGTCGGGGAGGGTGTTCATGCGCTGGCCTCCAGCTCGATCAAGCGGCGAGCCAGGCGCATCACGCGGAAGACTTTCACCAAGGCGTGATCGCTGAGGCGGTCGTTTGCTGATGCAGCTTGGGATTGCTGTCGGGAACAACCGAGCATCAGTTGTCCCAGATCGCCGGAGAGCACCAATGGACTGGCCGTCGCGTCGCTGAAGCTACCGCTGAGGGACTCCAGTAGCTTGATGGTTGCCGCAGTGACGGATCCCTGAGCAATCTCGACGGTTGTATCGGGAGCCAGGCTAAACCCAATGCCCCATTCGCTGGGGCGGAGGATGTCAGGTGCCTGGACTTCCTCAGCCACTTCGCTGGCCAAGCCGAAGATTTGCTGGCGCAGCTCAGTCGGCTCATCGATCTGCCGTTCGATGTACCAGAGATCCGAGACAGGGTGCAGGCCTCCGACCTGCACGGGGATGGCCTGCAGGCAGGCTTCTTCAAAGTCCGGAATCGGTTCGCCTGTTGCCTGCGCCAGTTGGCGTTTCATGGCTTGGGTACGCGGCGTCAGTCCTGCAATCGGCGTGATGATATGGCTCTGGATCAGCGCCTGTTGATCCTCTTCGGAGAGTGTTTCGCGGTCCGACGTGTCATCAGACTGCAGCAGAGGATCTGGTTCAGTTTTAGGCGGTACAGTGAGTTTGCTGTTGTCGGGAGGTGACTCCGTCGATGACTCTCCGGATGAGCCAGAGGAGGGCGCAGGCGCAGTAGTCTTAGTCGGAGCTGGCGGCACATCTTTAGCAGGCGGGGCCTTGTCAGCCCCTTTACCTTCCAGCATGTCGAGCTTGAGCCAGTTGTATTCCTTGCCCAGTGGCTCCTGCATCTGGTGAATCAGCTCATCCTGAAACCGCTCGAAACTGAAGTCAGGCTTGCCGTCGAAGCAATTCAGGATGTCGGTAAAGAACATGCTGAAGTCTATATCGGGGTCTCGTGTGTATTGCTGCCAGGTTTTCCCGGCGCTGCGCCTGAGCGAGATCAGGCGCTCGATCTGCGGCTTGCCCATCCCGGCGAACAGCAGCGCAGGGATTGCGGGCAGTAGAAACTGCACAGCGTCCTGCATTTTGCTGATGTGCGACTGAGAAACCGGGTACCCATCGGCACCCAGTAAACGTGCAAGCTCCCGCTGGGAGACCGGCTGACCGGTCTCCAGCTCGTAAAACTCCTTGGCTTGATCAATCCCCAGCGCGCGCTCAATGAATGTCAGCTCTCCATGCATGTCGTTCTCGGCCAGATGACCGGTCAAGGCGACGATATCGCCTCGCTTGGGCCAGGGTCGGAACAGGCAGTGAATCTTGAAGAACTGCTCGTCTTTGGTTTCGCTCCACAGTTCGTTGAGGATCGCGAGCCGTGTGTTGCCGCCGTTGCGAATTGTGAAATGTTCCTCCCCGGGCCGCCGGGTAATCGGCGGCGGCGCTTCCAGACCGCGACTTTTGATCGAGGCCTTGAGCTCATCAAAAAGCGGGTTACGATTGATGCGCGGGTTGTGTCCGTAGGGCCGCAGTTTGTCCAGGGTGATGACCATCGGCGTGTCTGCGACGGGGTCGGAGAGCTGCGACATCACAGGGCCGTTATTCAGGAACGATCCCTGCAACAGCTTGCTCTTGATTGTCTCTGGATCGGGAGATTTGGCAGCCATTAGGCATCACCCTCAGCCGCCTGCTCGTCGGCGGTCAGACGGTCGATCACGGCGTTCGCGCGCTTGAGTTCCTGTTCCAGCTCGAAGCTGCGGAACAGGCGAAACATGATCTCGGCGTTCATGGAGCGCTGCGAGTTACGAGCGATGTCTGCGATCTGATCCCTCAAGCCGGCTTCATAAAAGCGCACAACGAATTTGTCCTGTTTACGGCTGCTCATTTCGCTGCTCCTTGTTCCGATCCTTGGTTTACCTGGGTCTCGTAATGCCACTCGCCGACGTCCAGGCTGACGACTTCAACGTCTTTCCATTGCTCTACCCGGCAGGCGAGCGCGTAAACAAAACGGTTGGCGTCGGCCCGGCCGTTTTTCAGCCGAAACACCACGGTGCAGAGGTCATCGCTAATTGGCTTAGTGCTGCTCTTCATGGTGTTCCTCCTCGACTGCATAGCTGCCACATTCCGGGCAGGTGTAGATATCCAGTTCTTCGTCGTTCAGTTGTGGGTCGCTTATGCGTGTTATTGCCCGGTGCAGGGCAAACTCGCTCATGCAGTCCTTGCAGCTTCCGCGGGGCACGGGTCGTTTAGTCATGCTGATGCTCCTTGCCGATCCCTGGCTTCCAGATTGACGAAGCGGGTCTGCGCGGGAATGAATGCGGTGCGCACTATCCCGACAGGTCCGTTTCGGTGTTTGCCGATGATGAGTTCGGCGATGCCTTGGTCTTCCGAGTCGGGGTGGTAAACCTCATCCCGGTAGATGAAGAGGGTCAGGTCGGCGTCCTGCTCCAGAGCGCCGGATTCGCGCAGGTCGCCGTTGTGGGGGCGCTTGTTGGGGCGGTTCTCCAGGGAGCGGTTGAGCTGGGAGAGGGCGATGACCGGGCAGTTGAATTCCTTGGCCACAGCTTTAAGGCCGGCGGAGATGGCGCCGATCTCAAGGTTGCGGTTTTCCTTGCCGGGGCACTGCATCAGTTGCAGGTAGTCGACCATGATCAGCCGTGGTTTGCCGTACCGCCTTGCTGCGCGCCGCACCCGGGCGCGCAATGCTGTCGGGGTAAGACCAGAACTGTCGTCGACGACCAAGCGTTCGCCATACTGGTTGATCTTTGCGACGCCTGCGGTGAGCTTGGCCCAATCGTCATCTTCCAGTTGGCCGCGCATCAGTCGAGCGACGTCCAGCTGTCCCAGGATCGCGATCATTCGGTACATCAGCGCCTGGGCAGGCATTTCCAGGCTGTAGATCTGCACGCTGTTGGCCGGATCCAGAGCCAGTACCGCATCGACGATGTTAAGCGCGAAACTGGTTTTGCCCATCGACGGGCGGGCCGCGACGATGACCAGATCCGCGTCCTGAAATCCTCCGGTTTTCTGGTCCAGATCCACCAGACCGCTGGGTACGCCTGTAACGCCATTGCCGTGATTGAAGTTGAAGTCGACCTGTTCCAGCACTTTCATCAACGTTTCGTTCACGTCGATGAAGCTGTTGGGCGCGTGTCCCTGTCCCAGCGCATAGAGTTTCTGCTCGAACTCTTCCTGCACCTCCACGCTTTTAGCCTGTGCAGCCGTAGCATTGCGGCTGCATTCGTGGCCGAGCAGGATCAACTGCCGCAGGTGTGAGCGCTCGCGAACGATGCCTGCATAGACGCTTATGTTGGCCACCGACGGCGTGTTCTTGGCCAGCTCGCTGAGATAACCGAGCCCTCCAGCCTCGGGCACTTCCGCCATGGAGTCGGCTACCGTCACTACGTCGAATCCCTGGTTGGCTGCAGCAAGACTCTGAATGGCTTGAAAGATGAGTCGGTGTTCGCGCCTGAAAAAATCCTGTGCGCTGACCGTGTCGGCGATTAGATCCCAAGCGCTGTTGTCGAGCAGCAGCCCGCCCAGCACGCCTTGCTCAGCTTCAATCGAATGAGGTGGTACCAGATCCGTCAGGTTCACGAAGCAAGCTCCTGATCGTCGTTGATCGGAGTGCCCAGCGTGTCGAAGGCCAGCTTGTTGAAATGCGCGCGCCACTGGGGGAAAAGCTCAGAGGCGAGGGCTCTCATCACGCTAAAAGCAGCCGGAGATCTGCGATTCTGTGGTTGGCGGTATTCGAGGCGATGTGCAGGCGTGCCTTCGGTCGCAGCTCGGCGAAAGCTCACTGCAGCGGGAATGGTGGTGTTCAGCAGATTGATTTGCGGGTGATCTGCCAGGGTTTCCACCAGCGACTGATAAATCAGGTTCGCATCGTTGGTGGCGTCGAGTTTGTTGATGACGATGTTCAGTGGTGGCGTGTGCACGCCCAACGAGGACAGTGGTTCCAGGTCTTTGAGCAATTGCTGAGTGCCGCGGTAAAACTCCCGGGCGGCCAGCATGTCCGGCGTGATCGGGGAAATAGCGAGGTCGGAGCACAGCAGTGCGGTTTCCAGCGTCACCGACCGCGCGCCTTGGGTGTCGATCAGGATCAGATCGAAGTCGTCGGAGAACGCAGGCACCAGATTCTTCAGGCGAAGGCGCCCGTCAGCCGCGTAAAGCAGCATGTTACTGAGCTGGTTATGGGGATCGTTAGAGAGGATCAGTGACAGGTTGGGGATGCAGGTCCGTGAAATGACCTGATCGGCGCGGGTGTTGTTTTGGGATATGAGCTGGTAGGTGCCGCCAGGCGCTTCATGCTCAAGGCGATAGAACGAGGACAGCGAAGGTTGTGTGTCGAGATCTATGAGGAGGGTGCGGATGCCAGCGTCGGCGCAGAAAGCGCCTAGATTTGCGGTTACCGTGGTCTTGCCAGGGCCGCCTTTGGTCGAAAGTACCGATGCGATTGTCATTATGCTTGCCTCTAGTCGAATGATTAGAGACAGCGCTTTGACTCACAAACTGAAGTGTATCTAGAGGTAAGCGGTAGAGGGTTTGGATGTTTTTTGGAGATTTTCAGCGTTTCAGTGACAAAGTCAGTGATCGCGGTAAAAAATCCTACACTACCTGTTCAAACCCTTGAATCTACAGCTTCTTGAAAGTGGCTCCACGACCTGGACTCGAACCAGGGACCCAGTGATTAACAGTCACTTGCTCTACCAACTGAGCTATCGCGGAATGAGCGCTATGTTACTGTTTCAATTGGATTAGTCAAGCGTGGGCCGAAAATATTTTTACTATTCAGCAGGTTGGCGGGTCTGGTTTCCAAATGCGGGGGACTTTGGCGTAGTGTAGTTGGCATGCTCCTTGTGACTGATCTCCAGAGAGGTGAAAGAAGTGACTGCCAGCAATCGTCTTGAAACATTATTTCCCGCCCTTGAGCAAATCCCCGAGCAGTATCGTCCGGACAAGGCCATCGAGCAGCGGGAGTACCTGGTCAACGGTACATTGCAGCTGTGGCAAGGGCCGCTGGCACCGGTGCGCAGTCCGGTGTGTCTCAGCGCTGTCGATGGTATCCAGTCGGTGATTCTGGGCAGTACGCCGTTGCTTGACTCGGCCACTGCGATGACTGCGCTGGAGGCGGCGGTTCAGGCTTATGACCGAGGGCAGGGCGCTTGGCCGACGATGCGGGTGGTCGAGCGCATCCGACACGTCGAGGCGTTTCTCAAGCGCATGCGCGAGCAGCGTGAAGCGGTGGTCAAGCTGCTGATGTGGGAGATTGGCAAGAACCTCAAGGATTCCGAGAAGGAGTTCGACCGTACTTGCGACTACATCGTTGACACCATCAATGCTCTTAAGGAGCTGGATCGCCGCTCCAGTCGTTTTGAGCTGGAGCAGGACACACTTGGTCAGATTCGCCGTGTTCCTTTAGGCGTAACACTGTGCATGGGGCCTTACAATTATCCGCTGAATGAAACCTTCACCACGCTCATTCCGGCTCTGATTATGGGTAATACCGTGGTCTTCAAACCGGCCAAGTTTGGTGTGTTGCTGATTCGGCCATTGCTGGAAGCGTTCCGGGACAGTTTTCCGGCGGGCGTCATCAATGTGATCTACGGCAGCGGTAGAGAAACGGTCAGTGCGCTGATGGCCAGTGGCAAGATAGATGTGTTTGCGTTCATCGGGACCAACAAAGCGGCCAGTGACCTCAAGAAACTGCACCCCAAGCCACACCGCTTACGCGCTGTGTTGGGGCTGGATGCAAAGAATCCGGGCATCGTGCTGCCAGATGTTGATCTGGATAACGCTGTGAATGAGTCGATAACCGGATCGCTTTCTTTCAACGGTCAGCGCTGCACGGCGCTCAAGATTCTGTTTGTGCATGAGAGCGTAGTCGATCACTTTCTGGAGAAACTCCAGCAGAAACTTGCTCAGTTGAAAGCAGGCATGCCGTGGGAACCAGGTGTATCGCTGACTCCATTGCCTGAGCCCGGCAAAACTGACTACCTGAAAGGGTTGGTGGACGACGCTGTAACCAAGGGTGCGCGGGTAGTCAATGAGGGGGGCGGGCAGGTTGATGAAACATTTTTCTATCCGGCCGTGCTGTATCCAGTGACGTCGGCAATGCGGGTTTACCACGAAGAACAGTTTGGTCCGGTTGTGCCTGTTGTGCCGTATCGGGATATTGAGTCGGTCATCGATTACGTACTGGACTCTGATTTCGGTCAGCAACTGAGCCTCTTTGGTAATGACTCGGCACAGGTTGGGCGGTTGGTAGATGCTTTCGCCAATCAGGTGGGGCGCATTAATATCAACGCACAGTGCCAGCGTGGACCGGATCAGTTTCCTTTCAACGGTCGCAAGAATTCCGCGGAAGGTACATTATCGGTTCACGATGCACTCAGGGTTTTCTCGATCCGTACCCTGGTTGCGACCAGATTTCAGGACGCTAACAAAGCGCTGATCAGCGACATCATCCGCAATCGCGAGTCCAGCTTCCTTACCACTGACTATATTTTTTGACAGCTTTGCAGTGAGCGCATCAGGTTGATTATGCATCACGGACTGATGCGCTCATCGTGAGTAAAAATCGAGCGCGTTTTAATTGGCACATCAAAAAGATTCGCTTGGGATGATTCGCTGCGTCAATTCGATGCTGTAAAATGTCCGGCGTTTTGATTGAGCGAGCGTGCTTGCCGGCACTAAAAAATATAACGGTGCGTCGAACTCGTTCGTGTGCCATGGTTACGAGCACTGATTCTTGTTCGAAGAAAATCTCTCCATACGGCAGTCAACACCCTCATATGCGGGCATTTCGCGGCTTTTCAGGTGCAGCGTAAGGTCAGTCCAGTCAAGTGTTCCTCTCCAGCACACAGGTTTGCGGGTATATCGTTGAGACCTCGCAAAAATTTTACTGTGATCTGTATTGCAGCAATTACACGCCATTGGCAAAACATTCGTTGAAAATTAAACGCTGTATCCAATGACATGTGCAGGTGGGCAGGGCGTATCGGGCCCGCTTGATGATCAGCGATCATTAAGAGCAAAGCGTTAACCTCTACACAACGTTCAGATTACGACCAGGCAGGCCGATAGCGCCGTATTTGCTACCTTTGTTCATATTGCTTGCGTGTGAGGCGAGCGGAGATTTTGTGATGATTGTTGACGACGGTGATGTCTTTGATCGGTTGCTGGCCAACTGTGATCATGAGCCTATCCAGATTCCGGGCGCTATTCAGCCTCACGGTGTGTTGGTGGCTGTCAACGAAAGTACCTGGATTGTGCAGCAACTCAGTGCCAATGCTGATGTGCTTTTCGGCCGTGTTGCATCAGAGCTGGTCGGTCAGGACCTGGACGTCGTATTGGGCACTGAGCAGGCGCAGGAGGTACGCAATGCATTGGCTGCCAGCTCGCTGGATGAGGTCAATCCACTCACGTTGGCTTATGACGGAAAGTGGGTGGACTGTACCGTGCATCGTCACGATGAAATGCTGATGCTGGAGATCGAAAATCCCGGCGAACTCAATTCGGCCAGCATGCAGCATCTGGATCGCGGCCTGGGCAGGACCTTGCGTCGTCTGCAAGGCGCAAAATCCCTCCCAGAGCTCTACGAAATAAGTGTCCGCGAGATTCAGGCGTTGACGGGCTATGACCGGGTGCTGATTTATCGTTTTGAGGAGGAGGGACACGGTCAGGTGATTGCCGAGGCCTCCAGCCCGGGAATGGACACTTACAACGGCCTGTTTTTCCCGGCGTCCGACATTCCGAGCCAGGCACGGGAGTTATACCGTCTCAACTGGCTGCGGATCATCCCCGACGCTCGCTACATGCCCGTGCCGCTGGTCCCCTTGCTGCGCCCGGACACGTTACTGCCACTGGATATGACGCATTCGTTGCTGCGCAGTGTTTCGCCGATTCATTGCCAATACATGAAGAACATGGGCGTGCTGTCTTCAATGAGTATTTCGCTGCTCAAGGACGATCGCCTGTGGGGCTTGATCAGTTGTGGGAATCGCACGCCCCTGCTGGTGCCGCACGGCTTGCGCGCGGCTTGCCAGACCATTGGTCAGGTGTTGTCGATGCAGATCAGCGCGCTTGAGGAAGCGGAGGTCGCCCGGCAGCGGCAGAAGAAAGAGGTGATGCTCACCGAGCTTGTGCAGGCGATGCGCTTGGCAACGCAGCAGGACGTGTTGGAAGCGTTGGCGCAAAGTCCTGAGCAGTTGATGGTGCTGACCGGGGCATCGGGCATTGCGGTATTGGTAGAGGATCGCTTGCATACGTGGGGTGCCTGTCCGAGCGATGAGCAGATCCAGACGCTGTATGCCTGGGTTAAACAGCAGCCTGTCGGCATCTACGAGTCGTCCAGCCTGAGTGCAGACTTTCCCGATGCACATGAATATCAGGACGTCGCCAGTGGGCTGCTGAGTTTCACCCTACCTAAACCAGTGGATAATGCTGTGCTGTGGTTTCGTCCAGAGGTCAAGGAGAGTGTCAACTGGAGTGGTGATCCCAGCAAGCCTATGGAGCTTTCGGAAACCGAAGCGGGTAGCCGGCTCCAGCCTCGCAAGTCTTTCGAGATCTGGAAAGAACAGGTTGATGGCAAGGCGCATCGCTGGAGCGCAGGCGACCTGTTTGCCGCAGCCGATTTGCGGCGCTCAGCGCTGGAAGCGGATCTTGCTCGTCAGGTGTCACGAGAGCAGGACGCGGTTCGTGCGCGCGATGATCTGGTAGCGGTGGTCTCCCACGACCTGCGCAGCCCAATGACGGTCATAGTCATGCAGTGCGGCATGATGCAGCGATTGATAGGCGCCGATAGTGGCCCATCATCCAAACGTGTCAACTCCGCCATCGACACCATGCAGCGGGCGACGACGCGGATGACTAATCTGTTGGAGGACTTGCTGGATACGTCGAAGATCGAAGCAGGTCGTTACTCCATCACATCGCAGCGCATGGATGTCAGCCAGATCTTTGAAGAGGGCTATTCTCTTCTTGCGCCATTGGCACTGAACAAATTTGTCGAGTTGAGCTTTGTCTCCGAGCCGGACCTGCAGATTTCAGCCGACCCGGAGCGATTATTCCAGGTGTTGTCCAATCTGGTCGGCAATGCCATCAAGTTCACTCCAAGGGAAGGCAGCGTCGGGGTCAAGGCTGTGAAAGAGGGTAGCTACGTCAGGTTCAGTGTCACTGATACGGGGGCGGGGATTGCACCTGAGCATCTGCCTCATGTCTTTGAGCGCTATTGGCGAATCAGGCAAGGCAATCCCAGTGGTACCGGCTTGGGGCTGTACATCTCGATGGGCATCGTGAAAGCCCATGGCGGCGATCTTTGGGTTCGCAGTGAACTGGGTCATGGCAGTGAGTTCAGCTTTACGGTGCCGTTGGTTACGTCTCAAGCATGTCCGCCTGTCTGACGCTGGCAATATCGGCGATCAGCAGGAGTCGACATGGATTAGTCCATCAGGCAAGGAGCCGCCATCATGGTTTCACGTGCACCCGAGCAATTGTTTTTCGAAGGAGACCGGGAAGTCCCTAACAGTCGACTACCTGTGTTGGTGTACCGGGGAATATCGTTTGAAAGCGAGGACATGGCGGCCGAGTTCGAGCGACTCTTCACCGGTAATCATTGGCCAGCGCTATGGCGTGATGTGATTTTTGATTATCACCATTATCATTCCACTGCCCATGAAGTGCTCGGCGTTGCCAGTGGAGCGGCGAGAGTCAAGCTTGGTGGCGAATACGGGCAGGAAGTCACGGTAGCGTCAGGGGATGTCCTGGTGTTGCCTGCTGGCACCGGTCACTGTTGTCTGGAGCAAAGTGATGACTTTCTGGTCGTGGGCGCCTATCCATCCAATCGGAGCCAGTACGACATCCAGCGTGCCGATCATGCGGCGTTGATTGCTTCCCGGCAGCGTATTTCCGAAGTCCCTTTGCCAATAAGCGATCCTCTTTCCGGGGCGAAGGGCGCTCTGTTGCGAATCTGGACCTGAGTGTCCCGACTGGACTGACCAGTCATTTAATTTCGTCATTAGCCTCGGCATTGTTTGGATAACCGGGGCAGCTTCTATATTCTTTCCTCCATACGCTATTCAGGGAGATCGGATGCGCTGGCGTTCGGCATCTGAATAGGCGACTGTTTTCTGCCATGCCAAGGAAACTAGATGAGTACCGTCAGCACGCCATTATCCGGCGTCAATCAGCCACTCAAGGGCATCGCGCTCATTGTTCTGGCGACTTTCCTTTTTTCAAGTCACGACACCATTTCCAAATACCTGTCCGGGTTTTACCCGATCTTCATGGTCGTCTGGGTTCGTTATGTGGTGCATACGCTATTGATGGCCGGTATTTTCATGCCTTCTGCAGGGCTGCGCGTGTTGCGCACCAAACGCCTGAAGCTGCAGATAATGCGCGCGCTGTGTCTGCTGGGGACCAGTTTGTTGTTCACCACCGGATTGATGTACATCCCGTTGGCTGAAGCAACCGCCGTCAACTTTCTTGCTCCCCTGTTGATTACCGCCTTATCGGTGCCGCTATTAGGGGAGCATGTCACGCGCAAGCAATGGGCCGCGGTGCTTGTAGGCTTCGCTGGCGTGCTGATCATTGTGCATCCCGGCGGAGAGCTGTTTACTCCAGCCAGCTTGCTACCGCTGGGGTCTGCCACGTTATTTGCCTCCTATCAGCTGCTTACCCGCATGGTCAGCGCGCATGACAGCCCGACCACCAGCAACTTCTTCGCAGGGCTTTTCAACAGCCTGGTCATGACCGCGCTCCTGCCATTTTTCTGGACTGCGCCTGAACTCAAGCATTTACCGTTCATGCTGGCGCTGGGCGCGTGCGGAATGGTTGCTCACTTGCTGCTGACTCAGGCCTTTCGTTATGCGGCGCCTGCGATGCTGGCCCCGTTCAGCTACTGCCAGATCGTGTTCGCGGGGCTGCTGGGTTATCTGGTGTTTGGCCATGCGCCCTCGTTGACTGCGCAACTGGGCATCGCCGTCATCTGCCTGAGCGGGCTGGCTGCTGCGTGGCAGCAACGAACCAAGGCTTGATGGATGCTTGCTCCTCAAAAGCGGTGGGTGGAAATGCCTTGATATACACCATTGCGCCCCCATTGAACTCGTAGCGCTTTTGAAAAGCACATTTCTGTCCTTGCGAATGCAACTGGAGAATCGCTATGTATCCTGATGTACAGCTCTTCATCGACGGTCAATGGCGTGCAGGCCAGGATGGTCGCACCCAGCCAGTCATTGATCCCGCTACCGGCCAGCAATTGGGCACTGTTGCACACGCCAGCATTTCTGACCTCGATGACGCGCTGGCGGCTACCGAGCGCGGTTTCGCTGTATGGCGCAAAACCTCGGCCTATGATCGCTACAAAACGATGCAAAAAGCAGCGCATTTACTGCGCGAGCGCGCAGATTCCATTGCCCGGATCATGACGCAGGAACAGGGTAAGCCGGTGGCTGAAGCCCGCGCTGAAGTATTGTCGGGTGCGGACGTGATCGAGTGGCTGGCCGAGGAGGGGCGTCGCAGTTACGGCCGCATCGTTCCGTCCCGTGGCGCAGACGTCGAGCAGAAAGTCGTCAAAGAGCCTGTAGGGCCAGTCGCAGCGTTTACGCCTTGGAATTTCCCGATCAACCAGATCGTGCGCAAATTGTCTTCGGCGCTGGCGGCAGGCTGCTCGATCATTATCAAGGCACCGGAAGAAACTCCGGGTTCACCTGCTGAATTGATCCGCGCCTTCGCGGACGCCGGTGTCCCAGCCGGTGTCATTGGCCTGGTATACGGTAACCCCGCGGAAATTTCCTCGTACCTGATTGCTCACCCGGTCATTCGCAAAGTGACATTCACCGGCTCGACTCCGGTTGGCAAGCAACTCGCCGCACTTGCCGGGCAGCACATGAAGCGCGCGACCATGGAACTGGGCGGTCATGCCCCGGCACTGGTTTTTGACGATGCAGATGTCGATCTCGCTGCGCGCGTGCTGGCAACTGCCAAATTCCGCAACGCCGGTCAGGTCTGCGTGTCGCCGACCCGTATTCTGGTGCAGCGCGGCGTATTCGACGCGTTTCTCGAGAAATTCGTTGGGCTGACTAAGGAGATCAAGGTCGGTAACGGTCTGGATTCAACGGTAACCATGGGGCCGGTCGCCAACGATCGCCGCATTCCAGCGCTGGTTGCCCTGGTTGATGATGCCAAGGCTTCGGGGGCGACGCTGAATGCAGGCGGCAAAGCTATTGACGGTCCTGGCTATTTCTTCGAACCGACTGTGCTCAGCGGCTTGACCCGTGAGATGCGCATCATGAACGAAGAGCCCTTTGGCCCCGTTGCCCTGGTGGTGCCGTTCGACACCGTGGAAGAGGCGATTGCCGAATCCAATCGTGTGCCATTCGGTCTGGCTTCGTATGCGTTTACCACGTCGATGAAGACGGCTCACGCGCTGAGCACCCAGATTGAAGCCGGTATGCTTTCGATCAACCATCAAGGCATCGGCTTGCCGGAGGTTCCATTCGGGGGCATCAAGGATTCCGGCTACGGCTCCGAAGGTGGTACCGAGGCGATCGAGGCTTACTTGAATACCAAGCTGGTCACTCAATTCAACCTCTAAGCACTTAGCTGCAACGAAAAGGCCGCCAGTTCCTCAAGGAGCTGGCGGCCTTTTTAGTTGCCTGTGAGCCCTGCAGGTCACTCAGTGGCTTGCAAACCCTGTTGCTTCATCACCAGATTCTTTTCTTTCTTGTATTGCAGCGCGACGGCTGGCGGCGGGTTGCTTTTGCCTGTCTCCATCCACTGGCGTATGCGGCTTGCATCTGCAAAGTGAGTGTATTTGCCGAATGCATCAAGGATCACCATCGCAACAGGACGATTGGCCATGCTGGTCAGCAGCACCAGACAGTGTCCAGCCTGATTGGTAAAGCCGGTCTTGGTCAGCTTGATATCCCAGTTGGATTTACGAACCAGATGGTCAGTGTTACTGAAGCCCAGGCTGTAGGTTGGCTTACGGAACGTCACGGTTTTTTCCGAGGTGGTGCTCAGCTCGCTGAGGGCCGGGTATTTGCGCGATGCGAGCAACAGTTTGGTCAGGTCGCGGGCGGTAGAAACGTTGTAGATCGATAGACCGGTAGGCTCGACATACACCGTGTGTTTCATGCCCAGTGCCTTGGCTTTGGCATTCATTGCCAGAATAAACGCTGCATAGCCGCCCGGATAACTGTGCGCCAGGCTTGCTGCTGCGCGGTTCTCGGAAGACATCAGGGTGATGAGCAGCATTTCACGGCGGGGCAGTTCGCTGCCCAGTTTGACTCGGGAGAACACGCCTTTCATTTCTGGCGTTTGCGAGATATTGACCGGAATGACTTCATCCATGGACTGCTTGGCGTCCAGCACAACCATCGCCGTCATGAGCTTGGTCACAGAGGCAATGGGGACGATGACATCAGGATTACTGGAATACAGAACTTTATCGGTCTGCAGGTCAACAAGCATCGCGCTGCCGGATGCCAGATGAAGTAGAGAAGGATCACGATTAAGTGGGGCGGGGTCGTTCGCGGAGGCGCTGGTGGAAAGTGCCGGGCCTGTAAGTGCAAATAAAAGGCCCAAAATGTGAAGACGAATTTTCAAGAGCGAGGCTCACTAAGAATGGAGTGTGGTATTCACACGGGTAGAGAAACTGCTCGGCATTTTATGAGTAGGCCTGACCACTGTCGATGGTTGTTGTAGGGCGATTCACTAATATATGTAAGATTTAAGTTTTTCCGCGGCGGTTGAAAAATCGTCCACGGTAACGATAGTCATGGTATCCAGCGCCCGCACCGATTAGCATCCCATGCCATCGATAGCTGCCGACACAGGCCGAAGGAGTCGCGTGATGCCCAAAGGGTTTATCAGCAAGGATTACGTTGTTTTAGTGATAGTGGCTGGCGCAATAGCCGTGCTTTTGATGGGGGCAGGTTTCTTCTCGCGTCCCGCAGACTGGGCGGGCTGGGTTCAGGCAACCGGCTTGATCATTGGCATGATGGTCGC
Organism: Pseudomonas sp. Irchel 3A5; assembly: GCF_900187575.1. Taxonomy (NCBI): domain Bacteria; kingdom Pseudomonadati; phylum Pseudomonadota; class Gammaproteobacteria; order Pseudomonadales; family Pseudomonadaceae; genus Pseudomonas; species Pseudomonas sp. Irchel 3A5. The sequence continues at coordinate 387,515 of NZ_FYDU01000004.1, read as the reverse complement.
CGTTGCCGTTCCTGGCATTCAGCGCAGTCAGGAAGCCTCAGTGCAACACAAGGCCATGCGCGACGGGCAGATTGGTTACGCCAGACGCATGCAGTATCTGTGTGGAGAGCTCAGCGAGTTGCTGGGCAAAATCAATCTGAGCCTGAACCACCTGCGTGCCACTGACCGGCACCGGATGAAGTATGTTCTGGAGAACTATCTGCACCGTCTGTTCGAATCCCACAAGCATGACCTCAATGATGACCGCGTGGTGATCGCTTACGAGTTGCGTCAGGTCGCCAGTGACCTTATCGATGAGCTGGAAAGTGGTCGTTCGGATCGGGTGGTGTTCATGAGTATGGAGAAGCGTCTGCAGAAGCTGACCCATCGTTGCCAGGTCAATGCGGCAATGGCTGAGCGTCTCTGACATCGCCTGGAAGTAGCTACGTAAAAAAGCCCGCATCAGGGGACCAATGCGGGCAATGGGGTGTGCGGAGCAACGCACGATTCAGGGAGCTTAACCGGGTAAGTATCAGCCTGGCGTTGAGCCGGGCTGTTAAACATCTATCTAGCTGTTGAGCGGATGCTCTTCGACCAGCTCAGAACGTGCCTGGGCGGCATTCAATGATTCGAACGGGCCGCTGACGGGCTCTCCGTTATGGACCAGATACCAACAGGCCAGCAGACCTTGGGCTCTGAGCGCCTGAGGGACTGCGCTGCCGACCACGGACATGATTTTGAGTGTGCTCATAAGTGCCTCCAACAATCTATGGCGCTACTCTACGGCGTCACTGGACTCAGCAGAAATCAACGCGCTCGATAGTGGACATTGATGAACAGAAGGCCGACGCAACTCAGGCCGAAAGGGATCAGTCGACGACCTGGTCCAGCATGGCGATCACTTCCTCATCTGACAGCACGCCTTTCTCAACCAGATTCTGCGCCATCAGCGCAATAAACTTTGCAGTACGGTGGCCTTCGAGGCTCTTGAGTTCAGTCAAGGCGCTGTAGACCTTGTTCGACGTACAGAGTCCGACCGTTCGATGTGGGTTCTGTGTCGGCATGTTGAGTTCCTTATTGTTATGACGAACTGAGCAGAGAGGTTGTTGGAGAGTTATACCCTGGCTCGTGGGTCGAGAATGGACGTTAGCAGGCTATCGTCTTTGACCCGCCAATCTTGAGTCTCAATGTAGTCGTTATCATTCAACTTGCGAAAAAAAGCCCCGCCGGTGAGGGCAGGGCTGCTTATCAATGATTACCAGCGACCACGGTCGTAATAGCCGCGCGGTGGGCCGTAATACACGGGTGGTGGGCCGTAATAGCCAGGCGGTGGACCGTATACGCGCACTGGCGGTGGCGCTACAACCTGATAGGCCGGTTGATAATAGACTGGCTGCGGCGGAGCCTGAACATACACGGGTTGTTGAACATAGACCGGCTGCTGCTCGACATAGACCGTTCTGTCGCGACCGGACGATACCGCAGCGCCGACCACGCCACCTACGATTGCACCCACAACTGCCGGGCCCGCCCAGCCACGGCCGCCGCCATGGGCATTCGCCTGGCCGGCCATGGCCAGAGCAGCTAACAACAAGGCAACCTTGGGGATTTGACGAATCATGACTGTTCCTCACTTTCAACCCGTTGTCGCGAGCCTGCGTCACTCTCAAGCACTGCCACGGGATAACTCTTAAGACAGCGCTTTGCGGAAAAACTGCGAAGCCGCTGAGTAAATTTTGTGTAAGGTCCTTTTGTACAAATAGTTGGCCGATTTTTACCGCGCCATGTTGCGGTGCAGATATTACGCCTTCCCATGAGGCTTTTACTAATACCGTTCAGGAGAAAAGTATGGCTGTTGTCCCCGACAAGGAAACGGTTCTGTGCATGTCCCTCGCTGCAAGACCCGGCAACTTCGGCGTTCGTTTCCATAACTACCTTTACCAACAACTGGGGCTGAACTTCTATTACAAAGCTTTCAGTCCTTCGGACCTGCCGGGTGCCCTCTCGGGAATGCGCTCGCTGGGGATTCGTGGCTGCGCCGTCTCGATGCCGTTCAAGGAAGCAAGCATCCCGTTGATTGACGAAATGGATCCTTCGGCGGCCGCTATTGCGTCAGTCAACACTATCGTTAATACCGCAGGCCACTTGAAAGCCTACAATACGGACTACATTGCCGTCGCTCAATTGATGGACAGCCGAGCCGTTCCACGCACTGCGTTCGCCCTGCGCGGCAGTGGTGGCATGGCCAAGGCTGTCGCGTTCGCCATGCGCGACGCGGGATTTACTGAGGGGACCATTATTGCCCGCAACGAAAAAGCCGGTCGGACGTTGGCGCAATCCTGCGGCCTGCGTTGGCGGGCCGATCTGGGTGATGAGCGGCCGCCGTTACTGGTTAACGTGACACCGTTGGGCATGATTGGTCCCCAGGCCGATGAGCTTGCATTCAGCCTGGACGCCATTGATGCGGCAGAGACTGTGTTCGACGTCGTCGCCAACCCGGTCAATACGCCGCTTGTGGAAGCTGCACGCGCCAGAAACAAGCGAGTCATCAGTGGTGATGAAGTCGCCGCGATTCAGGCGCTGGAGCAATTTGTGCTGTACACCGGCGTGCGTCCGGATGACGAGCAGTTTCGCCAGGCGGCCGCGTTTGCCCGGGCCGGGTAAGACAATGCCCGGCCCGGGTAGTCGCTGACGGGCAGGGGTTATTCGAGCTTCGCCAGGCGCTCTTCGAGTACCGCAATACGCGCTTCCAGTTCATCCAGACGCTCGGCGCTGGCGTTGCTCGCTGAGGAAGCGCGCTCTGGCTGGCTTTGTCGGGCTGCAAGGATTTCCTGCAGATCTTCAGCATTACCCAGCGTATGCATGTAACGGTCTTCGCGTTGTCCTGACTGGCGTGGCAGCAGAATCGCCAGGCCTCTGGCAATCAGCCGCTCCAGTTGATGGACGACTTGCTCGCTGTCCTCGAAATCGTGCATCCGGTTGCTGCGGGTCAGCAGTTCGTTGACCGTCTGCGGGCCGCGCAGCAACAGAAGCCCCGCCAGGATCACCTGCGCAGGGACCAACTCAAGCGTTTTATCGACGCGCTGTTCCCAGCGATCAGCGCGGCTGCCCATGACCAGCCGAACCAGGCCGCGGCCTTCCAGTGCGCGCAGGCTTTGCCCGACCGGACCGGGGTTAAGGTTCATCACGGGATCGCGGCTGGTCTTTTGATTGCATGCAGTGACCAGTGCGTTGAGGGTCAGCGGATAGGTTTCCGGGCTGGTCGCCTGTTTTTCGATGAGGCAGCCTAGAATGCGCACCTCGGTGCTGCTCAGATTCAGCGCATCGGGTTGTTCGGCAGGACTGTTCGAAGACTGTTCTGTGGACATGGCTCTTTCCGTAGGCGATGGCGGGCAGACAGCCTAGGGCGTGTGGGTAATTATTTCCAGCGCAACTGTCAGCCAAAGGATGTCAGTTAAAAAGAGCCACAGCGCGCTTGGCTACACATGCCTATAATCAGCCACTTTCTTTGAAGGAACTGTCATGACTATTTCCCTGTACTCAGCTTCTGTCCCGGTTTTCCAGCAGATGCTTAACGCGTTGAGCCAGATCCTGACTAAAGCCGAAGCGCACGCCACGCAGAAAAACATCCAGCCTGAAGCACTGCTGCAGGCGCGTCTGTATCCAGACATGCTGAACTTCACTCGCCAGGTGCAGATCGCTGTGGACTTCGCCAAAGGTGCATCGGCGCGTCTGGCTCAGGTCGAAATGCCGAAGTATGACGACACTGAAACCAGCTTCGCTGAGCTCCAGGCGCTACTGGCCAAGACTCTGGACTTCATTGGTAGCATCAAGCCCGAGCAAATCGACGGCAATGAAGAAATTGAAATCATCCTTCGCCCGGGCACCCCTAAAGAGAAACGCTTTACCGGCCAGACTTATCTGTTGAGCTACAGCCTGCCGCAGTTCTTCTTCCACGTAACCACCGCCTACGACCTGCTGCGCCACAATGGCATCGAAATCGGCAAGCGCGATTTCATGGGTACTGTTTAAGTCCTTTACGTCCCTAAACTGCATCGGTAAACAGCTTCAGTCGGGCGCCCTCGGTAATCGCAACGATGCCGGGGTGCTTGACCTTGCGCTCCACCGAAATGGCATAAAACGACTCGGTCACGGCATCCGTCTGGCCGAGTAGCTGCACGCCATACTGCGCCTGCACTTCATCGGCAATCACGCTCGGCGCGACGAATATCCCGCTGCCGGATTTGCCAAAGGCCTTCATCAGGGCACTGTCGTCGAACTCTCCGACGATCCTCGGCTGAACCTTCAACTCCGCAAACCAGCGCATGAGTCGACTGCGCACCACGGTTTCCTGCCCTGGAATCAGCAGCGGTGCACCTTGCATGCCGAGGGGAAAGTCTTGCCCATAGCGCTCGAAAAGCTCCGCAGTGGCAAAAAAACTGATCCCGCATTCGCCGAGCTTCTGGCTGTAGCCTTTGATGTCCAGGTGAGGAGGCATCGGACTGTCGGAGATCACCAGGTCCAGTCGCTGAATCGCCAGGTCAGCCAACAACCGTTCAAGTTTGTCTTCCCGACAGGTGATACGCATCGGCTCGCTCAATTCCATGGTCGGTGCGATCAGCCTGTATACGATGGACTTGGGCACCACGTCCGCGACGCCAACGCGAAACAATATCTGCGGTTCGTCCGGCTGTGCTCGCAGAATGGACTCCAGCTCGTTACCGAGTTGAAACATCTGCTCGGCGTAGGGCAGGGTGAGGCGACCCGCTTCGGTGAGCTCCAGCTGTCGACCGACACGCTGAAACAGGTCAACGCCCAAAGACTGTTCCAGCAGACTGATCTGGCCGCTGATAGTCTGGGCCGTGAGGTTTAACTGGTCGCAGGCGCGCACGATGCTGCCGGTTTTGGCGACCACCCAGAAATAATGCAGCTGTCGATAGTTAAGCATTGATTCTTCTCGGTTCGGTATTTACGAAGTATACCGCTTAAAAATACGAATTTTCCTGATGGTTCGATCTCTCTAGAATGCTGGCCTATCGCCGGAGTGTTAAAAACCGGTTAAATTTTCGAGGCTCTAGATGATTAAATCTCTCTATGCTGCATTACTGGCTGTACCGTTATTGGTGTTGGCGGGCTGTGACCAGATTGAAAGTTCCAGCAAACAACTGCTGAGCACTGCAACTGATTCAGCCAAACAGGCTATCGACGATACTCACAAAGCCGCAACAAAAGCTCTGGATGATGCCAAGCAGGACTTGTCCATGGCTGAGCCCAAGGCAGAGCAGAAAGACGACGAAAGCAAGAAAGAAATCTGACTTTTACCACTGACTGAATCAGGGCAATACACATGGAATACCTGTTAGAACTCGCTTCAAGCCCCGCTGCATGGATTGCCTTGGCCACTCTGGTTGTCATGGAAGTCGTGTTGGGCATCGATAACCTGATTTTCATCTCTATCCTGACTAACAAGCTACCGGCCCACCAGCAGTTGAAGGCACGGCGCCTGGGTATCGGTATGGCATTGTTCCTGCGCCTGGGCTTGCTCAGCACCGTCGCGTGGATCGTACAACTGACCGAGCCGGTGATTGAGATTCTGGGGCAGGTATTCTCCTGGAAAGACATGATCCTGATCGCAGGTGGTCTGTTCCTGGTCTGGAAAGCCACGACCGAGATTCACCATAGCGTCGATATCAAGACTGAAGAAGAGAAGAAGCTGGATACCACCATTACCCTCAGCATGGGTGCGGCGATCAGTCAGATTCTGATTCTCGACCTGGTGTTCTCCATCGACAGCATCATCACGGCCGTGGGCATGACCGAACACTTGCCGATCATGATCATCGCTGTGGTATCTGCCGTAATCGTCATGTTGGTGGCCGCCGAGCCTTTGGCCAAGTTCATCAACGACAACCCGAGCGTCGTGATGCTGGCGCTGGGCTTCCTGATCATGATCGGTATGACACTGATCGCAGAGGGCTTCGGTGCTCACGTGCCTAAAGGCTACATCTACGCTGCGATGGCATTCTCTGCCTTTATTGAAATCCTGAACATGATGTCCCGCAGGTCCAAGCTCAAGAAGGAGGCGGCTGCTCAGACATCCAAAGCGTGATAGCTGACGGCGCCGCTTAAAAGCTGAAAAGCAAACGGCCGGTATGAATACTCTTCATACCGGCCGTTTTCATTGGATACTCAATGGGCCGGTGCGTGTGGGCGGCTCTTGATCGGCTTCAGCGGCTTTGTTGGCGCGGGCGGCGCGCTGCGGTGATGATGACGACGAGAAATCCGCATCACACCCCACAGCATGGCAGTGGCCACGGCCAGCCAAGCGGAGATCAGCATCACGATTGTCATTTCCAGGCTCATACGTCCTCCACGGACCCTGCTTTTTCATCTACGGTCCTGATAATCGACAGTCTAGTCCGTAGCATGTTTCCGTTAGTTGACCAGTGGTCGAACTTCATGACTAATTTGATCTATGCAAGGCTATACGTTGCGTATTGAGGCTATACCCCGACCCCGGCGCGTCCTATTATCTTGTCCGAGCTGGGCCGAGGGTTGTCCGGCGCTTGTTGAAGTGAGTGAAAATGTCGCCGGTATCTCTCTTTTTCCGTGTCGCTGGCCTGAAGCGTCTTGGAATACTCGTTGCCGTTGTATTGACTCTTGGCGGTTGTGCTTCTGCTCTGACGCCTGAAATCAAACGCCTGCCGGATCGCGTAGAACTCAATAATGTGCCGTTCTTCCGCGGCAATGCCTACCAAAGCGGCCCTGGTGCGCTGGCGAGCATGCTGTCTAATCAACGAGTGCAAATAACTCCAGGATTGCTGGATAAATCGCTGCAGTTGCCCGGCGGCGAGGCCAGACTCGAGCAGAATATGCAGCAAGTCGCTCGACAGTATGGCTTTCTGGTCTATCCGCTGGACTCGGGTCTTCAATCGCTGCTGACTCAGGTGTCAGCAGGCTACCCGGTGATGGTGCGTTTCGCTGAAGGCGCAGTATTTACCGAGCCTCGTTACGGGGTGCTGGTGGGTTACAACCGCATTAAACAGACGGTTCTGCTTCACGCAGGCATGAATCGACACTTGCTGATGAGTTTCAGTAGTTTCACGTCGGCCTGGGAAAAGACTGGCAGTTGGGCTGTGCTGATTCAAAGCCCGCGCCAACTGCCCGCCAATCTGGATGAGCAACGCTGGTCGAAGGCAGCCAATGATCTGGCTCAGGCGGGGCAAGAGCAGGCGGCTGGTGAGGCTCTGAAGACGCTCAAAGCCCGCTGACTCTGCAGGGAAGCGCCTGATCAGGCGCTTCCCTCGCAATCACATACCGAATTTGTCTCTGAGGCTGTAATACCAGGCACCCAGCGCGGTGAGCGGCGTGCGCAGCAATTGTCCGCCGGGGAAGGGGTAGTGCGGCAGCCCGGCAAAGGCATCAAAGCGCTCGGCCTGTCCACGTAACGCCTCGGCAAGCACTTTGCCAGCGAGATGGGTGTACGTCACTCCGTGGCCGCTGCAGCCTTGAGAATAATAGATGTTGTCACCCAGGCGCCCGACCTGTGGCAGTCGCGACAAGGTCAGCAGAAAGTTGCCCGTCCACGCGTAATCGATCTTTACGTCCTTGAGTTGAGGGAACGCCTTGAGCATTTTCGGGCGAATGATCGCCTCGATGTTCGCCGGGTCCCGCGCCCCGTAAACCACGCCGCCACCGAAGATCAGGCGCTTGTCTGCCGACAGTCGGTAGTAGTCCAGCAGGTAATTGCAGTCCTCGACACAGTAGTCTTGGGGCAGCAGCGTCCTCGCCAATTCTTCATCCAGCGGCTCGGTGGTAATGACCTGCGTGCCGCAAGGCATCGACTTGGCAGCCAGCTCCGGCACCAGATTGCCCAGGTAGGCATTCCCCGCGACGATCACAAATCGTGCTTTGACTCTGCCTGACTCCGTGTGAACAACCGGATTGGAACCGCGATCAATTCGTATGGCAGCAGACTGCTCATAGATGACGCCGCCCAGCGATTCCACGGCAGCCGCTTCACCCAATGCCAGATTAAGCGGGTGGATATGGCCACCGCTCATGTCGAGCATGCCGCCGATGTATTGATCGCAAGCAACCACTTCGCCCATACGGCGCTTGTCCAGCAACTCGAGCTGGGTATGGCCATAACGTTCCCACAGCCGTTTCTGGGCTTCTAGATGACCCATCTGCTTGTCGGTGATGGCGGCAAATACTCCGCCGTCTTTCAGGTCGCACTGGATCTGATATCTGGCGATACGCTCGCGGATAATCGCTCCGCCTTCAAACGCCATTTGCCCCAGCAGTTGGGCGTGTCGGGGGTCGACAGTGCGTTCGATGACATCGATATCGCGGCTATAACTGTTGACGATCTGCCCGCCATTACGGCCTGAAGCGCCAAAGCCAACCTTCGCGGCTTCCAGTACCGTCACCTTGAAGCCATGTTCAAGCAGAAACAGGGCGCTGGACAGACCTGTATAGCCAGCACCAATGATACAAACGTCAGTTTCCACGTCTCCCTGCAACTGCGGGCGTTCCGGAACTGGATTCGCCGAAGCCGCGTAATAGGACTGCGGATAAGGAGTGTTCGCCATCCTTCAACCTCCGTTTAATATATTTTACGAATGGCTCGATCCTACCCGAGATCAAATATCTCCACCAGCCAGCCACTAAACAAAGAAGGAAAACAGGGAAGGCAAAAAAATTTGCATATTCATGGAGTTAGCGCGAAAAAAGATGTTGACACACATTTGAATATCCGTAGAATGCCGACCCACAGCAGGCGCGTAGCTCAGTTGGTTAGAGCACCACCTTGACATGGTGGGGGTCGCTGGTTCGAGTCCAGTCGCGCCTACCAAACAAAATCCGGTCCTGCTGCCGGTACAGAAGGGCCCACCGAGAGGTGGGCCCTTTTTTGTTGGCTGCTATTCAGCAGTTTTGGAAATATTTTTGAAAAACCCCACTTAGAATGCCAATTCGGCTCCCACTTCGGCGTACTCGATTTTCTTCTCGTCATACCCCTCCTGAGCGTTCCAATAGGTTTTGCATCGAGTTGCGTTCGCTTGCGGGCTTTCGGCGAATAGTGAATAAGGTAAGGGCAGGATCGCCGCAAGACTATTCCTGCTGACAGTCAAAAATCGCGCAACTCGTCGAACAAGTCCAGCAAGCCATCCATGTCGACCAGCGCCGCACCGTGCTCGCCCATTTGCACCGCCAGTGCGTTCAGGCAACCAACCAGCGCTGCATGGATCTCTTCGCACTCGATCGTGCCTATGACGCTGCCGCGCTGGTCGATCTGGTTGAAGGTCGCCACATAGGCGGTGACCATTATGGACAGGGCGGCCTGTACGGCATCGGCCGCCATGCTGCCGTTGACGCTGCGCGTGGCTGACAGCAACGCTTTGTAGGCGGAGGCCGCTTTTTTTGCCTTGGCGGGAGGCATCTCGTCGCGGCCATCCCAGTCGCGAAACGGGTTGTCCAGGTTTTCGGCCAGCCATTGGCTTTTGCGCGGCTGGGTCACCGAAAGGTCCAGGCCCAGGGCAGCGGCTTTTTTATATCCCTTCTTGACAGCCTGCGCCACGTCAAACGGCACGCTGCTAAGCCACAAGGTCGACAGGCGAGGCAGGTGTTGCGGTGCCGGAAATTGCTCTGCCGTGTAACCGAACAGGTCGTGCAAACTCAGCATTTGCAACTGCGCCAGCGCAGTGATGGCAGGCAGGTTCGACACCATGCCCGGCTTGCCTCTCAGATCCAGAAACCACAGATCAGGGAAACGCGCTACCACCGTCTCTAGGTCGATCTCCTTGGCCGCATAGAGCGTGAGGCCGCCCAGATGATCGAGGCCACCGAAGGGTTTCACGTCGCCCTTACAGGTCAGATACAACGCGCGTCCCTCGTCGCCGCAGTGCAGTTGCAACTGTGGCGATGGCTCGCCACGCAGTATCAGATGCATCAAATCGTCATTAAGGTGCACCTTGCTCACGCCGGTCACATCAATGCTCAGGCGTCTCAGGCGGCTGTTGCGCAGATCAAGCTCCGTCACCTGCGGCGAACGCCACAGCAGCTCAGTGATAAAGGGATGCTGATTCACATAGTCGAGCAGGGCCTGTGAACCATGCTCGGTGTGAATTTTTGTCAGGCATGGCAGTTGGTCGAGCTCAGCAAGATCTGTGACTGACTGCAAGACGTTGTCTTCGATGCGACTGGTGTCCTGGCGCAACACATGACCGCCAATTGTCACCTCGACGTCGCCTGAAGCAGCCTTGAAACGCTGGCGCCGGGCGACATCGATCTGCTCCCATTGCCGCTGGTGGTACATGGTTTCGCCGGTATTCCAGTGGCCATAAGTGGTGGTGTCTTCAAGAACCAGCGGCGCGATATTGCCCACCAGAGTGTAAGCGGCGGGCACCTCGGCGTTGACATAAACGTGTTCATGCTTGTCACGCCGGAAAAAGAAATCGACCACCAGCGGGCGCATGGCCGCCAGTTCGCTCGCCTGCGGCAAGGCGTCGCCGCTCCAGTCCAGTTCCAACACAGCCGCCATCTGCTGGCCCTTGCGCTCGCTGTTCTCCTTGAGCGCCGTCACTTGGCAGGCGACATACTGCCGCAGCTTGCTCGAATAAACGCTATAGATATCTCCAATCTCAGGCGCCACAGACTGTCCTTTCAAAGTTCACCTCATGTCGGTTAGACCGTAATCTAGCATGAGGGCAAGCTTCGGCCTGCGCGGCTGTGGCGGCCGTAGCGCAGCTTTGGCGCTGTCCATTATAGTCAGGCACCTGAGACGGGTAGGTGTGATTCAGTTTTGGGGGGGTAGTAGGTATTTGATGGCTGCCTGACGGCAGGGCGAATCTATTTTTTCTTTGCGCTTGCCTCTTCAGCAAGGCACTCAAGAGCAAACTGCTCTGTGTACGTCATCTGGATCGGAGTGGTCTCCCCTTTGACGGTTCTTTCGCCTTCAAGGATGTAGCGAATGCGCTTATCCGTCACACCGATGCGCTTTGCGATCCAGGACGGTGTTTGTCCGATGCGCGAAATCAGTTTGTCGGCGTATTCGGTGGAGGGGTTATAGCGTTCAGCGTTGGGTGTCATGTGAGGTCCAGATGAGGGTTAGTCCGTGATGCATAGCATCAGTATGCAACACGGTCGGCCTGATCATGACATTTAGCTAGCTCGATGTGATCACTCCCATCTGCTCAAACGCCCATCGCATGCCCTGACATGCCGTTGTGGATTGCCGCAATGGTATGTGGCGGCATTTGCTGCGTTGAATCGGTAGCAGCCTCGTCAGTTGGCAACGCTGGAGCGCACAGTGCCTTCAACATAGCCGACTCTGCATCCAGTGTCCTGATTGCTTTCGCGTGGTTCGCTGCGATTTCACTGAGAGTTGACACGTTACGTCTCCTGGTTATATCCGGCGCATCGCTGCGTCCTTGAGCTTGAGTAAATAGTTTGCTGCGTCAACATTAAGTCTTTTCAGTGCGGCTACTCACCTGTGTAGCAAACGCTACGCCAGTAAGCGGCCTATTGGGCCGGGAGAACGGCCGTAAACGTATCCGTCTATCGGATAAAGGTGCGGGGGCGATAAGGCGCACCTGCTAACCGCGTGCTTGATCAACCCGCAAGCGACCTTTATCCGTATTGATTTGCTTAACCGCGAGATTCCGAGCGGGCTGTCTTGGTCTTGGGTCCTGCGAACACCCAGGCAATAAGCCCCAGAACGGGGACAAACACCAGCGCCAGAATCCACAGGCATTTGCTTTCACGGCTACCTTCGCTTTTGACGATTCGCATCACCACCAGAAACTCGACGACGACCAGAATGGTCGCGAATACGATCCATAACACGGGCATATTCATGATTGATGCTATTACGTTCCAGCTCTCTGAGTTACCCATCGTCATACACTCCCTTGGTCGTTAATGTTTAGTCACGATGGCGCTGCAAGGGTTCAATCGACGTGATTTGTGGGACAGGGGCTGTCGCTTGGCTTCATGCGGATCGAGAGGTAGGTTTTGTACTCTTCTGCATTCCGGCTGCCGCGTTGAATTGATCGAGTGAGTTTCAGCGCCGGTTTTACGGATTGCTTGGCACTAAGCAAGTGCTTGATGCATGACCGTGGAGAAGAGGCTGTATAGAGGGAGGGGGGCAGGGCTCATGAAGAGCCAGCGACGTTCGTGCGGAGAAACTTGACTCGACATTATCGTGCAGTAGCCTTTGCTAGCCAGTGACGAATTTGCCTTTCCAGAATATCTCGCGTCGGTCCTTGCGGCCGATTCTCTCGTGCTTGCTAAGCCCGTAAATGCTTTCAAAAGCTTCGCTGTCGATGGCTTTATACATTTCCAGCTCTTCAGCTACCAATTGGTCGTACCGCGCTTCAGTAATAAAGCGATAAATGTCTCGCTGGTAGAAAAAGCCGAATTGAAATGCCAGGGTTTCACTGAAGTATTGTGATGTTGTCGGGAAGCAGTTTTCCAGGTCTATAGCCATGGGGATATCTTGCGGCGCCAGATTGACCATCACATTATTGGCCCAGAAATCCATGTGAGTAATCTGTTTGTTATGCAGCACGCGCAGGAGGCGAAAAGAAAGCTGGATGAATGTTTCGATCTCCCCTGGGGTCGACTCAATCCACGTCATGCCATTGATGTGCTCGCTGAGCAACTCAGTGAATATAAAATATTCCTGAGTGATTCCGAGTGGCGATTTGCTGTAGCCGAAACCTGCAAGAGGAGCAATCGGTGCGCCGCGACGATGAGCTTCAGCTGTATTGAGTACTTCTTCCACCGGCCAATCATACATGCCGTTTCGCTTGGCTCGTCCCAGGGTTACCCGGATTTTTGCTTTGAGGCTGTCGAGTGGCTGGGCTTTGGCAAAAAGTTCGTCTTCTACACCTTTCAGTGGAGCACTTACCCGCTCAAGGCCCGCAGCACGCCTGCCTTCAACCAGATGACGCAGCGCATCACGCTTGGCATCAGAGGGCGCTTTGACCAGGAACAGCGTGGAATCAAGATGTTTGAAGGTATGTGGAAACTGCTGATAAATCTCTTTGACCGCGGACATAAATCCTTCTTTATTCAGGCTAACTGCTATTCCATGCCGCATCTTAACAGTGGCGATAAGCTACATACAAACGGACTAATTCTAATTCGCGCGACGTCGGTGTGCAGATTTGTGCTGTGAAGCCATCAGGATAAAGGTGGCGGTTTTCCTGGCAGTCGACATTAATCAGGAGGTTATGGCTTGAACGGTCAAACCACAGGTTTCGTTTTTCACAAATCTGGGCTATAGCTAAAGCTCATTATTTTGTAAGGCAAGGAGCAGTCGATGTCGGAAGTAGAGCAGAGCCTCACAGCCACGTCCCAGGACGTGAAATATGATGAGCTGATCGCGCATCTGAAGGATCAAGGCAAGCAAATCGACTGGTTATTGCAGTTTCTGGTCAAGTTTGTCGTCACCACGCCGGTAGAAATCGGCATAACGCTCTCTGTTGGCGGCAATCTCGTCTCAGGTCAGTTGATCTCGCACGACACGTACTTCAAGCAGCTTGCTGAGGATATGGCCGCTCCGCTGGCTCAATTTGACGGCGGCGTCGACGAGTCCATGAAAAAAATTATCTTGTCCTTCACGCCTGGCGAGTCGGCAGACGAAACCACGGCATTTCACTTCATTCATTTGAAAGACTGCAAAACCTACTCCAGCGACCAGAGCCCTATTTGCGCAGAGGGCGTGTTGTGGCGCGGCAAGATTGCCTCAGTGGACGGATTTACGATGGGCCTGCTGGTCAGGACCTGAGCCATACACACTTGATCAAGCCCCGGCACATGCCGGGGTTTTCTTATGGCTCAAACGTCCCGACCTGATAAAGCGTCGCAGATGTTCAGCAGGATCAAGGGCGTTAGATTGCAGCGGGGTGGTTACACCGCTTGTCTGGCGAACGATTTGACGATGGATTTGGTAGCCGCGCTGGCATTGAGGTCGCTGACGTTTTTGACGTGCGACCATTTGCACGCGGCAATCTCGTTCTGCGGCGCAGGTTGGGCCGAGGATGAAAGTACGGCCATAAAGATAAAGTGCATGACGTTATCTTTCTCGTACTCATCCAGGTAAACCAGATCGAGATTCTCCAGCCCGGTCTCCTCGCTCAGCTCACGAACTGCTGCCTGCTCCGGCGTCTCGCCGACTTCAATCTTGCCGCCCGGCAGAGCCCATTTTGACTTTGGCTTGCGCACGTACAGAATCCTGCCGTCACGCTTGCAAATCACGGTTGCCCGCTCTTTCATCAGTATTCACCTCTTATGTAATCGCCGCCTTATCGGGAGCGGACGCATTACTTCAAAATTGCGAAGGTGATTAAGATGTTTGATACGGTAATCATAATGTCACAAAACCTTCATTAAAATGACTCAAGCAGGAATGGTGCCATTTTTGGCCTCCCTGCCTGCTTGTTTCGGTATGAGCAGCAGAAAACTTGAGGGTTAACCTCGCGCTTGACCTTGATAGGGCTACAGAGCCCTCAGCCAGTTGAACGCGGCTGCGCATGATGAAGGCCAGTTTGCAGGCCTTCCTCCTGAGCGTGTAGGTACATATGTCTGCCATACCTGAATGCAGATCCGTCGCCCTCAAAAGGTGCAGGCAGGATGGTCTACAAATGAGCGTGGGCAGCGACTCGTAAAATAGAATACGTTTATTAATGACCGCCCATCGGAAGCTTACGGCTATATCAACGGACGCAGTGTCCTATGACTTGCAAGGGGGTCTTTGTCCAAGGGTCTCCATCGCTAAAAGGCTTAACTTATGACTATGCACATTGATTTCAGCGCGCAAGCAAACGTATTGATGTTTGAGCTGAACGACGCAACCTCCGCGATGATGGGAATGGTTGGAATCCACCAGACCACGGGGCCTGTGTGGATCGCTGCCACTGCGCGTCAAAGTCTTTCCTTTGGTCGCTGGAACGCATTCATCAAGAAATCCGAAATGTACGGTCATGCGTTGAACTGACAAAGGCTGAAAAGCGCATGACTTATCGTCACTGCATTTCTTATCGATTCAACGAGCAAGCGCGTGAGCACCTGCTCGAACTGGATCAACAGTCGCTACCCGCGCATATCGCAGCTCTACATTTACTGCAGTTGCACTTCGGCGACGCAGAGAACAGCCTGATCATGCCTACGGCCGACGCGCCTCCCGCATCGGTACTGGATCAGGCTCAGCTGTTAGGTATTACCTCCATTACCTCCCGCCCCATTGCCTGAATTATCCGGTGGTCTTTTGGCTGCCTGATTAATAATTTCACTGTCTCGTTCCAATATTTTCTGACCTTGAACCTGGTTGCGCTCAAGGCTGAAGTTCGCTTGCCGATAATTCTGGCGGCTTTCTTGCAGATGATATGAATATGCCACTTGCACGGTTTTGCACACGCCGCGAATATAAGCGCCTGCTGTCTTTGGTTTTGGAGCTTTCATGAGTGTTCCGCCCTTGGCCTCTGACCGAGCTCAATCAAGTGTTGGTGATGATCCTGCCAGTCGATACCTGGCCGACGCCGCGTCGGCTGCTGTAGCGAACTTAGGTGGTGAACCTATCGACGTAGTACTTGCCGCGATCCAGGATCGGATGGGGGATGTGCCGTGGGCGGTGTATGCCGTCGGCGACCCTATGCATCTGTTGGGGCATGGCGAAAGCCCGATGCGCTGGTCCGTGAGCGTTGCCAACGACCGGTTCGATGATTTCTGTCGCGAATACGCGTTGCAGCGCTGGGCCGCCGGTAAAGGCGAGGGCGTGCTGGCGTGGCTGGTCGCGCCGCAAAACGAAGCCTGCGACACAGACTTGCCCGCATTGGCACTACGTCTGGGGCACCGTCTTCAGACCGACGCCCTGGCGCGGGCCCAGATCACCCAGAGGGTGCTCTATGAAATTACCTATCTGGCCAGTTCGACCCGAGATCGCGGCGCGTTTCTGGAGGGCGTGCACCATCAGCTTGCTTCTCTGATTGATGCGGAGAATCTTTACCTCGCGCTCTACGATTCCGACACCGATAAAATCACCTATCCGTATTACGTCGACATCACTGATCTGGACGCGCTGGAGTCAGAGGCGTCTGAATATATGGATCGGTCACGGCTATCGATGACCGGATATGTCTTGAACAGCGCTCAACCGCTGTTTGTCGATGCGGCGGCCATTGAGCGGGCCCAGCTGCAAAAGCGCTTCTACTGCGTAGGCCATCGCCCGGAGTTCTGGATGGGGGCACCGCTGAAGAATGCCTCGGACGAAGTATTTGGCATGCTGGCCATGCAGGTGTATGACGTTTCCCGGGTTTACAGTGCCGAGGATCGAGCCTTGTTTCTGGTCGTGGTTCGCCATGTGGCCATGGCGCTGGATCGTATCCTGCACCGGGCTGATCTCGAACGAACGGTCATGTTGCGCACCCAGGAACTTTCGGCCCTCAATAACGCGCTGCGTCAGGAAGTTGCTGAGCGCGAGCGTGCCGAGCACCTGCAAAGTGCGCTGTTCCAGATAGCCGAACTGTCCAGTCAGCCTGGTGATATGGCTGAGCTGTTCCACAGCCTGCATTTGATTGTGGGCGAGTTATTGGTCGCCCTGAACTTTTACATCGCGTTGTTTGACACTTCCACGGGAGAAGTGACATTCCCTTATTATGTCGACGAAAGTCAGGCTATTCGTCCCGCTGCGCGGCGGGGCCAGCGTGGCCTAACGGAGTATGTGATACGCCAGCGCCGTGCTTGCCTGATCGATCAGGATGAAACCCTGAGGCTTGAAGCCTGCGGTGAGATTGATGTGGTGAGAGAGGGCGCCCGTTCCTCGTCATGGCTTGGGATTCCGCTGTTCGACGGCAATGATGTGCGGGGTGTGCTTGCCGTTCAAAGCTATTCGCCGCTGGTACGTTACTCGTTACGCGATCAGGAACTGCTGACCTTCGTTTCCAGGCACATCGACACCGCGCTCTCTCGGCGCAGCGCGGCTGAAGCGGTGCACACTGCGAATCTACGCCTCGAAGCGCGTGTTCAGGACCGCACCCGGGAGCTGGATTACGCCAACGCCAAGCTTCAGCACGAGAACTCTCATGACTCACTTACCGGCCTGCCGAACCGCAGCCATTTGCAGCAGCGCCTGCATGCGGAGTGGCTGGAGTTTCGCACTACCGGTCGTGAATTGGGGGTGATGTTCATCGATCTGGATCGCTTCAAGCTGGT
Organism: Pseudomonas sp. Irchel 3A5; assembly: GCF_900187575.1. Taxonomy (NCBI): domain Bacteria; kingdom Pseudomonadati; phylum Pseudomonadota; class Gammaproteobacteria; order Pseudomonadales; family Pseudomonadaceae; genus Pseudomonas; species Pseudomonas sp. Irchel 3A5. The sequence continues at coordinate 370,319 of NZ_FYDU01000004.1, read as the reverse complement.
TAATGACAGTCTGGGTCATCACTTTGGCGATCAGCTGCTGACGCAGGCAGCTGATCGCTTGCGTGGCTGCATGCGCGAGTCTGATCTACTGGCGCGTCTGGGTGGCGATGAGTTTGCTGTCTTGGCCACGGGTGCATCGCTGGATACGGCCATTGGCATTGCCGAGCGAATACTTGCGGCTTTCGATTTGCCGTTCTTCATTGATGGTCACGCGGTCTTTTCGTCCTGCAGCATTGGCGTGGTCGGGGCTGACAGCCAGTTTCATGAGATGCCTGCTGATTTGCTGCGCGATGCTGATATGGCCATGTATCGGGTCAAGAACGGTGGTCGCGACAGTTATGCGGTGTTCAACCAGGAGTTGCGCCGCGAGGTGTCGGACCAGGTCGAGCGCGAGGGCGCATTGCGTAATGCCCTCAAGCGCAAGGATGAGCTGATTCCGTATTTCCAGCCGATCATTGATGTCAACAGTGGCAAGTTGTTGGCTTTGGAAGCCTTGATCCGCTGGCGCCAACCCGACGGCAAAATTCTGGCTCCCGGTCAGTTCCTGCCTGCGCTGGAAGGCCTGCGTCTGATCGGTCGGCTCGACTTGTACATGTTGCGCTGTGTCGTGGAGATTCTTGCGCGGCCGGGCAATGAGCACTGGCCGACGGTGCATGTGAACTGCTCCAGCTACAGCATTACCCGCCCCGAGTTTGCCGGTGAAGTACTGACACTGCTGGCAAACTACGAAATGGCACCTTCGCGGATATGTCTGGAGCTTACCGAAGGTGCATTGGTTGCCGAGCCGGAGTTGGCCCGGCAATCGATGAAGCAGCTCGCTGATCACGGCATGTCAGTGGTACTGGATGATTTTGGCGCGGGGTTTTCGTCCCTCAGTTACGTCCACCAGTATCACTTCAGCGGCTTGAAGATCGACAAGTCGTTCACCCTCGAGCTGACCACCAGCTCCCGCAGCCGGGCCATTGTGCGTGCGATCGTACGGATGGCCGAGTCTCTCGATTTGACCGTGGTAGCGGAGGGCGTTGAAGATCAGGCCACCCTTGATCTGTTACGGGAGATCGGTGCGGGTCAGGCCCAGGGTTACTTCTTCGCTGTACCGCTGCCCGAGGACAAGCTGCTGTTGAATGACAATTAGTTGACCGGCAATCCTCGGCCACAGTTGGCTGCCAATTGCCGCATTTCGGTTGAGGTATAAAACTGCCTGCCTTGTAATCCGTGGGCCTTAGGGCGGCGAGTGAAATGGCATCAGTCTTGCTGTACAGGTTGTGCATCACAACAGGCAGCAGGAGGTCAGCATGATTACCGCTAGTATCAGTGCGCTCCATCACCTGGTTTCTCAGGCGGTGGCTCGCAAGACTCAAGACGATGTGGCAACCGATGCGTTCTCCGTCCCAACCGGTGCTACCAGCCCGGTCCCGGCCGTGGATCCCGTCGCGCAGAACAGTGGCAGTCAGCAGAACGAGGCATATGACGAGGCGTTTGCCAAAATGCTCCTCAGCCTGAAGACGGCTACGCAAAATACTGACAATGACGCGGCACCTTCGTTTGTCTCTGCAGGCAACGACAACAGCATTGCGGCCCGCGATTCAGCGGTCACCAGCGAAGCTGATGTGGCTGAAGTGGCATCGAAGTTCACCTCGGCTCAGCAGGAGTTCTCGGATTATATGAACCTGACGCCCGCGGAGAAAATGCGCGAGCAACTGACCGGAGTCAGTAAGGAAGAATATGAGTCCATGTCCCCTGAGCAGAAGCTGGACGCCGACACCAAGCTTCAGGCCGCTCTGAAAGAGCAGCAGCAACAGACGACCGCTGACGTAAACAGCAAAATCCTGGCGGCCCGGTTGGCGCTGGTTTAAGGCTGGCCTACGGATTTGCGTATATTCTGTGGGAGCAGAGCTTGCTCGCGATAAGGCTGTATGCGGTTCATTTTAGAACGCGTCCAGCCTTATCGCGGGCAAGCACCGCTCCCACAAGGTTCGGTGTTCGCTTTTTAAAGGCGTAGGCCTTCACCCCAACTGATCCCGATACGGCAAGTCCGGCCCGACCTTGGTGCAGGTCAGCGCCGCGGCCTGGACGGCGAACCTGAGCATTTCATCCACGGTTTCCTTGCGCAGAGTCGGCAGGCTGAGCGGGTCATCCAGCTGGTGTTCGGTCAGGAAGGTAATCAGCGCGGCCTGGAAGGTATCGCCTGCGCCAACCGTGTCGGCAGTCACGACTTTCTGCGCAGCAACTGACCAACTGCCGTGCTGGCGAGTAAAGACCGTTGCTCCCTCAGTACCCTGAGTCAGCACCACCAATTGGCAACGCTTGGTCAGCCAGCTCTGGGCGACGACCTGTGGGTCTTTGTCGGGGTAGAGCAGGTTCAAGTCTTCGTCGCTGACCTTGATGATGTGAGCGTGCTCGGCAAAGGCGCTGATCTGCTCCCGCCACCGGTTGATATCCGGTGCCGGGTTGAGGCGTACATTGGGGTCCAGGGTGATCAGCCGTTTGCCGCTCTCCCTTGCCACCAAGGCCAGCAGCGTGTCGGCGATGGGTTGAACCACCAGTGAGAACGAGCCGACATGAATCCCGCGTACCTGCTCATCCAGCTCCGGCAAGTGCTCAAGGCGCAGCTGTCGATCCGCGCAGCCCTCGCCGCGAAAGCTGTAGTGTGGCGAACCGTCAGCACCGACTGCCACCATGGCGAGGGTCGTCGGCGCATTGAAATCAATCAGGTAATCAGGTCTTACGCCTTCTTTATCCAGTACGGCGCGCAGGCGCTTACCCAGATAGTCACTGGACAGTCCGGCAAACAGGCCCGCGTCGATGCCCAGGCGGCGAAGGCCTACCGCAACGTTGAAAGGTGAACCGCCCGCAATCGCCTGAAAGCCCAGTTTGTTGAGCTGCCCGCCGTTGTCGGGCTGGCTGAAAAAGTCGAACAGTGCTTCGCCACAAACGAGAAACATAGGTGCTCCTGAAATAGATGCGTCAGTCGGGCTCAGAAGTTGGATTCAGAGCGCCTGCAACTGATTGCGATACCGCTCATAGATCTGCTGATAGTCGGCGACGTTCTGCGGGACGGGCCGGGTTTCACTGCTGTTATCGAGGCTTACGCAGCGTGCACACAGAATATCCAGCGTCTCGCCTGCCTCCTGTAGATTGGCGTGACACCATGCAGCCTGGATCGCAGCGCCCAAGGCCGCTGCTTCGGCCTGCTCAGTGCAGATCACCGGCGTATCCATGATATCGGCAACGATCTGCCGCCATACCGCGCTCTTGGCGCCGCCGCCGATCAGGCGAATGTTAGCGCTTTTGATGCCGCTGGCGCGCAACAGATCCAGACCGTAGCGCAAACCGAACGTGGTGCCCTCGACCACTGCCCGACACAGGTTGGCCCGGGTCAGATTGGTGGCGTCCAGTCCCAGAATACTGCCGGTGGCGTGGGGCAGGGCAGGTACGCGTTCGCCGTTGAGAAACGGCAGCATCGATACGCCTTCGGCACCAATCGGGGCCTGGCTTACGGCGTCGTTGAAGGCGGCGATGTCCAGGCCCAGTAGCTCCCGCACCACGCCCGTGGCATTGGTCAGGTTCATGGTGCAGATCAAAGGCAGCCAGCCGCCGGAAGATGAGCAGAAAGTCGCTACTGAAGCCTGCTCACTCACGCGTGCCTGATCGGCAAAGGCATAAACGGTGCCCGATGAGCCGAGGCTCATGGTGATCGCACCCGGATGAATGTTGCCAGTGCCGATAGCGCCCATCATGTTGTCGCCGCCACCACTGGAAATCACAGCGTTGGGATTGATGTCCAGGCGTCGGGCAATCTCCGGCAAGACCGTGCCAACCGACTGATGCGCCTCCAGCAATTCAGGCAGTGCCCGGCTCAGATTGCCGCTGGGATCAATGTGCTCAAGGATCGCCAGATCCCACTGCCGAGTGCGCACATTGAAATACCCGGTGCCCGATGCATCGCCATACTCGCTGGCGCAACGACCGGTCAGCCAGTAGTTGAGGTAATCATGGGGCAGCAGGACCTTGTCGATGCGCGCAAAGAGTTCGGGGTGCTGCTCCTTGGTCCACAGCAGCTTGGACACGGTGTAGCCGGGCGCAATGGCAATGCCGAGACGTTGCAGCGAGCCTTTTTCGCCGCCCAGATACTCCAGCAACAGGTCATTTTGCGGCGTGCTTTCGGTGTCGCACCACAGTTTGGCCGGGCGCAGAACCTGACCGTCGGCATCCAGTAGTACGAGGCCGTGCTGCTGGCCCGAGACGCCAATGCCGAGTATCTGCTGTCCGGAAATGCCCGCTTCAAGCAGCGCCCCGGCAGTCGCTTGCTCGAAGGCGGTCAGCCATTGCTGCACATCCTGCTCGCGACGACCGTTATGGCCACTGATCATGCTGTGCGGCGCAGCCCCCTGGCCCAGCACCTGGCCGGTGCGGGCGTCGAGAACGATGGCCTTGGTGCCTTGGGTCCCGCAATCGATTCCGAGAAACATAGGCACCTCAGGCAGATTTGGCCAACAGGTTTTCCAGAGTTTTGCTGACGCCCAATTGCTTGAGGCTGTTCAGGTTCTTTTCAAAGGCAGCTACAAATTCAGCTGACCGTGGAATTGCAGTACCGAAGATCTCTTCGACGTCCAGCAAGCGTTGAACGATCAAAACGTCGTCGGCCACCAGTGCCTTGCAGAACTCCGCGCGAGGATCGACGATCTTGTAGGCCACGCCGTTTTCGCCTTCGGTGCCTTGCAGGTACAACGCCCAGGCGGCCACCACTAACGAGGCGCGCTCCAGGCTACCTTGATCATGAATCAACTGATTGATGGTGGGGACCGTGAACTTGGGAAACTTCGACGAACCATCCGAGCAGACTCGCTCCAGTTGATCCGCGATTGCCTGATTGGAGAAGCGCTCGATCAGCGTGTCCTTGTAGCCTTCCAGATCAATGCCTGGTACCGAAGCCAGTTGCGGTGTGACGTCCAGGTCCATGTAAGCCCGGATATAGGCAACGAACAGCGGATCATTCATGGTCTCGTGAACGAAACGATAGCCCTTGAGTGCGCCCAGATAGGTCAGCGCCAGGTGGCTGCCGTTGAGCAGTTTGATCTTCATTTCTTCGTAAGGTGTGACGTCGTCGGTGAATTGCACCCCGACTTTTTCCCACGCCGGACGACCGTCGACAAATTTGTCTTCCAGCACCCATTGCACAAAGGGCTCGCAGACCACCGGCCAGGCATCATCAATGCCTTTTTCGTCGGCCAGTTTCAGGCGATGGGAAGTGCTGGTCATTGGCGTGATGCGGTCGACCATGGCGTTGGGAAAGCTGACCTGTTCGGCGATCCAGTCATGCAAATCCGGGTTGCCCTGGGCAGCGAACGCCAGCAGCGCTTTACGCGCCACTGCGCCGTTGTGCGGCAGGTTATCGCAGGACATCACGGTAAAAGCCGGTGTGCCCGCGGCGCGACGTTTTGCCAGTGCGGCGCAGAGCAATCCGAAAACGGTGCGCGGCGCGTCTGGGTAGGCCAGATCGTGCTGGATCTGCGGCAAGTGGGTCATGAACTGGCCGTTACTGTCATCAATGCAGTAGCCGCCCTCGGTGATAGTCAGCGAAACGATGCGAATCTGCGGGCTGGCCAGCTTGTCGATGACGGTCTGGATATCGTCCTCGGCCAGCAGCATACCGCTGATGGACGCGATGATCCGGGTTTCGGTGTCAGGCGTATCGCCCAGTTCGTAAAGCGTATAGAGATAATCCTGACTGGCGAGGGCATCACGCACGCCGCGATCTTCCGGGCGCAGGCCGATGCCGCAAATGCTCCAGTCCAGACCCTCGCCGCTGTTCATCAATGCGTCGGTATAAAACGCCTGGTGCGCACGATGGAAACCACCGACGCCAATGTGGGCAATGCCCTGAGTGGTACTTTCCGGGCTGTAGGCGGGCAGGGCGATGCTGCGCTCAAGCTGAGACAGATTCTGTTTGTTCAATTTCATGGCGATGATCCCTAATTCTCAAGCGGCGACCGGCAGGGCTTGGGCAATCACCAGGCCTTGGGCGTCGAACAAGTGGCAGTGGGCGCTATCCAGATGCAGATTGAGCGTGTCGCCATACTGGCTGGCCAGATCCCCACGAATGCGCATGGTCAGGGCTTCACCGGAGCGGGTCCGCACGTGACAATAAGTGTCGCTGCCGAGCCGCTCACTGACGTCGGCAATCACCTGCATCTGGCAGTCGCCTTCTTTGGCCAGGTTCAGATGTTCCGGGCGAATGCCGAGGGTGACTGGATCGCCGACGCTTTGTTGCGCGTTGCCGAACGGTAGGTTGATGACTGCGCCCGCATCAAGCGTCACCTCGCAACCGCTAGTATCAACGCGGCTGATGATGCCTTTGAGAAAGCCCATTTTCGGTGTGCCGAGAAAACCCGCGACAAACAGATTGGCCGGATGGTGATACAGCTCAAGCGGGGAGCCCACTTGCTCGACTTTTCCGCCATTGAGCACCACGACTTTGTCCGCCAGTGTCATGGCTTCGACCTGATCGTGGGTCACGTAAATCATCGTCGCTTGCAGTTCTTTGTGCAGGCGCGATAGCTCAAGACGGGTTTGCACACGCAGCGCGGCGTCGAGGTTCGACAAGGGCTCGTCGAACAGGAAAATTTTCGGGTTACGGACAATGGCGCGACCAATCGCCACCCGCTGACGTTGACCGCCGGACAGCTGTTTGGGTTTGCGCTCCAGCAAAGGGCCCAGCTCAAGGATGCGAGCGGCCTCATCGACTTTCTTTTTGATGACGGCTTTGTCGCCACCGGCCAGATCCAGGGCAAAAGACAGGTTCTTGCCCACGGTCATATGGGGATACAAGGCGTAAGTCTGGAACACCATGGCCAGGTCACGCTTGGCCGGCGTCACTTGAGTAATGTCCCGGCCATCCAGTTCGATGGTGCCGGACGTGACATCTTCCAGCCCGGCGATCAAGCGCAGCAGGGTGGATTTGCCGCAGCCCGACGGGCCAACGAAAACCACAAACTCGCGATCTTTCACGTCCAGATCGATACCTTTGATGATCTGGTGACCATCGAAGCCTTTTTGCAGATTTCTGATGCTGAGGTTAGCCATGGTGGCCTCCGTTCTTGTTCTTCGATATTTCAGAAATGGGTAAAAGCGACACCCCTGTAGGAGCGCACGAGCAACGCGAGGCCGCGATGGCGGTGTATCAGACAGACCGCTATCGCGATTCACCCTCTCCAGGCCGCGGCGCCCTTATCGCGGGCAAGCACCGCTCCCACATGGAACTGTGTTTGATTCGCGACAGCGTGGTTTCAGGGACACTTGGACGACTCCTACTGGCGTTGTGTTATTCATTTCACGGCCCCGAACGACAGGCCGCGTACCAGCTGCTTCTGGCTGATCCAGCCGAAGATCAGAATCGGCGCGCAGGCGAGGGTCGAGACGGCGGAAAGTTTGGCCCAGAACAACCCTTCGGGGCTGGAGTAGGACGCGATCAGCGCGGTCAGTGGCGCAGCGTTGGATGAGGTGAGGTTCAGCGACCAGAATGCTTCGTTCCAGCACAGGATCAGCGACAACAGCGCAGTGGATGCCAGGCCGCCTTTGCAGATCGGAATCAGCACCTTGAAGATTTCCTGCCGTGTGCTGGCGCCGTCCAGTCGCGAGGCCTCAAGGATTTCCCCGGGGATGTCCTTGAAGTAGGTGTAGATCATCCAGACTACGATGGGCAGGTTGATCAGCGTGTAGATCACGATCAGCGCAATGCGGCTGTCCAACAGGCCGAACGTCTTGGCCAGCAGGTAGATCGGCATCAGCACGCCTACCGGGGGCAGCATCTTCGTCGAGAGCATCCACAGCAGCGTGCTTTTGGTGCGTTTGGTCTCGAAAAAAGCCATGGAGTAAGCCGCAGGCACCGCGATCAACATGCACAGGATGGTTGCGCTGAAGGAGATGACCACCGAGTTCCAGGCGAAGTGGAAATAGTCGCTGCGCTCCTGAATGTGCAGGTAGTTTTCCAGGGTCGGCGTGAAGATGAACTGCGGCGGCGTGGCAAACGCGTCGATCTCGGTCTTGAAGCTGGTCAGGACCATCCAGAAAATCGGAAAGAAGATCAGCGCGGCGATCAGCCAGCACAAGGTGCCGAGTAGCACGCTTTGCAGGCGTCGGGATTGTTTGAGCGTCATCATGATTCGGCCCTCAGGACTTGTCAGTGAGGTTTTTGCCGATCATCCGGATCAGGATGATTGCAGCAATGTTGGCAATGACCACGGCAATCAAACCGCCAGCGGACGCCATGCCCACGTCGAATTGCAGCAAGGCCTGGTTGTAGATCAGGTACGCCAGGTTGGTCGATGCGAAACCCGGACCGCCATTGGTCGTGGTGAAGATTTCCGCGAATACCGAGAGCAGGAAGATGGTTTCGATCATCACCACCACAGCAATTGGCCGGGCCAGATGCGGCAGCGTCAAATGCCAGAAAATAGCGATAGGTCCTGCACCGTCAAGCCGTGCGGCTTCTTTCTGTTCCTGATCCAGCGATTGCATGGCGGTCATCAGGATCAGGATGGCGAACGGTAGCCACTGCCACGAAACAATGATGATGATCGACAGCAGGGGATAGTTGGCCAGCCAGTCAATCGGTTGGGCACCGAAGAGCTTCCAGACCCAGGCGAGGATGCCGGACACGGGATGGAAAATCAGGTTCTTCCAGATCAGCGCGCCCACGGTGGGCATGATGAAGAACGGCGAAATCAGCAGCACTCGCACAATGCCACGCCCGAGAAACTCGCTGGCTTCCAGCAGTGCGGAAATCAGCACACCCAGCACCAGGCTGATCAACAGCACGCTGCCGACCAGCAATAGCGTATTGGTCGCACCGGGAAGGAAACCGCTGTCGGTGACGAAATATTCGAAGTTTTCCAGGCCGACGAATTCGTTCTCGCCGGGGTTAAGCAGGTTGTAACGGATCAGCGAGAAGTAAATGGTCATGCCCAGTGGGACGATCATCCACACCAGCAACAGCAGGACCGATGGGCTGACCAGAAACCAGCCGGGTTTGGTCACGCTGCCTTTGATTGACGGGTTATCGTCGGGCGTGACGGCCTGAGGCTTGATAGTTGAGGTTGTCATGATGGCGATCCTGGGTGCAAAAGGAGAGCAGGGTGTCGGGGCGCACGCACCCCGACTGATAGTCGGCTGCGACTATTTCTTTGGATAACCTGCCCGCTTCATGTCCCGCTCGGTGGAGCTTTGCGCGTTTTTCAATGCCGCGTCAGGGGTTGCCGTGCCCACCAGTGCAGCGGAGAACTGCTGACCGACTGAAGTGCCAATGGCCTGGAACTCAGGAATGGTCACCAGTTGAATGCCCACATAAGGCACTGGCTTGAGGGTTGGTGCTTTGGGCGTGACTGCCTTCAGCGATTCCAGTGTGATGTTGGCGAACGGTGCGGCTTTCTTGTATGCATCGGTGTAGGTCGAAGCGCGGGTCCCTGGCGGTACGTTGGACACGCCGTCTTTCTCGGCCACCAATGCTGCGTACTCTTTTGAGGTCGCCCATTCGGTAAAGGCTTTGGCGTCAGTCTGGTTTTTCGCGCTCGTCGGGATTGCCAGAGCCCATGAATACAGCCATGCCGAGCCTTTGTCAGTGACTTCATGAGGCGCGTAAGTGAAGCCTACGCTGTCTGCGACCTTACTCTGGCTCTTGTCGGTGACAAACGAACCGGCCACGCTGGCATCGACCCAGATGGCGCATTTGCCGCTGTTGAACAGCGCGAGGTTTTCGTTGAAGCCGTTACTCGAAGCACCCGGAGGGCCGGACTTCTTCATGGTATTCACGTAGAAATTCAGCGCGTTCTTCCATTCCGGTTGATCGAACTGCGGCTTCCACTGCTCATCGAACCAGCGTCCGCCAAAGGAGTTGGCGACTGTGCTGATCAATGCCATGTTTTCGCCCCAGCCCGCTTTGCCTCGCAGGCAGATACCGTACTGCTCTTTGGACTTGTCGGTCAGTTTGTCAGCGAATTCGGCGATCTGCGTCCAGGTAGGGCGTTCCGGCATGGTCAGGCCCGCGGCCTTGAACAGGTCGGTGCGATAATAGGTAATCGAGCTTTCGGCATAGAAAGGCAGTGCAAACAGTTTGCCGTCCACCGACAAGCCATCGCGTACTGACGGGAACACATCATCCAGCGCGTAACTGGCTGGCAGGTCCTTCATTTCTTGCAGCCAGCCCTTGGCACCCCACAACGACGCCTCGTACATGCCGATGGTCAGCACGTCGAATTGGCCGCCTTTGGTGGCGATGTCTGTGGTCAGACGCTGGCGCAAGACGTTCTCTTCGAGGACGACCCACTTGAGTTTGATGTCGGGATGCTGTTCTTCGAAGGTTTTCGACAGCCGCTGCATGCGGATCATGTCGCTGTTGTTGACCGTAGCGATGGTGACTTCGCCCGCAGAAGCGGTGGCGCAGAGCGTCAGACAGGTACCGGCAAGCAGAACTTTTGCAGAGGTCTTCATTTATCACTCCTCTTCCGCGCCCTTGGAGCTACAGAAGGTCGGTTATTGTTTTTGTGTCTTCCGGAGGTAAGGAAGATGTGGATTGATTACAGCGGGCGCAGGCACAGATGACAAATCCTGCATGACACTTGCACTGATACTTTTTTGCACTCGGTTGCGGCCAGCAAAACCAACGCATGACTGCCGCAAGCGGTTTGCGACAGTCTGCGACGCAGTTTCAGCGTAGACGTTGGTTGGGAGAACGCGGTGAATCAGTACAGGTTTTGTTCAGTGAGGCGTTGGACCGCCAGTCGCCGATAGTGCGATGGGGTCATGCCCTTGAGCTGCTGAAAGCGTCGATTGAAGTTCGAAATGTTGTTGAAACCCGATTCGAAACACACATCTGTCACTGGCTTGTCGCCGTCGGCCAGTAGCTCACAGGATTTGCTAATGCGCAGGCGATTGACGAATTCCACGTAGCAGCGGCCAGTGGCTTGTTTGAAGACCCGGGAGAAGTACGTGGGCTTCATGCCGAGATAATCGGCCACTTCTTCCAGCGGCAGTTCCCGTGCGTAGTTGGCGAAGATGTAATCCACTGCCTTGTTAGTGCGATCAACACTGTGCTCATCGGCTATGGGGGCCGAGTTGCTGCCGGACAGCAACTGGTAGTCATCGCTGCCCGCCAGCAGTTCAAGGAGGATGAGAAAATGGCCCAGGCGGCTGATGCCTTTGGAGTCGGCGATCTTCTGCATCAGCCTGGTGGCCTGGCGAATCGTTCGTTTGCAGCGGAACTCGATACCGTACTGCGCACGCTCCAGCAAGGGCGCCAGAGTCTTCAGCTCGGCAAATATCTGGCTGCCGCTTTCAAATAATTCATCAGTGAAATTAACCAGCATGTCCCGCTTGGTGACGACCTCATCCTCTTCAATCTGGCTGATCCAGTTATGGGGCAGGTTGGGGCCGGTGAGGAAAAGGCTCTCGGGATAGAAGTTGCCTATGTAGTCGCCGACAAAGACCTTGCCGGAACTGGCCACGATCAGGTGCAGTTCATATTCCTTGTGGAAATGCCAGCGCACCAGAGGGCAGGGGAAGCCGTGTTCACGATAGATGATCGACAGGCCGTTGTGGTCGTCCATCAATTCGTACGAGGGGTCTGTGACTCTTGTTGTTTTTGTCATCATATGGCCGATGTCCAGAATGCCAGGCTGCTAATGTGCACTATCTGAGTGTGCGAAAGCACCCAGAGTTTCCTGTGGCAACTGGCACGCGCCATCTATGTGGGAGCAGGGCTTGCCCGCGATGCATGAGACGCCGCCATAAGACACGCCGCGTTATCGTTTATCGCCGGAATGCCGGAATGCCGGAATGCCGGATTGCCGCCCAGACCAGGCATCTCTTCCACAGGGCTTTGAGTTTGATGCAGCACCTGCGCCAATCAGTTCCATCTGGAGTGAACTCATGAAAACCATCCTCCTCATCGGCATTGGTTCCGGCCACCCGGAGCAGATCACCCTTCAGGCCATCAATGCGCTGAACCGCGCCAAAGTGTTTTTCATTCTGGACAAGGGTTACGCCAGCGACGATCTCCTGCGCCTGAGAAAAGATATCTGTGAGCGCTACATCACCGGTGATGACTATCGCTTGCTGCAGGTCAGCGACCCGTCCCGGGAGGATGATCCCCATTCTTACCAACAAGGAGTTGCACGCTGGCATGAGCAGCGGGCAGCGCTTTTCCAGCGGCTAATCATTGATGAAGTCGAGGCGGGGCAAACGGCGGCCTTTCTGATATGGGGCGAGCCGACGCTCTATGACAGTACCTTAAGAGTCTTCGAGTTGATTCTGAATAACTCACCCCAACTGTTTGATTATCAAGTAATTCCTGGAATAAGCAGTGTGCAGGCACTGGCGGCACAACATCGTATTCCCCTGAACCGCATAGGCGAGTCCATCCATATCACCACCGGGCGCAGACTGGCCCTCGAGCAGAATGCAGCACCTGAAAACACCGTCGTGATGCTCGATGCGCACTGTACGTTCGAGCGGTTTCTTAACCAGGGCCTGCATATTTACTGGGGTGCCTACCTGGGCACCCCGGATGAAATCCTCATTGCGGGACCACTGGATGAGGTCTGTGAGCAGATCAAGCACGCGAGGGCGAATGCGCGGCGGGAGAAGGGCTGGATCATGGATACGTATCTGCTGCGGAATGATATGTAGATTCTAGATTCAAATCTCAAGCTATTGTTTTTATTGTTTAATGTAGTAGATGTAATCGATATGCCTGATGCCCTGCGGCGCCTGAATTGCGGGCTAGCCTTGATGATGACGTGGGACCGGCTTTAGCCGGGAAAACTGCCTGGCGGACGCCGCATATTCAGCAGCTGTACCGGCCTCTTCCCGGCTAAAGCCGGTCCCACTTGGTCACATTGCATGGCCCCGAGATAGAGGTGCGCCTAAAGGCTTGAAGCCGGGTTGCGATTCTTCGCTTCGATCCACTGCGCCATGTATTGAGTGCTCTTATGGTGGTGGTGCCGCAGCATTGCGCCGGTAAAGTTGGCGGTCCGATGGGCCTCTAGGTTCTTCCGCAATTCGTCGATGCGGGCAATCAGGCTGGCGCAATGTTGTTGCTGCCTGTAGCGCGCTTCTAGCAGCTTCCAGCCAGCGGTTTGCGCTTCATGCCACCGCTCTTCATCCTCATAAAGGCGTACCGCTGCATCAGCGATATCTGCAGCGCTGCTCGCAATGTTGCCGGGCCAGGGCAGGTCGCCGCTCATGGCCTCGGCACCGATGGGCGTGGTGATGGTCGGCGTGCCGCACAGCATGGCGTCGACAATCTTGCCTTTGACCCCCGCGCCAAAGCGTAACGGCGCCAGACAGATACGCGCCTCGGACATCACCTGCAAAGCGTCCTCCGCCCAGTTCATCACATGGAAGCCCTGCGCCGCGTTATGCAGGGCGGTGGCTTTGGGTGGCGTGTAGGAGCCGTAGATATGCAGCTGAGCCTTGGGCAGTTGCTGCCGTATCAGCGGCCAGATGGCGTTCTTCATCCAGAGCACCGCATCCCAGTTAGGAGCGTGTCGGAAGTTGCCGATACTCAGAAAATTCGCTCGCTCGCTAAACGGACGCGCCGTCACAGGGACGTTGCTGACCATCAGCGGGCACCAGTGCAAAATGGCTTCAGGCACCTGGAAATCACGGGTAAGCAACTGCATTTCCACGTCGGACGTCATCAGGCTGAGATCGGAGCGATACAGGGCGGCGATCTCACGCTGCGCCAGGTCACCGGTCGCCATCACAGAAAAAGTATCGCGTTTTAATATTTCAAAAAAATGATTTAAATCATCAGGTTGAGCAGAACTACTCAGGTGGTTTTTTAACTGCTGATGTCGCCCGTGACGCAGGCTTTGCAGGTCTGACGTTTCCAGCAGTCGCAGGGCATTCGGGCAGTGCTTCTCAACCCTCCAGCCAAATTGCTCCTCGATCATGAATTGGTCGAACAGCACGATATCGGGTTGCAACTCACTGATGAAACCATCGAAGCTGCTGTTGTTAAGTTCAATGCTGACCTCTCGGATACCCAGCTCAGCCAGGTCGGCCTTATGCTCGCCCTCAGTGGCCGGGCTGGCAAACGTGATTTGCCAGCCTTGTTCCAGAAAGCACTGGATCAACTGCATCACATGACCGCTGGCCGCTGAAGAGCGCGGCTCGGGCCACACATATCCAATAATCAATACACGGGTTGGCGCGCTCGAAACGGGGCCGTCAGGCAAGTGCTGCAAATCGTGCTTATCCAAGAATGCTTTTTACCTTGTCACGCAACTGGTCAATGGAGAATGGTTTGCCAATGTTGTGCATGCCTGCCGGGACATCAATGCTTTCGGCATAGCCACTGGCGAAAAGAACGGGCAGGGTCGGGCGCAGTTTGCACGCAATCGCAGCCAGTTCTTTGCCATCCATGCCCGGCAGACCCAGGTCGGTCATCATCAGATCAATGACCTTCGATTCATCTTCGAGCACCTTTACAGCCACTTCACCGTCTTCGGCTTCGAGCACTGTGTATTCCAGCTCTTCAAGCACGTCGACGATCAGCATGCGGACAATGGCGTCGTCTTCGACCACTAGAATGGTGCTGGCGGTAACGGACATAGGTGATTTCCTTAAAATCTGCAGGGTCGACGTCATGCGACCGGTACGAGTAAGCAAAATAACGCTGGAGGTGCCAGCGGGCAACAATTTGCACTCGTTTGAGTGGGTGTTAGAGCAAGCTGTATCACTTATGAAGCGAATAATGCGTTCTTAGGCAACTAAATGTCAGAAAATTCAGATATCTGTGTGAGAAATGGGAGTCTTTTTCTAAAGTTTACGGCAAACTTCATGGTTTGATGATCACCAAGGATGACTCATGATCCGTCCGTCTACTCTCGATGAGCAACGTTTTCGTAAATTGCTTGGCCGCAACGTCACTTTACCCCTTAGTGTGGGTGTGATCAGCGCAGTCTTTTTTATCGGTCTGATCAGTTATTTGCTGTCAGTCATCCAATGGGTCGAGCACACCGACCGAGTCATCAACAATACCAACCGCGCGTTGAAGCTTTCCATCGATATGGAAACCGGCATGCGTGGTTATTTGCTCGTGGGCGACGAGCGTTATCTCGACCCCTATGAATTGGCAAAACCGGCGCTCGTCGCTGAGTTGAAGGGGCTTGAGGCACTGGTCAGTGATAACCCGCCTCAAGTGGACCGGCTCAAGCGCATTCAGGCATTGCAGGAAGATTGGGGTCAGTACGCCGAGGAGATGATCAATCAGCGGCGGATAAAGGGCGAGTTCATAGCCCCGCAACGGACTGGGCGGGGCAAGCGCCTGACGGATGAGGTTCGCAGCCAGTACGAAGAAGTTATTGCAGTAGAGCAACAGCTGCGTCTTGCGCGCAACGCCGACGTTACACGCACTACCATTCTGTCGGTCAGCCTTTACCTTGTTTTTGTCCTGAGTGTCAGCGGCTTTCTTGCCTACATCGGTCGTCGGGACTTGCTGGCCTTGTCCACTACCTATGGTGACAACCTGAAGCTCCAGGAGGAAAACGCCGAGCGCCTGAAAAAAGTCGCCTGGTTGCGTAATGGCCAGAGTGAGCTGGCTGAACAGGTGTTGGGTCAATTGACGCTGAATAACCTGGGGACCAACGTCCTGCAATTCTTCGCCCAGTATCTGGGAAGTGTGGTTGCCGCGGTGTACGTGCGTCAGGAGCATGGCGGCCTCAAGCGTGTGGCCTCCTATGGTTTCTCCCGTGAACAGGAACAGCACGAGCAGTCGATCTATAGCGGCGAAGGCGTGATAGGCCAGGCTGCCCAGCAACACAAGATCATCCGTCTTGATGATGTCCCCAGTAATTACTTCAAGGTGTCTTCCGGACTGGGTGAGGGCGACCCACGCAGTATTCTTGTGGTGCCAACCAGCAACGACGATCAGGTCAACGGTGTCATCGAGCTTGGCTTCCTGCGTCCTGTTACCGAGAGCGACGTCGAGTTCATGGACCTGATTGCCAACAATGTGGGCACCTCCATTGAAGCTGCGCGCTACCGTCAGCGTTTGCAGGAAGTATTGGCTGAAACCCAACAGCTCAACGAAGAGTTGCAGGTCCAGCAGGAAGAGCTGCGCACCGCCAACGAAGAGCTGGAAGAGCAGTCCAGGATTCTCAAGGAGTCCCAGGCGCATCTCGAAACCCAGCAAGCCGAACTCGAGCAAACCAACGAGCAATTGGCTGAGCAGGCTCAGGTGCTGTCCGAGCAGCGTGATGCGTTTGACCGCAAGAATGAAGAGCTGAACATCGCTCAGGTCGAGCTTGAAAATCGTGCTGACGAGCTCCAGCGCTCAAGCAAGTACAAATCCGAATTCCTTGCCAATATGTCCCACGAGCTGCGCACGCCGCTCAACAGCTCGCTGATTCTGGCCAAATTGCTGGCCGAAAACCCGACGGAAAACCTCACCGCCGAACAGGTGAAGTTTGCCGAATCGATCTATTCAGCCGGTAATGACCTGCTCAACCTGATCAACGACATTCTGGATATTTCCAAGGTCGAAGCCGGCAAGCTGGACATGCGTCCTGAAAACAGCAGCGTGTCTCGCCTGGTCGAAGGGCTGCGCAACATGTTCCAGCCATTGGCTCTCGACAAGAGGCTGGATTTCCACGTGGAGCTGCAGGCCGGTGCGCCGACCATGCTGTACACCGATCGCCAGCGTCTGGAACAGATCCTGAAAAACCTGCTGTCGAACGCAATCAAGTTCACCGAAACCGGAACTGTCAGCATGATCGTCTCGCGTCAGCCGGGCGCAGGGATTGTCTTCACGGTGCGTGATTCCGGGATCGGCATTGCCGCTGAGCAGCAGGAGAGCATCTTCGAGGCATTCCGTCAGGCTGATGGCACCACCAATCGCCGTTATGGCGGCACCGGCCTGGGGTTGTCCATTTCCCGGGATCTGGCGCGTTTGCTCGGTGGCTCCATCAGCGTCACCAGCGAGCCGGGGCAGGGCAGTATCTTCACCCTGGTTCTGCCTGAACAGTATGTCGAGTCGGTGCAGCTGGAATATGGCGAAGTCCCTGCGCCAATCCCCGCGCCGGTTGTGCCGGTGCATGCTTTGGCAGCTTTGCCGCAAGCTGCGGTAGCCGTTCCCGAGAAACCCGCCAAAGCGCCCGTGCCGAGCTTCGCTGATGATCGCGAGAAGCTGCCGTCGAACAAACGCTGCATCCTGGTGATTGAAGACGAAGTGGCTTTCGCGAAAATCCTCTTCGACCTGGCTCACGAGCTGGGTTACCACTGCCTTGTTGCCCACGCCGCGGATGACGGTTTCAACCTGGCCGCTCAATTCACGCCGGACGCGATTCTGCTGGACATGCGCCTGCCGGATCATTCCGGGCTGACGGTTCTGCAGCGCCTTAAAGAGCTGGCACCTACGCGACATATCCCGGTTCACGTGATTTCCGTTGAGGATCGCCAGGAAGCGGCCATGCACATGGGCGCTGTGGGCTATGCAGTGAAGCCGACCACCCGTGAAGAGCTCAAGGATGTCTTCGCCAAGCTCGAATCGAAACTGACCCAAAAGGTCAAACGCATCCTGCTGGTGGAAGACGACGCTCTGCAACGCGACAGCATTGCGCGGCTGATCGGTGATGACGACATTGAAATCACCGCGGTAGGTTTCGCCCAGGATGCGCTGGACCTGCTGCGCGACAACGTCTACGACTGCATGATCATCGACCTGAAGTTGCCGGACATGCTGGGCAATGAGTTGCTAAAGCGTATGTCCACGGATGAAATCTGCTCGTTCCCGCCGGTCATCGTCTACACCGGTCGCAACCTGACACGTGATGAAGAAACCGAGCTGATGAAGTATTCCCGCTCGATCATCATCAAGGGCGCGCGATCACCCGAGCGCCTGCTGGATGAAGTCACGCTGTTCCTGCACAAGGTCGAATCGCAACTGTCCAACGAGCGCCAGAAGATGCTCAAGACTGCACGCAGTCGTGACAAGGTCTTTGAAGGGCGCAGAATTCTGGTTGTCGACGATGACGTGCGTAACATCTTTGCCTTGACCAGCGCGCTGGAACACAAGGGCGCGTTGGTTGAAGTGGCGCGTAATGGCTTCGAGGCCATCAGCAAACTGAACGAAGTCGAAGATATCGATCTGGTGCTGATGGACGTGATGATGCCGGAAATGGACGGCTATGAAGCGACCATCGAGATCCGCAAGGATCCACGCTGGCGCAAACTGCCGATCATTGCCGTGACGGCCAAAGCCATGAAGGACGATCAGGAGCGTTGCTTGCAGGCGGGCTCAAATGATTATCTGGCCAAGCCTATCGACCTGGACCGACTGTTCTCGCTGATACGTGTCTGGCTGCCGAAAATGGAACGTATTTGAGTTGGATGAGCCCAAGCTGAGCATCCAGCCCGCACCTAAAGGTTCCGCCATGTCTCAAGACAGAAATACGGACATCGAAATACGTCTGTTGATTGAGGCTATTTATCTCAAATACAGCTACGATTTTCGTGATTACTCCGGCGCTTCGGTGAAGCGCCGTGTCAGTCACGCACTGCGCCAGTTTGACTGCACGACGATTTCCGCATTGCAGGAGCGGGTGATTCACGACCCTCAGGCCTTCATGCAACTGCTGCAATTTCTGACGATTCCGGTCAGTGAGATGTTTCGCGACCCGTCGCATTTTCTGGCGATTCGTGAGGAAGTGGTGCCACTGCTGCGCACCTACCCGTCAATCAAGATCTGGATTGCCGGGTGCAGCACGGGCGAAGAAGTGTATTCGATGGCCATTCTGCTGCGCGAAGAAGGCCTGCTGGACCGCACGATCATTTACGCTACCGACATCAACCCGAGCTCGCTGGACAAGGCCCGGCAAGGGATTTTCTCGATGGAGAATGTCCGCGCGTACACGGACAACTACCAGAAGGCTGGTGGCCAGCGCGCGTTTTCCGATTACTACACCAGTGCCTACGATTACGCGATATTCGACAAAACGCTGCGCGAAAACGTGACGTTCGCTGACCATAGTCTGGCAACCGACAGTGTGTTCTCCGAAACACAGTTGGTGTCATGTCGAAATGTGCTGATTTACTTCAACAAGAAATTGCAGGATCGCGCATTCGGGCTTTTCCATGAATCGCTCTGTCACCGCGGATTTCTGGTGCTGGGCAGCAAGGAAACCCTGGATTTTTCCGGCTACAGCAGCCGCTTCGAGCCTTTGGTGAAACCGGAACGGATCTACCGCAAGACATGAAAAGATCATTCTCTGGAAATGACCCCATTGACCCACCACTGCCGGTCGTCGACGCCATCGTGGTAGGTGCTTCAGCCGGCGGAGTCGATGCGCTGCTGAAAATATTCGCCTCGCTCAGGATGGGTTATCGGTTGCCCATCCTGACCGTGCTGCATGTACCTGAAAATCGCCGTAGCCAGTTGGCCCAGGTGTTCCAGGCGCGGATGCCACTCAAGGTCAAAGAGGCGGACGATAAAGAAGATGTTGCTCCCGGCACGTTGTACTTCGCGCCGCCGGGTTATCACTTGTCGGTGGAAAATGATTTGAGCCTGTCGCTGAGTCAGGAGGATCGGGTATTTCATTCCCGGCCCAGTATCGACATTCTTTTTCAGTCAGCCGCGGATGCCTACGGGCCGCGTCTGGCGGGGTTCTTGTTGACCGGTGCCAATAACGACGGCGCCTTTGGTCTGTCGTGTATCAAGCTTTCCGGCGGCATGACGGTTGTTCAGGATCCAGAGGAGGCTCAGGCGCGCACCATGCCCGATGCCGCACTGGCGCTGCATAAGCCTGATTACCTCCTGCCTTTAAACGATATAGGCCAACTGTTGGTCGAGCTGGAACGAATTGCATGCTGAGTCACATTCAAGCCAAGTTGCTGATCGTCGACGATCTGCCGGAAAACCTGTTGGCGCTCGAAGCGCTGATCAAGCGTGAAGACCGTGAGGTGCACAAAGCATTGTCGGCCGACGAGGCCTTGTCGTTGCTGCTGGAACACGAATTTGCTATGGCAATCCTCGATGTCCAGATGCCGGGCATGAACGGCTTCGAACTCGCGGAAATGATGCGCGGCACGGATCGCACCAAAAATATTCCGATTGTGTTTGTCAGCGCCGCAGGGCGCGAGCTCAATTACGCCTTCAAGGGGTACGAAAGCGGCGCTGTGGATTTTCTGCATAAGCCGCTGGACATCCATGCGGTCAAGAGCAAGGTCAACGTATTCGTCGACCTGTATCGCCAACGCAAGGCGATGAAGCTGCAAGTCGAGGCACTGGAGCAGAGCCGTCGAGAGCAGGAGCAGTTGCTGGCAAAGCTGCAGGTGACTCAGAACGAGCTGGAGCACGCCGTGCGGATGCGCGACGATTTCATGTCAATCGTCTCCCATGAAGTGCGCACGCCGCTGAACGGGCTGATTCTGGAAACCCAGCTGCGCAAGCTGCACCTGGCCAAAGACAACGCTGCAGCGTTCACCATGGAAAAGCTGCGGGCCATGGTAGACCGTGATGAGCGCCAGATTCAGAGTCTCATCCGTCTTATCGAAGACATGCTTGATGTCTCCCGCATCCGCACCGGCAAGCTGTCGATTCGCACCAGCGCCTTCGATCTTGCCGAATTGGTCAGTAACCTGCTCGAAAGCTTCTCCGCGCAGATTGCGGCGGCTGAATCCAGCGTGACGTTCAAGGCCGCTGAGCCGGTCATCGGTGTGTGGGACGAGTTCCGCATCGAGCAAGTGATTGCCAATCTGCTGACTAACGCCCTGCGCTATGGTGCCCGTAAGCCCATTCACGTCCGCGTATATGCCGAGGAAGGTGAAGCGCGGGTTGAGGTGCGTGATCAGGGCATTGGTATCAGCGCGGAAAACCAGCAGCGGATTTTTCAGCAATTCGAGCGGGTGGCTGCCAACCATGCGGTGCATGGCCTGGGCCTCGGTTTGTTTATTTCTGACCAGATTGTCTCTGCTCATGGCGGGCGCATTGTCGTGGAAAGCGCCGAGGGAGAGGGCTCGATGTTCCGGGTCTGCCTGCCGGTTTAGCAGCGTAAGAATTCAACGTCAGATTTATCCGATATTTACGCAACCTACGGCCATCGTCATGGTCGTAATGGCAGCTATTTAACCGAAGGCAGTTCCATGAGCTCTGATGCAGAAAATGTCGTCCTCATCGTCGAAGACGAGCCGCTGATTCTGATGTTGCTTGCCGACTATCTGTCGGGCGAGGGCTATCGAGTGTTGCAGGCGGAGAACGGCGAGCAGGCGTTCGAAATTCTCGCGACCAAACCGCATCTGGATTTAATGATCACTGATTACCGTCTGCCTGGCGGGATATCAGGGGTGATGATCGCGGAGCCTGCCGTGAAATTGCGGCCGGAACTGAAGGTTATCTTCATCAGCGGATATCCCGCAGAAATCGTCGAGTCCGGCAGCCCCATTGCCAAAAAGGCGCCGATTCTGGCCAAGCCATTCAATATGGAAACCCTGCATTCCCAGATCGAAAAGCTTCTGGCCTGAATCGTTTCCTCTCTCCGCGCCATCAGTGAATCTGTTGATGGCGCCGAAACAGTCATTCCTCGATCATTTCCCGAACCTTGGACGTCAGGTTGTCGAACGCGAACGGCTTGGTGATCATCTGCATGCCATCATCGAGAAAGCCCGCCCTGACGGCGGCATGCTCGGCGTAACCGGTGATGAATAGCACTTTGAGGTCCGGCCGCAGCTGACGGCCTATTTCGGCCAGTTGCCGACCGTTCATGCCCGGCAGGCCTACGTCACTGATCAGCAGGTCAATGCGCTGACCGGATTCGAGGATGGGCACGGCTTCAGGTCCGGAACTCGCTTCGACATAGGCATAACCCAACTCGCCCAACACTTCGCTGACCAACACCCTGACTGCGGCGTCATCCTCAACGATCAGTACGGTCTCGCCTTCTTTGGCAAAGCTTTCCGGATTGTGGATGATCAGCTCGTCCTGAGTCTGCTGGCCTTTGAAGCGCGGCAGGTAAAGCTGCACTGTGGTGCCTTTGCCTACTTCGCTTTTGATCGCAACGTGACCGTGGGACTGTTTGCTGAAACCATAGATCATCGAAAGGCCAAGCCCGGTGCCCTGACCAATGGGTTTGGTCGTAAAGAACGGGTCAAAGGCTCGACTCATCACACTTTCCGGCATGCCGTAACCGGTGTCACTGACGCTCAACACAACGTAATCCCCAGGTAGCAGGTTTTCGTGGGCGTTGGTGAAGGACCTGTCCAGACTCTGATTGGATGACTCAACGATCAGCAGGCCGCCATCAGGCATGGCGTCCCGGGCGTTGAGCACCAGGTTGAGCAGGGCGCTTTCCAGTTGGTTGGGGTCGGCTTCCGCGGTCCAGAGTTGCTCGTGCAGGTGCAGTTCCAGACGAATGCTTTCATTGAGGCTTCGGTTGAGCAGCTCTCCCATGGAGCTGATCAACTGATTCATCTCGACCGGTTTGGAGTCCAGTGACTGGCGGCGGGAGAAGGCAAGCAGGCGATGGGTCAGGGCGGCGGCACGGTTGGCGGACGTTACGCCAAGGTCGATCAGGCTGTTCAGGTCTTCGGTATTTCCGCGAGCCAGACGCCTTCGCAGCAACTCCAGACTGCCGATAATCCCGGTCAGCATGTTGTTGAAGTCGTGGGCAATACCCCCGGTCAACTGACCGACAGCTTCCATTTTCTGCGATTGGCGCAACACTTCTTCGTTGTGCTTGAGCTGGGAGGTGCGTTCTTCGACCTGCTGCTCAAGGGTTTCGTTGAGTTGTCGAAGTTGCGCCTCAGCCTGCTTGCGCTCGGTGATGTCAGACGTCACCCCCGCAAGCGAACTGACCCGGCCATTCTGGGCAAGAATGGCGCGTGCCCGGACATCTACCCAATTCAGCGATCCGTCAGGCCACACATTGCGGTACTCGATGATGAAATCGTCGCCGCTGTCCAGGCTGCGCTGCAGTGCTGATTGCATGCGAGGCTGGTCTTCGGCATAGACCGCGTCCAGCCAATCCTCATAGTCAAAGCGCTCGCTCTCGCTGCGCCCGTAATGAGAACGGGAGATATCCGAACAGTCGAGGGTCAGGAACTCTGCTTCGAGTTGCCATGACCCCAGACGTCCGGCCTTGAGTGCGTTCTGTAAGCGTTGCTCGCCTTCCGCCAGGTCTTCCATGCGCGCTCTGGCTTCGTACTGGCGCCGACGTCCGCGGATGGCGGTGGTGACGAGACTGACCAGTGTCGAGGGGTGGAAAGGGCGCTCAAGAAAGGTCACGTTGCCCAGCATGGGGCCCAGATAGGCCGATGGGCTCTTTTCCGGACCGCCGTGATGGGTAAGGAGCACTACAGGGAGGTCCGACCAAGGCGGCTGGCGTTCCAGCGTTTGCACAAGAACCCCGATGTCTTTGCCGCGCAACGCTTCATCGGCAATGATCGCCATGCCCGCGCCGAGGTTCAGCTCGGCGCTCAGGTCAGCGAGGGTGTGGGCGACCAGTGCGGGAAAGCCCGCCTCCTGCAGAATCAACAATGCGATCTGGCTGTCCCGGCCCCGTGGGGCCAGGATGATTACCCGTTCCGATAACAGTCCGGGCGTGCTCACACCTTTTCATCCTGCATCAAAGGGCTGTTTGAGCCGGCGTATTGAGGTATGCCGGTCAGCACACCCTGAAACGCTGAGAGCGGTTCGCCTATCTTCAGGCCGTGATGACTGATGCGGTACTCCCTGATGGTGGATTCGTGAGTGCCGGTACGCTTCTTGATGATTGAAATCGCACGGCGCACTTCACCTTTGGCTTCGAAGTAGCGCAACAGCATGACGGTATCGGCCAGATACGTGATGTCAACCGGAGCGCGCATGTCGCCCACAAGGCCATGTTGCGCAACGGTCATAAATGTCGAGGCGCCTTGACGATTGAGGTACAGCAGCAATTCATGCATGTGCAGAATCAGTGCGTTCTCTTCCGGCATGGCAGCCTGATAGCCGTTGATACTGTCGATGACCACAGTTTTGATCTGCTTTTCGTCGACGCTGGCCCGTACCCGGTGAGCGAACTCGCCCGGCGACAGTTCAGCAGCGTCGACCTGCTCGATCAGCAGGTTGCCGCTTTTTTCCAGCGCTTCCAGATCAATGCCGACTTTTCGCATGCGATTGAACAGCAGGCCGAGCTCTTCATCGAAAATGAACAGTGCAACACGTTCGCCGCGTGCTACAGCCGCCGCCGCGAAGACCAGCGAGATCAGCGATTTACCCGTGCCTGCTGGCCCCAGAATCAAGGTGCTGGAACCACCGTCGATGCCACCGCCCAACAAAGCATCGAGCTCGGCCACGCCGCTGGACAGTATTCCGCGTTCGAATCGGTTGCGGTGTTCCGCAGCCACAAGCCGAGGAAACACATGGATGCCGTCGGACTTGATGGTGAAATCGTGAAAACCTCCGCGGTATTTCTGCCCGCGATATTTCACGACCCTCAGCCGACGGCGCTCCGCGCCGTAGTTCGGGTTCAGCTCTTCGAGACGAATCACGCCATGGGCGACGCTGTGTACGGTCTTGTCCAGGGCTTCGGTGGTGAGATCATCCAGAAGCAGCACCGTTGCGTCATAGCGCGTGAAGTAATGCTTGATGGACAGAATCTGTCGTCGGTAGCGCAGGGAGCTTTGCGCCAGCAAGCGGATCTCCGAAAGGCTGTCGATGACGACCCGCGTAGGCCTTACGCGTTCGACCACTTCGAAAATCTGACGCGTTGCTTCGCCCAGTTCCAGGTCCGAGGAGTACAACAAACTTTGATGGTTGTCGGCGTCGAGCAGACTTTCAGGTGGCGTCAGCTCATAGATGACGATGTTCTCGTCCAGCGTCCAGCCATGGGAAGCTGCACCATCGCGCAGCTCGATGTCGGTTTCCGACAGAGTGATATACAGGCAACGCTCGCCTTCCTGGGCGCCTGCGCGGAGAAATTGAAGAGCTACAGTCGTCTTGCCTGTGCCGGGTTCGCCTTCGAGGAGAAACACATGCCGCCGGGAAAGACCACCCGCCAGAATGTCATCGAGGCCCACAATACCGGTTGCTGCTTTTGATGTAGTCAAGAATCGCCCTCTTGCGACCTTAGGGGTGTGGCATAGCCTTGAAATCGGCCGCTGCGCTGTCAATGCCTATGACGCAGCTCACTATCACTTACTCATTAACGGACCGCTCAGTGCCGTGAGCGTTCAGACTTTCGCACGGTGCAGCCCGCTTCGGGCAGGGTTTTGGGGCATGTGTCCGGCGTATGGCACGACCGCTGGCTTATCGCGTAAACCCGAGCCTTGATATAGTCTCTGGCTGAATCGGATCGTGGCTGGAACAATAAAAATCAAGGGAGGAACCTCCGTGTCTGACTATCAATCCTTTGTTGTAGAGCTTAGTGATCACATCGCCCACGTGCAGATCAATCGACCGGAAAAGGTCAACGCCATGGACGCTGCATTCTGGTCTGAAATCATTGAAATTTTCCAGTGGATTGATGAAACCGATGAGGTGCGTGTCGTTGTGCTCAGCGGGGCGGGCAAGCACTTTTCTTCTGGCATCGATCTGACGTTACTCGCTTCGGTTGCCAATGAGCTGGGCAAGGATGCCGGGCGTAATGCCAGGACATTGCGGCGCAAGATTCAGCAGTTGCAAGCTTCGTTCACTGCGGTCGATCAGTGTCGCAAGCCAGTACTCGCGGCCGTTCAGGGTTACTGCCTCGGTGGCGCCATTGACCTCGTGTCGGCGTGCGACATGCGTTACTGCGCCGAGGATGCGAAGTTCGCTATTCGTGAAATCGATATGGGCATGGCGGCAGATGTGGGCACCTTGCAACGCCTGCCACGCATCATCGGTGACGGTATCATGCGCGAGTTGGCTTACACTGGACGCACTGTGGAGGCCGCGGAAGCCCGCGAAATTGGTCTGGTCAATCGTGTATTTGCCGATAGCGCCAGTCTGCTCGAGGGCGTGCTGGGCATCGCCGCGCAGATTGCTGCCAAGTCGCCAATTGCTATTGCCGGGACCAAGGAAATGATCAGCTACATGCGTGATCACCGTGTCGATGACGGGCTTGAACACGTTGCCATCTGGAACGCAGCCATGCTGCAATCTGCGGATCTGAAAACGGCCATGGTTGCGCAGATGAGCAAGCAGAAGCCCGTCTTCGACAACTAGAGCGAAAACAGCGCGAGAATCCAATCAACTCATCAGGGAGTTCTTATGTCATTCCCCAGTCGCTGGACCACCGCTGTACTGGATGTTCAGACTCCGGGCGGTTGGGCTGTTGTGCACAGCGAGCAAGGTTTCCTGCTGGATGGTAACGGGGCAATGTTTCCTCGTGAGTGGCTCAAGCACCAGGCGCTCCCCCTCATCAGTGAGCACGGTATTGGCCATTTTGATGGCGAGCCGGTGTATTTATATGTTCTGAAAGACCCCGTCGAAGTCGAAGGCTGCACCTGGCAAGGATTGCGTCAGTTCATGTTGTCGGGTGATTACGACGTCTTCCAGCAGCTTGGCTATGCCGCGCAGATCAGCACCTGGGCGCGGGAGCATCGATTCTGTGGCAGTTGCGGACGTCCTACCGTGCAGGTTGCGGGGGAGCGGGCCATGTACTGCGAGCATGACAACCTGCGCTTCTATCCGCGCATCTCGCCCAGCATGATCGTGCTGATTACCCGGGGCGACGAAGTGCTGTTAGCGCGGTCGCCACGCTTTGTGACCGGGGTGTATAGCACCCTGGCCGGGTTTGTTGAGCCGGGTGAATCCGCCGAAGACTGCGTGCGCCGGGAAGTCATGGAGGAGGTACAGGTCAAGGTCAAAAATATTCGGTACGTGGGCAGCCAGTGCTGGCCGTTCCCGCATTCGATGATGCTGGGCTTCCATGCTGAATACGACAGTGGCGAGATCGTGCCCCAGCCGGACGAAATCGAAGATGCCCGCTGGTTCAATATCAATGATCTACCGCCGTTGCCGGCCAGCCGCTCCATCGCCCGGCATCTGATCGAGCTGTATCTGGCGCAGCGCTCAGGCGCCCCCGAACCAGTGCTGCCAGGCTAGGCGGGCGGTCAGGCAAAGCACGACAGTAATGAACACCGGGCGAATGAATTTCGCCCCACCCTTGATGGCGCTACGGGCGCCAAGGGCAGCTCCCAGCATCACAGCCATGCCCATGCTCAGACCGATCATCCAGTCCACCTGACCGGAAAAGATGAACACCGAAAGCGCGGCCGCGTTACTGACGAAATTCATGCTGCGTGCAACGCCACTGGCCTTGACCAGATCAAGCGGGTAGATCAGCAGCGAACTGACCGTCCAGAACGCCCCCGTTCCCGGACCCGCGACGCCGTCGTAAAAGCCCAGCCCCAGGCCTTGTGGCACCTGCCACTTTTTCTTGATCGGTGCATCGCTGTTCAGCGGTGCCTTGGGCGTGCCACCAAACAGCAGGTAAAGGCCGCAACCGAAGACGATCACCGGCAGCATCTGATTGATCCATTCACCGGGCAGATATTGCGCGATCACTGCACCGATCAACGCTCCGACAGCGGTCCCGATCAGAGCGCGAGTCCATTGCCGTGGATGAAACAGCTTGCGTCGGTAGAAGGTGAAACCCGCAGTCGCCGAGCCGAACGTCGAACTGAGTTTGTTGGTGCCCAGTACCAGATGAGGCGGCAGTCCCGCAGTCATCAGCGCCGGGGTGGTCAGCAAACCACCGCCTCCGGCAATGGCATCGATAAAACCGGCAACGAAGGCAACCACAACCAGCACCGCGAGGGTGGCTGGTTCGACACTCAGTTCAAAAGGCATGGGAAGGGCTTACTTGGCAATCGGGCAGAAAAGGCTGCCCCGGAAGCGGCGTATGTTACTGCAGGTGGGTATACAGTTGGAAAGCTGACTTTTTGGAAATGTCGTGCGATGACGTGGGAGCGGCTTTAGCCGGGAAGGGGGCCGTACATCCGCTACATTTGCTGCGTTGAAAATTATGCCTTCCCGGCTGAAGCCGGTCCCACGTCTGTCTACCGCGATACGCCGTCAGGACAGAAACCCGCCATCCACATTCAATGCCACACCCGTCGTATAGCTGGACGCTGCGCTTGCCAGATACAGCACGGCACCGGCCATTTCGGACGGGTCTGCCACTCGCTTGAGCGGGATCTGCTGCAGGGCGGTCTTGAGTATCGCGTCGTTCTTGACCAGTGCAGACGCGAATTTGGTGTCGGTCAGACCGGGCAGCAGGGCGTTGCAGCGAATGCCAAAAGGCGCGCATTCCTTGGCGAACACCTTGGTCATGTTGATCACCGCTGCTTTGGTCACTGAGTAGATACCCTGGAAAACCCCCGGAGAAACGCCGTTGATTGACGCCACGTTGATGATGCTGCCACCCCCGTTGTCGCGCATCAACTTGCCAGCTTCAACCGACATGAAGAAGTAGCCGCGGATATTCACATCCACGGTCTTCTGAAATGCGCCCAGGTCCGTGTCCAGCACGTTGCAGAATTGCGGATTGGTGGCCGCGTTGTTGACCAGAATATCCAGCCGCCCGAATTGCTCGCGAATCTGCGCGAACACTGCGGTGATCTGTTCCATCTCACCAATATGGCACGCCATTGCAGTCGCTTGACCGCCATCGGCGATGATGGCGTCCGCCACATGCTGACAGCCGTCGATTTTGCGACTGCTGACAATCACGTGAGCGCCTTGCTGAGCGAGCAGTCTGGCGATGGCCTCGCCAATGCCGCGGCTGGCTCCTGAGACGAAGGCGATCTTGCCATCGAGGTCGAACAGCTCGGTTCTGGACATATTCTTTTCCTTGTCGGGTCGCAGTGTCGGGTTGCAGTCAGAGGGTAGATTTGCCAATCACCTGCAGGCTCATGTGCTCAAGCAGCTTGTTCATCTGAATGAACTGCGCAAAGCGCTTGTCCTGTGTCTGGCCGTGGAAAAAGCGGTAATAGATCTGCTGCACGATTCCGGCCAGGCGAAACAGGCCGTAGGTGTAATAGAAATCGAAGTTATCGATGCGGATGCCGGAACGTTCGGCGTAATAGTCAACGAATTGCTGACGGGTGAGCATCCCCGGCGCATGGCTGGGCTGTCGGCGCATCAGTTGCACCGGAGCAGGGTCATCTGCCTGTATCCAGTAAGCCAGGGTGTTTCCCAAGTCCATCAGTGGATCGCCAAGGGTGGTCATCTCCCAGTCCAGCACGCCAATGATCTGCATCGGGTTGGCGGGGTCCAGCAGGACGTTATCAAAGCGATAGTCGTTGTGGACGATGGCGGGGACAGGGTGGTCCGCAGGCATTTTGTCCGTGAGCCATGCCTTGACCGGCGTCCAGTCGGGCGCATCCGGGGTACGGGCGTTGTCATAGCGATCTGTCCAGCCGCGAATCTGGCGCTCCACGTAACCCTCGGGTTTGCCCAGATCGCCCAGGCCGCAGGCTTGATAATCCACGCGGTGCAATTCAACCAGGCGGTCGACAAAGCTCTTGCACAGGGTTTTGGTCTGGTCGGTATCGAGGCTGAGATCGGCTGGCAAGTCTGAACGCAGGATGATGCCCTTGATCCGTTCCATGACATAAAACTCGGAACCGATCACTGACCCATCCACGCAGTGCAGATAAGCTTTCGGGCAGTATGGAAACGCATCCTTGAGCTGATTGATGATGCGGAATTCGCGGCCCATGTCATGGGCCGACCGGGCTTTCTGGCCGAAGGGCGGGCGTCGCAGTACAAACTCCTGATCAGGGTACTGCACCAGATACGTCAGGTTCGATGCACCACCGGGGAACTGGCTGATGTGCGGTGTCCCTTCAAGGCCGGGAATCTGCGCTTTGAGGTACGGGTCTATGAGCGCGGCATCCAGCTCTTCGCCTGCACGGATATCTGTGGACTGGTCAGTTAGCGCCATGCTTATCCCTTCTGCTTATTATGGTGCGCATAGATCATTGACTAATTGAATGTAGCTAACAATGTTCAAACTGTCTTATTGGCCGCCGTGTTGCCGGTTGATCATCGGTTTTGATGGCCCGGTTACTGTAGCCATGACCGCACGCTGTGGCATAGCAAACGGGTGACCTGTAGGAGCGCACGAGCACCGCGAGGCCGCGATAGCGGTGTATCGAACGGACGCTATCGCTGCCTCGCGGTTGCTCGTGTGCCCCTACAGAAAATCATTAAAATCAGTCAGGCGTATTTTTTATAGGAAACCAGAAAAAAAACAGCCAAAAAAAACCGAAGCACCCAGGCCTCGGTTTTCATGTCCACGGCGTTGCAATCAGGCCGGGAACAATTCGCTTAGCTTCATCGCCAGCATCATGTCGCCTTCAGCGCGCAGCTTGCCGCCCATGAACGCCTGCATGCCGTCGGTCTCGCCGCTGACGATGCCTTCAAGGGTTTCGCCGTCCATCACCAGCGTCACTTGCGCGTCAGGATTTTCGCCTTCCTGCAGCTCGCAGGTGCTGTCTTTGACGATCAGCGAGAAGTGTTTGTCTTCATCAATACGAAAGCCGAAAACCAGGTCCAGGCCAGCAGCGGCACTTGGGTTGAACTTGGCTTTCATGGCTTGAACGGCGTCGGCTACGGAGGTCATGGTTCGGTCCTTTCTAGTGGTTGTTCTGCAAGGTTTGCCTGGATCATCGGTAGGTGATGAGTTCCGGCGTATTCGTCAGTTGCAAGTGCGCATAATTGTTGAAGCCTGCCAGAGCAACCTCGTGACCACGGAACTTGAGGTGGTTGAACGAGGTGTTGACGATGTGCCAGTTGAGCTGGAAAGCCTGCTCGGCCGGCATTTGGGTAATCAGATGGAGCAGGGCGGTAATGGTGCCGCCTGAGGTAAACACGGCAATGCGCTCGCCGCTTTCAGCGCGCTCCAGGATTCGATGCAACCCGGCCTGAACCTGGGCAACAAATGCCTGCCAGCTCTGTAAGCCTTCGTTGTCGTGACTGCCATTGAGCCAGCGCGAGACAATCATTGAAAACAGGCGTTGAAACTCTGCACGGTGTTGGGCGGCATGACGCATCACATGCAGCGCTTCGGGTTCGTCTTCAAGCGTGGGCAGCAGGGCGCGGATGACGGCTTCAGCGTCGAACTCATTGAAAGCCGCATCGATTTCCAGTGTCGGGGTTTTCAGCCCGGCAGCATCAAGTTGAC
Source organism: Pseudomonas sp. Irchel 3A5 (assembly GCF_900187575.1). NCBI lineage: Bacteria > Pseudomonadati > Pseudomonadota > Gammaproteobacteria > Pseudomonadales > Pseudomonadaceae > Pseudomonas > Pseudomonas sp. Irchel 3A5. The sequence goes on along the minus strand of NZ_FYDU01000004.1, from coordinate 339,171 downwards.
CCAGGGTCAGTTCGGCCGTGTGCTGTTGTCGACGCAAGCTGCCCGTGATACAGCGATCAAAGCCTGAGCCAGTCCGTGAAAGGTGTGCACCGAGCACTTCTGACTGACGAATGCCGATCGGCGACAGCACGTCGTAATCGTCGGCACCAAAGGATGCCTGGCCATGTCGTATCAGATAGATGCTGCCCACGTCCGTTTCCCGGTACGTTGAAGTGTTTGCGAGGTTATGAGGATGCCGAAGGCGTGTCAATGAAAAAACATACGCTTGTTTGAATGGCCATTATGAAACGATTGGCGACTGGTCGCCGTCAGGTCGCACCGGTATGCTTGATCCATCCGCGCCCCTTGAATGGTAAGGGCGCAATCCAAGTGAGGAGTCTCTGTGGAGTTTTTAGCCGATTACGCCAGCTTCCTGGCCAAAACGGTCACCCTGGTTGTCGCTATCGTCATTGTGCTGGTGGCCATTGCCTCCATGCGCGGCAAAGGCCGCCGTCGGTCAGCGGGGCAGTTGCAAGTCACCAAGCTCAACGATTTCTACAAGGCTTTGCGTGAGCGTCTTGAGCAGTCCCTGCTGGACAAGGATCGCCTCAAGGCCCTGCGCAAAGAGCAGGCCAAAAGTCTCAAGAAAGACAAGAAGCAGGCCGAACCCAAGTCCCGCGTCTACGTGCTGGACTTCGATGGCGATATCAAGGCGTCTGCTACTGAAAGCCTGCGTCACGAAATCACCGCACTGTTGACCCTGGCAACGGACAAAGACGAAGTCGTACTGCGCCTGGAAAGTGGCGGCGGCATGGTCCACAGCTATGGTCTGGCTTCTTCGCAACTTGCCCGAATTCGTCAGGCAGGTATTCCGCTGACCATTTGTATCGACAAGGTGGCGGCCAGCGGTGGTTACATGATGGCGTGCATCGGGGACAAGATCATCAGCGCACCCTTCGCCATTCTGGGGTCGATTGGCGTTGTCGCACAGTTGCCCAATGTCAATCGTCTCCTCAAAAAGCACGACATCGACTTCGAAGTGCTGACCGCTGGTGAGTACAAGCGCACGCTGACGGTTTTTGGCGAAAACACTGAAAAGGGCCGTGAGAAGTTTCAGCAGGACCTGGACATCACCCACGACCTGTTCAAGAACTTTGTCGCCAACTACCGTCCGCAACTCGCCATTGATGAAGTGGCCACTGGCGAGTTGTGGCTGGGCGTTGCAGCACTCGACAAGCAACTGGTGGACGAGCTCAAGACCAGCGACGAATACATCGGTGACCGCGCCAAAAGCGCTGAGGTGTTCCACCTGCATTACGTGCAGCGTAAAAGCCTGCAGGAACGCATGGGCATGGCCGCAACGGGATCAGTGGACCGCTTGCTGCTCGGCTGGTGGAGTCGCCTGACTCAACAACGCTTCTGGTAAATTCGTAAAGCGCCGCCTGCAATTGCAGGTGGTGCTTTTTATTGTCTCGAATAAATTATTGTCTCGAATAAATCAGCGCGCGGTATTTATACAGGTCGTTCAAGGTCGCGATATCCATAAGACTGGCAATCTCTTTGCAATAAGGAAATTGCCCGAAATGCCGACACCTGTCGATTACCCTGCCAGCAATCCTGCTCTGGACACTTTTGCCCGCCACCACGGGGCTGTCATCAAAGGCCCGGCGAGTTTTGCCCGAGCGCAGATCAAAGCACACGCCACTCAATACTGGGCGATGGACATCGATCCGGACGCCATTTGCCTGACAACACTTCGTTTCAACTCGCCGCCAGCTACTGCTCCCTTTCCAGCTGTAGTGCAGAAGTCGCTGACGCTGACTGAGGCGCTGCTGGGTCATGTGCAGCGTCCTTCAGCCTTGTTCGGGTTTCTCGATGTCGTTCAGGCCTGGAGACCTCACGGCATTGCCTTGAAACGCGTCGAGAATCTGCTGCCGAATTTCACGGTGCGCACTTATGAAGGGCTTTACAAACGATCCACGCCACAGCGCTACGACGCCTCAACTCACGTCAGCATCAGTCCTGACCAGTTCAGACAGTTCGTCAAAAATACGGACCTGCGCACCCTGTACAGTCATTACATCGAGCAGTTGCTCGCGGGCAGTGCGCAGTATTTTCCGGTGCTGGCCAAAGCAGCCTTTATCAAAGCCGCTTTCCTGCAGGTGCGTGAAAAAACATTAAGCGAGGCTGACCGGCAACTGGCCCTTGAGTCCGTGGGCCTGACGGGAGCACAGCGTTGGGAAGCGCTCACACCGGCCAAACTGGCCGAGCCGTTTCGGGTTGCGAGTCATATCGTCGTTTCACCGCTGAAAGTTCATCGCTATACCGCCACGGATATCCTGCTGATCAAGAACAAACGCAATCAGCGGACGCTGCTTTATATCCCCGGAAATTCGTCGCCCCTGCAGGGCTTTGAAAATGAAAGCAAACTCTCGTATTGGCTGGCGAGCCAGTGCCGCGAGCCCGCCAGGCGACTGGCCCTGGCCGCGCATTTTCAAGAGCGAGACGACAGCGACGGATTGTTCCTGAGTGGTTTGTACACCGCTCTGGAAGGCGTCGCGGCCTATCCACACTGGCTCAACAGAGCCACCGGTAGCTGGCCGCCGCACCAATATGTTCACGCGGGCAAAGAAATTGTCGGTGATCCCTTTGATGCCCTGCGTGACAGTCTGCAAGCGCGCTTGAGGGCTGACGCCAGGTCGGTTATCCATACTCGCAGCGACGCGCACCTGGAGGGATTGGCCGAAGGCCTGACTCGCAGTCTGGTGTTTACAGGGTTGATCGCGCTGATGGTGCCTGAGGCTGTGCCGTTCATTATCGGACTTTCCACCACGCTGATCGGCGTTGGAGCGGTTCAGGTGCATCAAGGCAAAACTTTTGAGGAACGCAAGCGAGCAGCGCAACGCATCGAATTTGGCGTCTTCAACGCGCTTCCATTGGCTGCGGAAAGCTTGGTCAACGTCGCTGCCAGCTTGTCTGATGCAACATCAACCATTGAGCCGCTTGCCGTTGTCGATGAGCCCGAGTCGGTGGTCGGGCAGGGCGCTGAGCCTGGCAGGGGGCCGCGTCTGCGCTTTGAAATGGCGCCACCCAATCTGCGTTCGCTCAGCTCCGGTCTGCGTCAGTCATTAAAAGCATTCGAGGCGTCGCCCGCGTCATTACTTGGTGAGCCCACTGTCCACGGGCCCAACGGCATGCTGGATATCCATCATGCGGATGGGCATTACTTCGTGGCGATTCATGACAAGGCCTACGAAGTTTGCTGGGAGGAATATGCACGTCAGTGGCGTATCACCGCTCCGGACGGAACGGGTAGGGTTGGCCCCTTCATCAAGCAGCTGGACACCGATCAGTGGGACATTGATCTCGGTGGCCTCAGGGGTGGGATGGAAAACAGCGCAATGCCCGTCACCCGTTCGGACACGGCCAAGGCTTCATTGAATCAACAGGTCAAGGCGCTTTACCCCGGATTCAGCTCGCAGCAGACCGCTGAGTTTATTGCCGGTCTACGCGCCAGCGGCACTTCAATAGAGATACAGCTTGCGCGACTGTCGATGGACTTTCAGGCGCTGGATCGCAGCCTGGAGCGTTGGGTCAACGGCCCGATGGGTTGGCGACCAGTGACTGAAACCCATTCGATACCGGTGTCCAGTTTGTCCAGGCGCAATGCGGCTGAAATCATCAAGCGCTGCTGGCAGCGACAAACACCCGTGACGGGGGCTGCTGCCCGCCATCTCAACGGCTTTGTGCTGGACCTGTCGGGTCTGGTGATTGGCGATTTACCTTACCTGCCCGGCGACTTCAGCCATGTCACGGCCATTAATATTTCGCGGACCTATATGTCGCAACAATCGGTGAGCGCCCTCGTCAGTAAATGCCCCGGTCTGTACTGGCTGAACGCCGAAAACAACTTCCTGTCGGTGATACCCGCAGGTATTCGCCATCTGCGACATCTGACTCGCCTGACCCTGGCCAACAACCGCATTGTAGTCACCGCTGACATGATGCAGACACTCAGGCGCTTGCCTGATCTGAGGCTGCTCAATCTTGAACGAAACCCCGTCGGGCCGTTGCTGGATGTCAGCGAAATGCCGCAGTTACTGAACCTGTTCTTACGCGGGACCGGGTTGCTGGAGGCGCCAGCCGGAGTCTTCGAAACGCCCAACCTGATCGCGCTGGATCTGCGCAGCAACCGTATTACCACGCTGCCCGATGCTTTTTTCGAGATGCCGGGTACTGTTCGGCATACGTTGCTGGACGGCAATCCGCTCTCGCTGGGCACTCGCGTACGCATTGGCGCTATCGGCGGACCCTTGGTGTTTACCGAACAGGCCGACAACGTAGAGTTCTGGCTAGCCCAGACACCGGCACTGGAGCGCGTTCATCGTCGAGCCGTATGGGACTTGTTCTGGAGCGAGATGCATGCGGCTGACTTCTTCGAAATTATTTCGCGCTTGCAGGGCTCTGCAGATTTCAGTTTGAGTCGTGCCGCCGTCACGCAAAGGGTCTGGGATCTTCTGGAGGCAGGTGCCAGGGATGAGCTTTTGCGCTCAAGGTTGATCGCGATGGCGGCGTTCCCCGAAACCTGCGTCGATGGTGCAGCCGTGATTTTCAGCAACATGGAGCTTGAGGTGCTTGTCAGTCAGGCCCGTTCATTGGCAACTGCCGGGAGAGAGGGGCCGCAATTGCTGAAGCTGTTAGGTGGTTTGTTTCGTCTTGAGGAAGTCGATAGTCTCGCGCGCCTGGACGCCGCCGCACGTGTCGGCTTCACCGAGGATGTTGAAGTGCAGTTGGCTTATCGGGTCGGTCTTGCCAGTCGCCTGGAGTTACCGATCAACTCGCGCACGATGCAGTTCTCCAGCTCTGCAGACGTTACTGATGCTGCGCTGAACCGGGCTGAGCGAACGGTATTGAGCCGTGAAACGCCCGAAGAACTAACCGCCTTTGCGGTAAAGCGTGATTTCTGGATCGACCATCTGAAACGCCAATACGCCGATGAGTTTGTGGCCTGCCAGCGGGCCACTGCATTGCGTATGGAGGCCCTCGATGATCTACAAAGCGAACGCCCCATGTCGGACGCGGCTTACAAAGGTGAGGCGGACGCGATTATGAAACAGCGGCAGCGAGATGAAGAGGAGCTGATGACACAATTGACCCAGGCGGAGTTGGTGGGAGGAGGTCTTGCAGCCAATGAAGTGTGACGACGCGGGACTGTCTTTAGCCGGGAAGGGGCCCATACAGTCGCTGAATTGGTGTCGTCAAAAAGGCATCTTTCCCAAACAAAATGCGATCACCTGACCTGGAATGCTTTTCTGTAGGAGCTGACGAGCACCGCGAGGCTGCGATGGCGTCCTGCCTGAGACACCGCCATCGCGGCCTCGCGGTGCTCGTGCGCTCCTACAGATCGTCGTGTCGGACATGGCAGGCACTACAGACCCCCATTAATCAGCTGTATTTAAAAAGCCCAGGCTGGAGATCCAGACCTGGGCTTTCTCTGACACCGAACGACTTAACGTCTGCGGAACAACGGCAGCGGCTCGTCAGTTGCGGCCTGATAGGTCACCGAAAAGTCCTTCAAGCCTTCGAGGGCTTCGTAGGGGTCTTTGTCAGCGCGGATCGCGAATGCATCGAAGCCGCAGCGATGCAGGTAGAACAGTTGATCACGCAGTACGTCGCCGATGGCGCGCAACTCACCCTTGTAGCCATAACGATCCCGCAGCAGGCGAGCGTTGGAGTAACTGCGGCCGTCGGTGAAGGCGGGAAAATTAAGGGCAATGACCTGGAATTTGTCGACATCTGCACCGATTTCTTCAGCTTCTTCATCGCTGTCCAGCCAGACACCCAAGCCGCCGTCACGGGCAGCCAGGGCATGACCGTGCTCGCGCCATAGCGAGAGAGGAACGATCAGGTCGTCGCAGTTGGACAACTCATCAAACGACGTTTCCTTGGGCAGCAAGTGCCAGGTTTCATCGATGACTTCGTTGTTCTTAATGAGTCGCTGCATAGACGCGCTCCTTGAAAGGGTCGATGCCGATACGCTGGTATGTGTCGATAAAACGCTCGTCTTCGTTACGTTTTTCAACGTAAACGTCGATCAGCTTTTCGATCACGTCCGGCATGGCGTCCTGGGCGAAGGAAGGGCCGAGGATCTTGCCCAGGCTGGCGTCACGACTTGCGCTGCCACCCAGGGAGACCTGGTAGAACTCTTCGCCTTTCTTGTCCACGCCCAGAATGCCGATATGGCCGACATGGTGGTGACCGCATGCGTTCATGCAACCGGAAATGTTCAGGTCCAGCTCGCCGATGTCGAACAGGTAATCCAGATCGTCAAAACGGCGCTGGATGGATTCTGCAATCGGGATCGACTTGGCATTGGCCAGCGAGCAGAAATCGCCGCCAGGGCAGCAGATGATGTCGGTCAGCAATCCCACGTTAGGGGTGGCGAAGCCTTGCTCGCGCAATTCCTGCCACAGCGTGAACAGTTGAGCCTGCTCGACGTCGGCAAGAATAATATTCTGCTCGTGAGAGGTACGCAGTTGGCCAAAGCTGTAACGATCGGCCAGATCGGCGACACCATCGAGTTGCTTGTCAGTCAGGTCGCCCGGTGCAACACCGGTAGGCTTGAGCGACAGGGTAACGGCAACATAGCCCGGCTTCTTGTGGGCCAGGGTGTTGCGCGTACGCCAGCGGGCAAAGCCGGGATGATCCTGATCCAGTTTCGCCAGTTCTGCGCTGAAATCTGCCAGCGCTTTGTATTCCGGATCGACGAAATGCCTGGAAACACGCTGCACTTCCGCCTCGGTCAATGTGGTCTGGCCGCCACGAAGGTGAGCCATCTCGGCTTCAACTTTTTCGGCGAAGACCTCTGGAGTCAGTGCTTTGACCAGAATCTTGATCCGCGCCTTGTACTTGTTGTCACGACGGCCATAGCGGTTATAAACCCGCAGAATCGCGTCGAGATAGCTCAACAGGTCCTGCCACGGGAGGAATTCGTTGATAAAGGCGCCAACAACTGGTGTACGGCCAAGACCACCGCCAACCAGAACACGGAAGCCAAGCTCGCCCGCATCGTTACGAATCGGCTCTAGGCCAATATCGTGAACTTCGATGGCGGCGCGGTCACTGGTTGAACCGTTGATCGCGATCTTGAATTTACGCGGCAGATAGGCAAATTCCGGATGGAACGTAGTCCACTGACGGACAATTTCGCACCATGGACGCGGGTCAACCAACTCGTCAGCCGCTACGCCGGCGAACTGATCGGTGGTGACATTGCGCAGGCAGTTGCCGCTGGTCTGAATGGCGTGCATTTGCACCGTCGCCAGCTCAGCCAGGATGTCCGGGATATCTTCCAGCGCGGGCCAGTTGAACTGAACGTTCTGCCGTGTGCTGATGTGCGCGTAGCCCTTGTCATAATCGCGAGCGATTTTTGCCATCATCCGTGCCTGGCGTGACGTCAGCTGGCCGTAAGGCACAGCCACGCGCAGCATTGGCGCAAAACGCTGGATATAGAGGCCATTCTGCAGGCGCAGCGGGCGAAACTCTTCTTCGCTGAGTTCTCCCGCGAGGTAGCGTCTGGTCTGATCACGGAACTGCTTTACGCGGTCCTCGATGATCCGCTGGTCGTACTCGTCGTATACGTACATATAGGTCCTGTTCTCAGGCAATTACCACAGCAAATCTGCGCGCACGGCCGCGCACTCCCTACGGAGCCGGGGGAAGATACCAGTTTGCGGATATGCGCAAAAGTGGCGTTTACATATATGCAAATAGCTAAAGGTGATAAGCATCCGGTCCGACGCGCTTAACCCTGCTTGTGGTAAGGGCATCCCTCGGCTTTACTAGGGTTGAGTCTGAACTGAAATGACCGAAGACTCATTGTTTGATCCGTGCTGCCACTAATAAAACAGACAAGAGGCAATGTGTATGAGCAATCACCCGAAAGTGTCCAGGAAAGATAGCCATGTCGACGCCTGGGCTATCTTCTTCATTATTATCCTCGTCGTGGGCGCAGCAATATTCTGGGTCAGCCATCAATAAACGCCATGAGCGCCAATTAACGGTGCAGACAATCGGGTCCGCGGCCGATAGCTAATCAAAGGTCTTCAAATTGATCTTTGACTACTAATCAAGGCTTGTTGGTATGACCCGATTTTACTGCCGCGTGCTCGCCGTTGCTTTAGGGTGCTGGCTGAACTCAGCCAGCGCCGCATCAGTGGTATTTCTGAGCCCCGGACCGTCATCGGACGGCTATTGGTCAACTTACGCGCGCTTCATGCAGGCTGCGGCAACCCGGCTCGACATGAGTCTTACGGTGCGCTACAGCAACCGGGACACCCGAAAACTGGTTGAATTGGCGCGGGACGCTTTGCAGGGCGCAAATCGCCCCGATTATCTGCTGTTCTCGAATGAACTCAATATCGCCCCTGAAATTCTTCGCTTGTCCCAAGGCAGCGACGTAAAGCTTTTCGCTGTGAACAACACCTTGACCGCCGACCAGTTACGTATTCTCGGCGACCTGCCGCAACGCTATCCAAACTTTATCGGCAGCCTGGTCGGTGACGACGAGGAGGGCGGTTATCTGACTGCCAAGCGCCTGATCGGCTTGCATCCGTCGACGGGGGCAGTCGAACCGGTAGAAATGCTCGCATTCGCGGGCACCAACACCACGCCGGTTTCCTTGAAACGCGAGCAGGGCTTGCACCGTGCGCTGGCCGAGCACCCTGAAATCCGCCTGAGGCAGATCGTCCTGGGCGGATGGCGACGCGACCGGGCTTATGAGCAAGCGTTGATGCTGTTCAAGCGGTACCCGCATATCAGTCTGGTCTGGTCTGCAAATGATCAGATGGCATTCGGCGCTATGGATGCCGCGCGCGCAACCGGCCGCGAGCCGGGCAAAAGCGTGTTGTTCAGCTCAATCAACTGGTCGCCGCAGTCTCTGGACGCTCTTCGGGATGGGCGTATCAGCGCATTGGCCGGTGGGCACTTCATGCTGGGTGGACTGGCCATCGTCCTGTTGCACGATTACGACGCCAGTGATCCGGCCACTCGCAAGCGCGTCGGTGCTCGCCTGGCCCGAGTCATGAAAGAAGTGCGTATCAGTGATCTGAAACAGATCCGTATCGACAGCCAGCGGGATGATTACGGCGTTGATTTCCGGGCCTTGAGCCTGGAGGGCAAACCTGCCGGAACAGGCTATTCATTTCTGTCGAGCGATGCCCCTCACTCGCCAGCGTCTTCAGCCCAAAGCGAAGTACAAGGTCAGTTGCACAACGCCGAACAATAGCCCTGTAAGGACCAGGGTGAATGCCAGCCCGATGATTGCAAAATGCATCGGTTTTCCGTGAGCAAAGTCCCGCTCCCGATTTCTACCGCCTTGCACACCAAAAGCAGCGGTCAGCACGCTGTGCAGCATTTGCCAGAACGTCGGTGGCTTGGCGTCTTGAGGTTCTTGGGGCTCATCTTCGGATGGCGGGTTCACGGTGCCTCCTTTTCCTGCTTTTTCTTATATGCGGGAGGATAGCCGAGCTGGAGTCTTCAGGGACGCCCCGTATGCCTGCGTAGGACCGGCTTTAGCCAGGAGGGCGTTCGGGCATTCGCTGAATCGCCTTCGCCAGTCATACTGCCCTCCCGTCTAAAGCCGGTCCTGCAAGGTCAAAAGCACGCGATCAAGCTTGCAGGCGGAAATAAATGTTCCATAGAGAACCGGTCAGTTACGGGCCCCCCATCAATCCACCCAGACTTCAACCCGCCGGTTCTTGATACGCCCGTCATCAAGATCATTGGCTGCCACGGGCATTTCGTCACCGAAACCGACCACTTCCCGCAGGGTGATATTGCTTTTCATCAATTCCCGTCGAACCGCCATGGCGCGCAACCGGGAGAGCAACTGCGCGCGCTGGGGATCGCTTTTGGCATCGCCGAATCCGACCAGGGTTACACGCTGATCGAGCTTGTCATGCTGTTTCAGGTAATCCGCGACCCGTTGCACGTCCAGCAAGGCCTTGTTATCCAGCCTGGCGCTGCCTTGGGCAAACCGGAAATTGACTGACAAGCGCTCCGCTTCTCGCGTCAGCCTCTGGTATTCACCTGGCATCTGCGCCGTGGCCTGAACCTTGATGGTCTGTACCGTCTGCGCCACGAAGCCGTTCTGCGCGACGACTGCCTGACCCTCCGCACTCTGGGCAAATTCCACCAGTGCGGCAGCCCAGGGCTGATGACCTTCGACCGGCAGATAAAGGTAAAGACGCCGCGATAACGGGTAATCCTCGGTGGCAATCAGGCTCACCGTCGGCAACATCGGTCGCGACTCGCCATCAGCTATTGCGACTGCTTTTGCGTGACGGACATAGGGCAGCCCTATGAAGCCGATACCGTTACGATCCTGGCTGACTTCATCGGAGAGTTGCTCGCTGGACTCAAAGCGCTTCGCAAAGGCGGCGAGTGCCTTGCTGTACTTGAGCAGGACCAACTCCTTGAAAGTCTCGAAGGTGCCTGATTGTTCGTCGCGAACATAAAGATGGATTTCCCCATCCTTGCCACCCAATTCCTGCCAATTACGGATTTCCCCGGCGAACACACGGGCCAATTGCTCTGTGGTCAATTCCCGTATGGGATTGCCGGGGTGCAGGATGACTGCGACGCCATCGATGGCGATGACTTGCTCGGAGCCCGGGCTTTTCAGGTTGGCGACCCCTGCCAGGTCCTGGATTTCCTTTTCCTTGATGGGGCGTGATGACGCGGCGATGTCCGCTTTCCCGGCCTTGAGTGCGCTGAATCCAGTGCCGGAGCCATGAGCAGCGATCTCGACCTTGAGCTGTTTGCCGTCAGAGGTTGTACCGACGACCCGCAGTTCGTTGACCGCAGGGCCAGCTTCGGTACGCACGTCATGCAGGCCTTGTTTGCGCATGAGTCCTTCAACCAGTGCCGGGCCCAATTGCGCGTCGATGGTGTTGGAGCCATGAATGCGCAGTACCGGATCGTTGCGGGTGGATGAGGGGGGACTGGCTGTCGCGTCAAACGCCAGCAAGGCGAGGGCGGCCAGCAAAGACACAGCGCGCAGCATGTGCGGCACCTTGAATATAAGGAAAGAGTCGGGAGATTAAGTCGGATTGGTTACGGGAAGATGACAGTTGGGTTCATGCAGGGGCATTGAGACGTGGGACCGGCTTTAGCCGGGAAGACGCCGGTATATCCGCTGCATGTGCGGCATCTGACAGACAGTCTTCCCGGCTAAAGCCGGTCCCACGATTCAGATTTAACTCAACTCAAGCCAGATCGGCGCATGATCCGAGGGCTTCTCCATGCCGCGCAGTTCATAATCCACTCCGCCTGCCTTGATGCGAGGCTGCAACCCATTGGAGGCCATGATCAGATCGATGCGCAGACCACGCTTGGGTTGATCCTCGAAACCGCGGCTGCGGTAGTCGAACCAGCTGAATTGGTCGATGACTTCCGGATGCAGGTGCCGAAAGCTGTCGACCAGCCCCCAGTTCTTCAAGCGCGCCATCCACTCCCGTTCTTCGGGCAGAAAGCTGCATTTACCGGTTTTCAGCCAACGCTTGGCGTTGTCCGGACCAATGCCGATGTCGCTGTCTTCCGGAGAGATGTTCACGTCGCCCATGACAATCAGCGGCTGATCGTTGCTGAAGCGGGTTTCCAGCAGCGCCTGAAGGTCGTTGTAGAAACGCTGCTTGGCGGGAAACTTGGTCGGATGATCACGGCTTTCTCCCTGTGGGAAGTAGCCGTTCATGATGGTAATGGGTTGTCCGTTATCGTCAGCAAACGTGCCCCAGATGAAGCGTTTTTGCGATTCCTCATCATCTGTCTCGAAGCCTTTGTGCATCGCCAGTGGCATTTTGCGAGAGAGCAGGGCAACGCCGTAGTGGCCTTTCTGGCCATGAAAGTGCACGTGATAGCCCAGCGCTTCGATATCGGCCTGAGGAAATTGCTCGTCCGAGACTTTTGTTTCCTGCAGACCAATGACGTCGGGCTGGTGTTTTTCGATCAGTGCTGCCAACTGATGAGGGCGGGCGCGAAGCCCGTTGATATTGAATGAAACGATTTTCATGGGCAGGCAGTCCTGGCAGATACAAAAAAAGCGATGCTAGCTGACATGGCGTTTCATCTCCAGTGGGAGGTGGGAACTCAGCGTGGAGTTCTACACACGTCTTTGGGTCATTGGGTGTACATATCAGCCCTCACCGCAGAAACGGATATGTACACAAGAATCAAGCAATAAAAACGCACGCCCACCTAAGCCGAAAGAGGCATCCCCAAAGGATATTGGAACTGTGGCTGCGAGCCATGACTCGAACCTTTGTAGCAATGGAGCGCTGCCGTTCGAGCTGCGCCGTTAATGAGAGGTTGTTCCATGCCAGAATCGTCTGCCATCGTGGCTGAAGTGCGTCAGCTCGACAGCGGTTACTCGAGGGAAACCCGCTCGCTGCTCTACCTCGCCTATCGCCACGAACCGAGTTTCGCCTACCTGTTCAATGCTGAACGCAGCGGCTTTGACCAGCGCGTGCGTGCCACAATCCGGGCACTGGTCAAACAACACTTTCTTCAGCAACTGCCTGCCATTGGTCTCTTCATTGACGACCGACTGGTCGGTGCAGCGCTTATCGCACCTCCGCAGCGACGCTTGGGCATTACCGAAAGCTGGGCGTGGCGCCTGCGCATGGTGCTCAGCGCCGGCTTCAACTGCACGCGCCGTTACCTCGAATACTACAACGCAGTCCTGGCGTGCCTGCCTTCAGAGTCGGTGCATGTATTACCTCTGCTCGGAATTCATCCAGAATTTCAAAGTGAACCTCTTGGCGAGCAACTGCTGCAGGCGGTTCATAACTGGTGCGCCGAAGATGAAAACTCTCAGGGCATCGTCCTCGACACGGGAAATGCCCGGTATCTTGAGTTCTATAAACGACAGGGTTACGAGGAAATCGGAGAAGTTGCTGTAGGACCAATCCGTGAGCATGTGTTTTTCCACCCAAATCCGCAGGTTTCGCTGCAAGCAATGGCGTAAACCCATGAAATTTCAACTGCTTGGCGTGTTCCAGTGATAGCCGCTGCTCGTGTTAGCATTCGCGCCATGAAGTTTCTTGCAATGTTTACCAGCGGTTTGATTCTTGGTGTATCCAGCGTTGCGGCGTTCGCCGAAGCGCAGCTGGATGTGAGGGTCACACCTGCCAATTCCGCGCTCAAAGCCAACATTGAAGGCTATGTGGGCAGTCCCGGCGTGCGTGATGCCGACAGCCTGCAGCATTTCAGTATGGGCGCCGAAGAGCAGGCGCAGCGGGCAGCGCAGGCGTTGGGCTATTACCAGGCGAAGATCGCCAGTGAAGTGAAGACTGGCCGAGATAACCAGCCACAGCTGGTTATCTCGGTTCAGCCGGGTGAGCCCATTCATCTGCGCAATGTCACCATACGCATTGAGGGCGAGGCCGCGTCACTGAAGGCATTTCGGGTTCCCGACGGTGATGCGCTGAAAAGTGGTGCCGTGCTGAATCATGGTCATTATGAAGACGCCAAGCGCCTGATCCTGAATCAGGCGTCTCGCTACGGTTTCTTCTCCGGGCGTTTTGTCCAGCAGCGTCTTTCGATAGACCCTGCGGCAGGTATCGCCGACATCGATCTGGTTTACGACAGCGGTCCGCGCTATTCGCTGGGCAAAGTCAGCTTCAGTGGTGACGCGCCTTTTGACGACGACTTGTTACGGCGGATGGTGCCGTTCAAGGAAAACACCCCTTACGACTCCGAACTGATTGCCGAACTGAATCAGGCGATGCAAACCAGCGGTTATTTCGAGGGCGTGCGTGTAGATGCAGCACCGACCGCGGCGGTGGGGCAGGAGATTCCGGTCACTGTTCAGCTTGAAACACGCAAACCTCGAACCATGGGCCTCGGGCTGGGTTATTCCACCGACGTAGGGCCGCGGGGCAAGGCCAACTGGACCCGGCATTGGGTCAACCCCCAAGGCCATAGCTATGGCATCGAAAGTGAATTATCGGCACCGCGTCAGAACGTCGGGCTTTGGTACGACATTCCGCTGGACCCACCGCTGACTGACAAGCTGCGCTTTGCAGGCGGCTATCAGTACGAAGAGATCGCCGGGACCGACACTTTGAGCAAGCTGCTCACGGTCGGCCCGGAATGGCACAGCAAATTACCCAGCGGCTGGGAGCGAGTGGTTTCATTGAAGTGGCAGCGCGAGGAGTATCGACTGGGTGACGATTCGGGGCTCAGTACGCTGCTGATGCCGGGCGTCAGCTATTCCTATCTGCGCAGCGACAACCGAATTGATCCGCACAACGGCTATCGCCTGCAGTTCGATGCTCAAGTCGCCAAGGAAGGGCTGATGTCCGATTCGAACCTTCTGCATGGCAACGTGTTGCTCAAGGGCCTGACCACGCTTTGGGATAATCACCGCTTCCTTGCCCGCGTGCAGTTTGGCGGCAATGCCACCAATGGCTATAAATCGATACCGCCGTCTCTGCGCTTCTTCGCGGGTGGTGATCAAAGCGTTCGCGGTTATGACTATCAGACACTTTCACCGGAAAACTCCGACGGTGACCGTATCGGCGGTCGCTATATGGTGGCGGGTAGTGTTGAGTACCAATACTCCATCGCCGAGAAATGGCGAGTCGCGACCTTCGTCGATCAGGGCAACTCTTTCGATACCTTGGAATTGCCGAGCCTCAAGACCGGCGTGGGCATTGGTGTGCGCTGGGTTTCACCGGTCGGCCCGTTGCGCCTGGATCTGGCCCACGCACTGGACGATGACGGCGGCGTTCGGCTGCACTTTTCCATGGGGCCTGAGCTATGAAGCCGTTCAACTGGCAACGTTCGCTGAAAGCTCTGGGGTTGGTACTGGTCGCTATTGTCCTGCTGGTGTTTGTCAGTCTGTGGGGGCTGCTGGGTAGTGAAACCGGGAGCCGATGGGCGCTGGCACGTGTGCCGGGTTTACAACTGCAAAACTTCAACGGTCATCTGGGCGGGCAATGGCAGGCTGATCACTTGCTGTGGCAACAAGGCGCCACCCGCGTCGAAATCGACAAGCCGCTGCTGGACTGGTCCCCTGGGTGCTTGCTGAAGATGACCCTGTGTATCGATCGGCTGAATGCTGATCAGATTCGTCTTCAACTGGCCCCCGGTAGTGACGCAGCGCAAAATGAACCTTTGCAGTTACCTGATCTGAAACTGCCTCTGGCAATTCGTCTGGGTGATGTACGTATCGGCAGTCTGTTGCTGGATGGCAGCGAACAGGTCGCTGACCTGAAAATGGCGGCGCACTGGACCGCCGAAGGCTTGCGTCTGGATAACGTGCATGCGCGTCGAGATGATCTGGTGCTGGACCTGGCTGGGCTGCTTCAGCCTTCTGGGGATTGGCCCCTGTCCGCCACCGGACTGGTAAAACTGCCGGACATCGATGGTCGCGCCTGGGCACTCAATCTGGATATACAGGGCGACCTTCTCAAAACCCTGCAGCTCAAGGGCATCAGCAGTGGCTATCTGCAGGGTTTGCTGGACGGCGAATTGCAACCTCTCGCGGACAATCTGCCTGCACAGTTAAGGATCAGTGCCGACCCGTTCAAAGCGGCGGACTCGCTGCCGGACACCCTGCAACTCAATCAGTTGCTGCTGGATGCGAAGGGTGATCTTCAGAAGGGTTATCAGCTACAGGGCTCGGCCAGCCTTCCCGCCGAGCAAGGCCCTGTTGCTCTGGCACTCAAGGGGCGCGTTGACGCCAAGGGGGCAGTGATCGAGGCCCTTGACTTGAATGCCAGCGCAGATCAGCGCCTGAGTCTCAACGGTGCGTTGAGCTGGGAGCATGAGTTCCGTGCCGATGCGAAGCTCGATTGGCGTGATTTCCCCTGGCATCGTTTGTATCCGCTGATCGAAGAGCCGCAGGTAGCGCTGCGCAAGTTCGTCGGGGAAGTCTCTTACACCGACGGTAAATATCTGGGGAATTTCAGTGCCAATCTGGACGGTCCGGCAGGTGCATTCAGCCTCGTAAGTCCTTTCAGTGGTGATTTGACCCAGGTCTTCCTGCCGCAGTTGGAAATGGTCGCGGGGCAAGGTAAGGCCACGGGGCATCTCAACCTGCAATTTGCCGATGGCATCGGCTGGGATACCGCGCTGGACCTGAGCGCGATTGACCCTGCTTATTGGGTCGCGCAGATGCCAGGGACTTTGGCCGGACCGCTGCGCAGTAAAGGGCAGCTCAGAAATGAACAGTTGAGCCTGAACGCGGATCTGGACCTGAAGGGCCGTCTGCGTGGTCAGCCTGCGGTTTTGCAGGTCAAAGCCGATGGCGCGGGTGACAAGTGGAATGTCGGCGCGCTTGAAGTGCGTCTCGGGGATAACCGCATTCAGGGCAATGGCAGCCTGCAGCAGCGTCTGCTGGCTCAACTGGATATCAACCTGCCTCGGCTGGGGCAGCTATGGCCGGGGCTGCAAGGGCAGGTCAAAGGCCGTCTTGATGTGGCCGGAACGTTGAAAGCGCCCCAAGGCCAACTGGGCATGCAGGGCTCTCAATTGGCTTTTGAAGGCAATCAACTGAAAGCGCTGAACGTAAATGCCAGACTCGACAATGCCCAGCGCGCCAATGTCGATATCAAAGGCAGCGGTATTCAGGCAGGCGACAAGCAGTTGGGTACGCTGGTCGTGGATGCTCAGGGTGATATCAAACGCCAGCAGATGAAGCTCGACTTGCAGGGACCGTTGCTCAAGCTGGCGCTGGGTCTGGATGGCAACCTCGACAAGGGCAACTGGCGCGGGCGACTTTCCAGCGGCGATGTGCAGACAGGTGGGCAACGCTGGCAATTGCAGCAACCGGCCAAGCTGGAGCGCCTGGCTGACGGCAAGGTGAACTTTGGTGCGCATTGCTGGCTTTCTGGCATGGCCAGTCTGTGTGGTGAAGATCAGCGTCTCATGCCCGAACCGCGTCTGCGTTATCACTTGAAGAATTTTCCTCTCGACAGTCTGGCCCAGTGGCTTCCGAAAGACTTTGCCTGGAAAGGTTCGCTGAACGGTGACGTGCAGCTCGATGTGCCAGCTGCAGGCCCTAACGGACAAATTACGGTGAACGCCAACGGCGGAACCTTGCGTGTCAAGGAGAAGGATCAGTGGCTGGACTT
The DNA here is from genome assembly GCF_900187575.1 of Pseudomonas sp. Irchel 3A5. NCBI lineage: Bacteria > Pseudomonadati > Pseudomonadota > Gammaproteobacteria > Pseudomonadales > Pseudomonadaceae > Pseudomonas > Pseudomonas sp. Irchel 3A5. The sequence goes on along the minus strand of NZ_FYDU01000004.1, from coordinate 322,054 downwards.
CCCTTACGAGAGTCTGGTTCTGACCAGCAAACTGACCCCGAAACTGATCGACAGTCGTCTGGATTTCCGTGGCGGAAAACTTGGGGCTTTGCAGGTAAATGCCCGCATTGATCCATTGGCGCAGAACAAGACCTTGAGCGGCGACTTCAACCTGAGCGGGCTTGACCTGTCCATTGCCCGCCCATTCGTGCCCATGGTGCAGAAGCTCAATGGGCGATTGAACGGCAGCGGACGTTTGTCTGGCGGGCTTCTGGCCCCGCAAGTGAACGGCAGCGTCGTCCTCAGCGGTGGCGAAGTCTCCGGGCCTGAGCTGCCGATAAGCCTGCAGGATGTGCAGATTCAGGCGCAGATCGCCGGAGAAAACGTTCAGCTCGACGGTCACTGGAAAAGTGGCGATACCGGAGAGGGACGTCTAGCCGGGCAGATTGGCTGGAGTCAGGCGCTGTTGGTCGATTTGAGCCTCAAGGGCTCCCGTCTGCCAATCACGGTTGAACCCTACGCCAGACTCGAAGCCGCGCCGGATTTGAAAATCTCGATGCAGGGCGGTCGCTTGGGTATCTCTGGCAAAGTGTTGATTCCCCAAGGGACGATAACCGTTCGTGAGCTACCGCCTTCCACGGTCAAGTTGTCAGGCGACACAGTGATTGTTGGGCAGCAAACGGAGGAGGGCGAGCCGCCGTTGGCGATGGCCATGGATATAGATGTTCAGGTGGGACAGGAAAAACTGAGCTTCACCGGCTTTGGGTTGACGGCTGACCTCGCAGGCCGGGTGCACATCGGAGACAACCTGGACACCCGAGGCGAACTTAACCTGAACAATGGCCGATACCGTGCCTATGGCCAGCGGTTGACGATTCGCAAGGCGCGGCTGTTGTTTGCCGGGCCAATCGATCAGCCGTATCTGGATGTCGAAGCGATTCGGCAGACAGACGAGGTTGTTGCGGGCATCCGGTTATCGGGCAGTGCCGAGCAACCGACCACGACAGTGTTCTCCGAACCCGCCATGAGTCAGGAGCAGGCATTGTCCTATCTGGTGCTGGGAAGGCCGTTGAACAACACCGGTGAAGACAGCAACATGATGGCCCAGGCTGCCTTGGCACTAGGGCTGGCTGGCAGCGAATCGACCACCGGCAAGCTGGCCAAAGACCTGGGTATTCGGGATTTCGAGCTGGATACCTCCGGCTCCGGGGAAAAAACCAACGTGGTCGCCAGCGGCAAAATCACCGACAAGCTCAGCTTGCGTTACGGGGTCGGGGTATTCGAACCTGCCAACACCATTGCCTTGCGCTACATGTTGAGCAAAAAGGTCTACCTGGAAGCTGCAAGCGGTCTGGCCAGTTCGCTGGATATTTTCTATAAACGGGATTTTTGAAGGCGTCCGCACCTGCTGGACTTGAAAACTGACATGGGTAAATGAAAGCCCCCACACTTCATCCATCTACACTCTAGGTCGATCAACACTTTCATGGTTAACTTCTCCGTCTAATCAACCCGTGGAAAAAGGACTCAGTTCATGGCTCAAGTGACTCGCAGAGGCAATCCTGTCCAAATCAATGGCGAACTGCCGAAAGTCGGTGCTGCGGCCCCGGCCTTTTCGCTGGTAGGCGGTGATCTGGCTGACGTGACCCTGGCTGACTTTGCCGGCAAGCGCAAAGTGCTGAACATCTTCCCAAGCGTCGACACGCCGACCTGCGCGACTTCCGTACGCAAGTTCAACGCCCAGGCCAATGACCTGACCAACACCGTGGTGCTGTGCATTTCTGCTGATCTGCCGTTTGCCCAAGCGCGCTTTTGCGGTGCCGAGGGTCTGGAAAACGTGAAAAACCTCTCCACCCTGCGTGGCGGTGAGTTCATGGAAAACTATGGTGTTGCCATCGCTGATGGGCCGATGGTCGGTCTGACCACTCGTGCTGTCGTTGTGCTGGATGAAAACGATAAAGTGCTCCACAGCGAACTGGTTCCGGAAATCGGTCAGGAACCTGACTACGACGCCGCATTGGCCGTACTGAAGTAACACTTGGCAATACCTGGACGGCCTGAACATGTTCAGGCCGTTTTCGTTTACGCTTCAGCTGTTTAACAAAAGTAAGGACAAGGTAAATTGCCGGTAAAGCCGCTTTGCTTGTCACGCATCTGTGCTTATTGTTCAGCCTCCTGAAAAGCCCCATCCGCAATGGTTGATTTATTCATGCAATCGTCTGGCCCCCGTAGTTCCCGTCGCTGGCTCATCAGCCTGTTGGTCCTGTTGATTATCGTCGGCTTGTGCTGGTGGTTGTGGCCTGCATCTGCGCCGAGCAAAGAGGGGGCACAACGCAAATCAGGCGGTACGGCCGAAAGTGGCGCGGCGCGTCCTGGCTTTGGTGGTTCTACTATTCCCGTGCCGGTTCGGGTGGCTCCGGCGGTGCTGGGCGATTTCCCGATTTACTACAAGGCCCTGGGCACTGTGACGGCGATGAACACCATCAACGTGCGCAGCCGGGTGGCGGGTGAGCTGGTCAAGATCAATTTCCAGGAAGGGCAAATGGTCAAGGCTGGAGACTTGCTGGCCGAGATTGATCCACGCAGTTACCAGATCGCCCTGCAGCAGGCGGAAGGTACGCTGGCGACCAATCAGGCTCTGCTAAAAAACGCCCAACTGGACGTGCAGCGCTATCGCGGCCTGTACGCTGAAGACAGTATCGCCAAGCAGACGCTGGATACCGCCGAGTCGCTGGTCAATCAGTATCAGGGCACAATCAAGACCAATCAGGCAGCAGTGGGCGATGCCAGACTCAATCTTGAATTCACTCGCATTCGTGCCCCGATCGCCGGGCGTATCGGCCTCAAGCAACTGGACGTCGGCAATCTGGTGGCGGCCAACGACACCACGGCGCTGGTGATCATCACCCAGACGAAGCCCATTACCGTCGCTTTCACACTGCCCGAGAAAGACCTTTCGACGGTGATTACCCGCTATCGCAGTGGCGACAAGCTGCCCGTGGAGGCCTGGGATCGTGGTGACTTGAAGCAGCAGGCTCAGGGCGTGCTGGCGAGTCTTGATAACCAGATCGATGTGGCCACCGGAACGCTGAAGTTCAAAGCCCGCTTCGAAAATCAGAATGAAGTGCTTTTTCCTAACCAGTTCGTCAATGTGCATCTGTTGGCCGATACCCTCAAGCAGGCTGTCCTGGTGCCTACCGCTGCGATCCAGTTTGGCACCAACGGCACCTTCGTGTACGCGATGGACGGTGACAACAAAGTCAAGATTCGCACGCTCAAAACCGGCGCCAACAACGAGCAACTGACAGTGGTCAGCGAGGGGCTGGCAGCGGGTGATCGTGTCGTGCTGGAGGGCACAGACCGCCTGCGCGATGGCGCCACGGTAGAAGTGGTCAGCGACAGCAAGGATGTCCCGACGACCCCAGGCCAGCAACTGCAGGGTAAACCGGGCAAGAGCACTGATGAGTCGGCGTCTGTTGGCAAGGCGGAAAGCACGCGCGCATGAACATCTCCAGACTGTTCATCCTGCGGCCGGTCGCAACGACTCTGAGCATGCTGGCCATCGTTCTGGCCGGTTTGATCGCGTACAAGTTGCTGCCTGTTTCTGCACTGCCGCAAGTCGATTACCCGACCATCCGGGTCATGACGTTATACCCGGGCGCCAGTCCGCAAGTGATGACCAGTGCCGTCACCGCGCCACTCGAGCGCCAGTTCGGGCAGATGCCGGGGCTGAGCCAGATGGCGTCCACCAGTTCCGGTGGGGCGTCGGTGATTACCCTGCGATTCAGCCTCGACCTGAACATGGATGTAGCCGAGCAGTCGGTACAGGCGGCAATCAACGCCGCGACCAATCTTCTGCCAACGGATTTACCGGCGCCTCCGGTCTACAACAAGGTGAACCCGGCCGATACGCCGGTGCTGACTCTGGCCATTACGTCCAAGACCATGTTGTTGCCCAAGCTCAACGATCTGGTCGACACGCGCATGGCGCAAAAGATTTCCCAGATCAGCGGCGTCGGCATGGTCAGCATTGCCGGTGGTCAGCGTCAGGCCGTCCGGATCAAGGTCAACCCCGAGGCACTGGCTGCCAATGGCCTGAACCTTGAGGATGTGCGCACCTTGATCGGTGCGTCCAACGTCAATCAGCCCAAGGGTAACTTCGACGGTCCGACCCGGGTCTCAATGCTCGACGCCAACGATCAGCTCAAGTCTCCCGAGGAATACGCCAATCTGATTCTGGCCTACAGCAACGGCGCGCCGCTGCGCCTCAAGGATGTCGCGGAAATCGTCGATGGTGCCGAGAACGAGCGTCTCGCGGCCTGGGCCAACGAGAATCAGGCGGTGTTGCTCAACATTCAGCGCCAGCCGGGTGCCAACGTTATCGAGGTCGTGGATCGTATCAAGGCGCTGCTGCCAAGCATCACCGATAACCTGCCTGCCGGCCTCGACGTGGCGGTACTGACGGATCGTACCCAGACGATTCGGGCCTCGGTCAAAGACGTGCAGCATGAATTGCTTATCGCCATCGTGTTGGTGGTGTTGGTAACGTTCCTCTTTCTGCGTCGCTTCAGCGCTACGATTATTCCGTCGATTGCCGTACCGCTGTCGTTGGTGGGCACCTTCGGGGTGATGTACCTGGCGGGTTTTTCGGTCAACAACCTGACGTTGATGGCCATGACCATCGCCACCGGTTTTGTGGTCGATGACGCCATCGTCATGCTGGAAAACATCTCGCGGCATATCGAAGAGGGTGAATCACCGATGCAGGCGGCGCTCAAGGGCGCGAAGCAGATCGGCTTTACGCTGGTGTCGCTGACGATCTCTCTGATTGCCGTCTTGATACCGCTGTTGTTCATGGCTGATGTGGTGGGGCGGTTATTCCGCGAATTTGCGATCACCCTGGCGGTAGCAATTCTCATATCGCTGGTCGTATCGCTGACTCTGACGCCGATGATGTGCGCGCGGTTGCTCAAGCGTGAACCCAGGGAAGAAGAGCAAAGCCGCTTCTACCGCGCCAGCGGTGCCTGGCTGGACTGGCTGGTTGAAGCGTACGGCAACAAGTTGCGCTGGGTGCTCAAGCACCAACCGCTGACATTGCTGGTGGCGATCGCTACGCTGGCATTGACCGTTTTCCTTTACCTGGTCGTACCCAAGGGGTTCTTCCCGGTACAGGACACCGGCGTGATTCAGGGGATTTCCGAGGCACCGCAATCGATTTCCTTCGCCGCCATGAGCGAGCGACAGCAGTCACTGGCGAAGATCATTCTGCAAGACCCCGACGTGGCGAGTCTTTCGTCCTACATCGGTGTGGATGGCGATAATGCGACGCTAAACAGCGGGCGTCTGCTGATTAACCTGAAGTCCCACAGCGATCGGGATGTCACCGCAACCGAGATCATTCAGCGCTTGCAGCCGCAACTGGACAAGCTTTCCGGCATTCGCCTGTTCCTGCAGCCTGTTCAGGACCTGACCATCGAGGATCGGGTCAGTCGTACCCAGTACCAGTTCAGCATGTCATCTCCGGACGCCGAAATGCTTAGCCTGTGGAGCGGACGACTGGTGGATGCCTTGAGCAAACGTCCGGAGCTGACCGATGTGGCCAGTGACTTGCAGGACAAGGGGTTACAGGTCTATCTGGCGATCGATCGTGATGCGGCGAGTCGTGTGGGCGTGACCGTGGCGAATATCACCGATGCGTTGTATGACGCGTTTGGTCAACGGCAGATTTCGACGATCTACACGCAGGCCAGCCAGTACCGGGTGGTCTTGCAGGCGGCAACGGCCAGTGAGTTGGGGCCTCAGGCGCTGGAGCAGATTCACGTCAAGACCACCGACGGCGCGCAGGTCAAGCTGTCGAGCCTGGCGCATGTCGAACAACGTCAGGCGCAACTGGCGATAACGCATCTGGGCCAGTTCCCGGCAGTCATGATGTCTTTCAACCTGGCACCGGATGTTGCACTGGGTGCGGCTGTAGAGATCATTCAGCAGGTCGAGAAGGACATCGGCATGCCGATTGGCGTGCAGACCGAATTCCAGGGCGCGGCTCAGGCCTTCCAGGCTTCGTTGTCCAGCACCTTGCTGTTGATCCTCGCGGCCGTCGTGACCATGTACATCGTGCTGGGCGTGCTTTACGAGAGCTACATCCATCCGATCACTATTCTTTCAACCCTGCCGTCAGCGGCGGTGGGAGCGTTGCTGGCTCTGCTGATCAGTGGCAACGATCTGGGCATGATTGCGATCATTGGCATCATCCTGTTGATCGGTATCGTCAAGAAAAACGCCATCATGATGATCGACTTCGCCCTCGACGCAGAGCGCAACCGTGGCGTGGATCCTGAAACAGCGATCTATGAGGCGGCTTTGCTGCGCTTCCGCCCGATTCTGATGACCACCATGGCGGCGTTGTTTGGCGCTGTGCCGCTGATGCTGGCGAGCGGTTCTGGCGCTGAGCTGCGTCAACCCTTGGGTCTGGTGATGGTCGGCGGCTTGATGTTGAGCCAGGTATTGACCCTGTTTACGACGCCGGTGATTTACCTGTACTTCGACCGAATGGGGCGTCGTTGGGGCCGGAAACCGGATGCCGATGCGCGTCTGGAGCAGGCGGACGCATGAACCTGTCCGGTCCTTTCATACGCAGGCCGGTCGCAACCATGCTGCTGAGCCTGGCGATCATGCTGCTGGGGGGCGTCAGCTTTGGTTTGCTGCCCGTGGCACCACTGCCGAACATGGATTTCCCGGTCATCGTGGTGTCCGCCAGCTTGCCGGGGGCCAGCCCCGAGATCATGGCATCCAGTGTCGCGACGCCGCTTGAGCGTTCGCTGGGTTCGATTGCCGGTATCAACACCATGAGCAGTCGATCGAGCCAGGGCTCCACGCGGGTCATCCTGCAATTCGACCTGGACCGCGACATCAACGGCGCGGCGCGAGAGGTGCAGGCGGCGATCAATGCCTCGCGCAATCTGCTGCCCAGCGGTATGCGCAGCATGCCGACCTACAAGAAGGTCAACCCGTCCCAGGCCCCGATCATGGTCCTGTCCCTGACGTCCGATGTGCTGGAGAAGGGCGAGCTGTATGACCTTGCGTCGACGATCCTTTCCCAAAGCCTGTCCCAGGTCAGCGGTGTGGGTGAAGTACAGATCGGCGGAAGCTCATTGCCTGCGGTACGTATCGAACTTGAGCCGCAATTGCTCGATCAGTACGGTGTGTCGCTGGATGAGGTGCGCACGGCGGTCAACGGCGCCAACGTCCGGCGTCCGAAGGGCGCAGTAGAAAATTCCCGGTATAACTGGCAGGTTCAGGCCAACGATCAACTGGAAAAAGCCTCGGATTATGAGGCGCTGATCATCCGTTATCAGGATGGCGCCGCCTTGCGGCTCAAGGACGTCGCCAAGGTCAGCGATGGCGTGGAGAACCGCTACAACTCAGGCTTCTTCAATAAAAAACCTGCGGTGCTGCTGGTCATCAACCGGCAGGCGGGGGCCAACATTATTGAAACCGTGGCGCAGATCAAGGCGCAATTGCCGGCCCTTGAGGCTGTATTACCCGCCAGCGCCACGCTGAAGCTGGCGATGGATCGCTCGCCGGTCATCAAGGCGACGCTGCACGAAGCAGAGATGACGCTGTTGATCGCGGTGATTCTGGTGATCCTCGTGGTTTACCTGTTTCTCGGTAACTTCCGGGCCTCGCTGATCCCGACCCTGGCGGTGCCGGTGTCGTTGGTGGGCACCTTCGCGATCATGTACCTGTACGGCTTTTCCCTGAATAACCTGTCGCTGATGGCGCTGATTCTCGCCACCGGGCTGGTGGTCGATGACGCCATTGTGGTCTTGGAAAACATTTCCCGACACATCGACAAAGGTGTCGCGCCGATGCAGGCGGCGTATCTCGGTGCCAAGGAAGTGGGCTTCACGCTGTTGGCCATGAACGTGTCGCTGGTGGCGGTGTTCATCTCGATTCTGTTCATGGGCGGGTTGGTGGAAAGCCTGTTTCGCGAGTTCTCCATCACGCTCTCGGCATCGATCATTGTCTCGCTGGTGGTCTCCCTGACATTGACGCCTATGCTTTGCGCGCGCTGGCTCAAGCCGCATGTGCCGGGCAGCGAGAACAGGCTGCAACGCTGGAGCAACCGGGTCAACGACCGCATGGTGGCAGGTTACGACCGCAGTCTCGGCTGGGTGATGCGTCATCGGCGTCTGACGCTGCTCAGTCTGCTGGTCACCGTGGTGGTCAACGTCGCGCTGTACGTGGTGGTGCCCAAGACATTCCTGCCGACTCAGGACACCGGGCAACTGATGGGCTTTGTGCGGGGCGATGACGGTCTGTCGTTCACGGTCATGCAGCCGAAGATGGAAATATTCCGCGACGCGATACTCGCCGATCCGGCTGTAGATACGGTGGCAGGTTTTATCGGTGGTACCAACGGCACCAACAACGCCTTCATGCTGGTGCGTCTCAAGCCCATATCCGAACGCAAACTCAGCGCTGAACAGGTCGTGGAACGTATCCGCAAGGAAATGCCCAAGGTGCCGGGCGGGCGGGTGTTTCTTGCCCCTGATCAGGACCTGCAACTGGGCGGCGGCCGCGAGCAGACCACGTCGGCCTATCAATACATTCTACAAAGCGGCGACCTGAACGCGTTGCGTGAGTGGTATCCGAAAGTGGTTGCAGCGCTCAAATCTCTGCCGGAGCTGACGGCCATCGATGCGCGGGAAGGACGCGGTGCTCAACAGGTCACGTTGCACGTGGACCGCGACGCCGCCAAACGTCTGGGTATCGACATGGACATGGTCACCGCTGTGCTCAACAACGCTTACAGCCAGCGTCAGGTGTCGACGATTTACGACAGCCTCAACCAGTACAAAGTGGTAATGGAGGTCAATCCCCGGTTTGCTCAGGACCCGGCGACCCTTGAACAGGTTCAGGTGATTACTGCGGACGGCAATCGTGTACCGCTGTCCAGCATCGCACGCTATGACCGCAGCCTCGCTGACGACACGGTTTCCCATGACGGGCAATTTGCCTCGGAGAACATTTCATTCGATCTGGCAGAAGGCTACAGCCTTGATCAGGCCACAGTTGCCATTGAGCGCGCTGTCGCCGGGGTCGGCCTGCCTTCGGACGTCATTGCGAAAATGGCCGGTACTGCCGATGCGTTCGCTGCGACCCAGAAGAGCCAGCCATGGATGATTCTCGGTGCCTTGCTGGCGGTGTATCTGGTGCTGGGCATCCTGTACGAAAGCTACATTCACCCGCTGACGATTCTGTCCACGCTGCCGTCGGCCGGGGTAGGGGCCTTGCTGAGTATTTATGTGCTAGGTTCGCAATTCAGCCTGATTTCATTGCTGGGCCTGTTCCTGCTGATCGGAGTCGTGAAGAAAAACGCGATCATGATGATTGACCTCGCGTTGCAGCTTGAGCGTGACAGTGGCATGACCCCCGAAGCGTCGATACGCGCTGCTTGCCTGCAGCGTCTACGACCTATTCTGATGACGACCATGGCAGCCATACTCGGTGCCTTGCCGCTGCTGTTGAGTACAGCGGATGGCGCCGAAATGCGCCGCCCATTGGGTCTGTGCATCATTGGCGGTCTGGTGTTCAGCCAGGTCCTGACCCTTTACACCACCCCGGTGGTTTACCTCTATCTCGACCGCTTACGCCATCGTTTCAATAAATGGCGTGGCGTGCGCACCGATGCCGCTCTGGAAACTCCGCTATGACCGTACAGAAGATCAAGCCCTTCAAAAAACGGCCTGCACGCACGCTGTCCCTGGCGTTGTGCGCTGCGCTATTGAGTGCCTGCGCGGTCGGGCCTGACTATCAGAAGCCTGAAATGACGACGCCTGCTCAGTTCAAAGCGGCTGAAGGCTGGACCCAGGCGGCGCCCAGTGATGCGATTGCGCGGGGTGCCTGGTGGGAGATCTACGGCGACACGCAGCTCAATGGGTTGGTCGAAAAACTCAACAGCTCCAACCAGACCGTCGCCCAATACGAGGCTCAATATCGCCAGGCCAAGGCGCTGGTTCGCAGTTCTCGCGGGGCGTTCTTTCCGACCCTCGATCTGTCCGCTGGCAAAACCCGTTCAAGCCAGGGCGCGGGCAGCAGCAGTTCGAGTCTGAGCAGTTCCAGCAGCGGTATTCGTGACACTTACAACACTCAGTTGGGAGTGAGCTGGGAAGCCGATATCTGGGGCAAGTTGCGCCGCGGACTGGAAGCCGATACTGCCAGTGCCCAGGCCAGTCTTGGCGACCTCGCTGCCATGCGGCTGAGCCTGCAGTCAGAGCTGGTGCAGAACTACCTGCAACTGCGGGTGATTGACGAGCAAAAGCGCCTGCTGGAGGCCACTGTCGAAGCGTATCAGCGCTCGTTGACGCTGACCCAGAATCAATACCGCGCCGGAATCTCCGGGCGTGATTCTGTGGCTCAGGCGCAAACCCAGCTGAAAAGTACTCAGGCTGATTTGATCGATCTGGTCTGGCAGCGTGCGCAGTTCGAGAACGCTATTGCCGTGTTGATGGGCCAGGCTCCGGCGGACTTCAATCTGGCGGCCAGCACGTCGATACCGGCGTTGCCGGAAATTCCTCTGGAGTTGCCCTCGCAGTTGCTTGAACGTCGCCCGGATATCGCAGCGGCCGAGCGTTCGGTGATGGCGGCCAACGCCAACATCGGTATCGCCAAGGCGGCGTATTACCCGGACCTCACCCTGAGCATGAGCGGCGGCTACAGCAGCAGTACATTCTCCAACTGGATCAGCTTGCCCAATCGTTTCTGGTCGGTGGGCCCGCAACTGGCGATGACGCTGTTCGACGGCGGTCAGCGTTCGGCAGAAGTGGACCGTACCGAAGCGGTGTACGACCAGACGGTTGCGCAGTATCGGCAGACTGTCCTGACGGGTTTTCAGGAGGTGGAAAATTACCTGGTCCAACTGAAAGTCTACGAAGACGAAGCCAGTGTGCGCGCAGAGGCGCTGGATGCCGCCCGTGAATCTCTGCGCCTGACCAGCAATCAGTACAAGGCTGGCCTCATCGGCTATCTGGACGTGGTCAACGTCCAGGCCACCGCCCTGAGCAATGAGCGCAGCGTGTTGACCTTGCTGCAAAGCCGTCTGATTGCCAGTGTTCAACTGATCGCTGCACTGGGCGGTGGTTGGGATGCCCAGCGCGGTCTGGATATGCAGGCGGATAAGGATTAAGGGACTGATTTCGCTCTGGTGATTCATAGAGCGCGTGGACTGGAATGTGATCAAGCTGTGGGAGATTCTATGTTTGCCCGCAAGTTGAGATCGCATCACCTTTGTGGGAACAGAGCTTGCTCGCGATAAGGCTGGATGCGATTGGCTTGATATCTACGCTGTCCTTATCGCGGGCACACAGGAATCACTGATGACGTGGGACCGGCTTTAGCCGGGAAGAGGCCGGGACAGACGCTGGATCTTCATCTGCAGAAATACCGCTTTCCCGGCTAAAGCCGGTCCCACGACATCGCGCGGATATGAGATGCATTACCTTTGTGTGAGCAGAGCTTCCTCGAGATAAAGCTGGATGCGATTGGCTTGATATCTACGCTGTCCTTATCGCGGGCACACAGGAATCACTGATGACGTGGGACCGGCTTTAGCCGGGAAGAGGCCGGCACAGACGCTGGATCTTCATCAGCAGAAATACCGCTTTCCCGGCCAAAGCCGGTCCCACGACATCGCGCGGATATTGGAGATCGCATCACCTTTGTGGGAACAGAGCTTGCTCGCGATAAGGCTGGATGCGATTGGCTTGATATCTACGCTGTCCTTATCGCGGGCACACAGGAATCACTGATGACGTGGGACCGGCTTTAGCCGGGAAGAGGCCGGTACAGACGCTGGATCTTCATCTGCAGAAATACCGCTTTCCCGGCCAAAGCCGGTCCCACGACATCGCGCGGATTTGATATGCATCACTTTTATGGGAACAGAGCTTCCTCGAGATAAAGCTGGATGCGATTGGCTTGATATCTACGCTGTCCTTATCGCGGGCACACAGGAATCACTGATGACGTGGGACCGGCTTTAGCCGGGAAGAGGCCGGCACAGACGCTGGATCGTCATCTGCAGAAATACCACCTTCCCGGCCAAAGCCGGTCCCACGTCGTCAATCAGTTTGCAGGCCAACATAGAATCTCCCACCAGAAAAAGTCACGGCGAGCTTTTCAGTTGATGGCTATGCGCCATATTTTCGACGGATGACCGCCACAACCCGCTGAACACAAGGTAGAATCGGGTTTTTGACTGGGCATGGATACGCTCATTTATCCAGGTCGCGGTCATCCATGCTGATTGGCAGTTATTCCTCGTCGTTGGTTCTGGTTTCAGTTTTCGTCGCTATCCTCGCTTCCTACACCGCACTTGATCTTGCCGGGCGAATCGCGTCCGCAAAAGGTCGGGCAGCTGCCTTCTGGATGGTCGGCGGTGCCTGCTCCATGGGTGTCGGTATCTGGTCCATGCACTTTATTGGCATGCTCGCTTTTGACCTGCCGATAGAGCTGGCCTTCGATCTTCCCATCACGTCTCTTTCCCTGCTGATTGCGGTCCTGTCTTCAGGATTTGCCCTGTGGCTGGTCAGCCAGCCGAAGTTGCCTCTGTCAGTGCTCGGCCTGGGTGCATTGTTCATGGGCGCAGGCATCAGTGCCATGCACTACACCGGCATGGCCTCGCTGCGTATGTACCCCGGAATCACTTACGATCCGGCCGCTGTGCTGGCGTCACTGGCCATTGCCGTTGCCGCTTCGGCCGCGGCGCTCTGGATTGCCTTTCGCTTGCGCCGACAGGTGCCCCATGTGCGCCTGGCCCGTGGCGCAGCGGCAGTGGTGATGGGTATGGCGATTGTCGGCATGCATTACACCGGCATGGCGGCGGCGAGCTTTTCTGAAGGCAGCTACTGCGGCGCACTCGCTGACGGCATTCACTACACCGGTCTTTTCTCGCTGGTGTTGGTGGGAAGCCTGGCGATACTGACCTTCACCATGTTGACGTCGATACTGGACGCAAGGCTTGAGGCAAGGACCGCGGAGCTGTCCCAGTCCCTGATCCAGGTCAACCGTGAGCTGAAGCATCTGGCCCTGCATGACACATTGACCGGATTACCGAACCGGGTGTTGCTGGCTGAACGCATCGAGGAGGCCATGCAGCGTGTTGACGCCAAAGGCGGTAGTTTCGCCCTGATGTTCATGGATCTGGATGGCTTCAAGCCCGTCAACGACGCCTTTGGTCATCACGTCGGCGATCAACTGTTGCGGGATGTGGGTCTGCGTTTACGGGCCAATCTGCATCGTCGGGATACTCTGGCGCGTATAGGTGGCGATGAGTTCGTGCTGCTGGTGGAGGTGGAGGACAGTCACGATACGCCGTGCATCGCTGCTCGTCAGGTCGACGTGATTGCACAGCCGTTTCATATCGCCGATCAACTGCTGCAGGTGTCAGTCAGTATCGGCATCGCGCTTTATCCGGGTTGCGGGAAAACTCAGGAAGAGCTGCTGATGAACGCCGATGCCGCGATGTACCACGCCAAGGCGGCGGGTAAAAACGGCTACAGCTTTTTTGATCCGAGCATGAACACCAACGCGCGCAATCAACTTGAGCTGTTGCAGGAACTGCGCGTTGCCATCAAGTACAAGCACTTCTGTCTCTACTATCAGCCCAAATTCGATGCCGTCAGCGGTGAGCCGGTGGGTGCCGAAGCGCTGTTGCGCTGGAATCACCCGCAGAAGGGTTTGCTGTTGCCGGATGCTTTCATGGGGCTTGCCGAAAAGACCGGGCTGATCGTCAGTATCGGTGAATGGGTACTGGATGAAGCCTGTCGCCAGATGCGTATATGGGCAGACATGGGTTACGACCACTGGCGTGTCGCGGTGAACCTCTCGACGCTACAGTTTTGTCATTCCAGTCTGGTGGAAACGGTTGCCAAAGCACTGGAGTTGCATGGCTTGCCGGCCAATAACCTGACCCTGGAAATCACCGAAACCACCGCCATGAGCGACACCGATGCGAGCATGAGCGTATTGCAGAAATTGTCGGAAATGGGCGTTGACCTGTCCATTGACGATTTCGGCACGGGTTATTCGAGCCTGATGTATCTCAAGCGACTGCCTGCCAACGAGTTGAAGATTGACCGCGGGTTCGTTCGCGACCTTGAGCATGACAGCGACGATGCGGCGATCATCTCGGCTATCGTTGCGGTAGGACAGGCCCTGAACCTGCGAATTGTCGCCGAAGGAATCGAGACTGACCGTCAGCAGAGTTTCCTGACACGTCTCGGTTGCGACGCTCTGCAGGGTTACTTGCTGGGCCATCCGCAGCCTGCCGAGCGCTTCATGGCTGATATCCATGCGGCAAGAAGCGCTACCGTTCTGGCAGGCTAGACTGGTAGTCTTCGAACAATTTGAAATGCTTCCTGTAGGAGCTCACGAGCACCGCGAGGCAGCGATGGCGTCCTGCCTGATAAACCGCTATCGCGGCCTCGCGGTGCTCGTGCGCTCCTACAGGTTCAGTGGTTGCCGTACTTCTACAGGAGACATTTATGGATAAAGTTCTCATCATTACCGGTGGCTCCCGGGGTATCGGTGCCGCCACTGCATTGCTTGCCGCAGCCCAAGGCTATCGAATTTGCATCAACTACCACTCCGATCATCAGTCTGCCGAACGTATCTGTGAGCAGGTCCGGGCGATGGGCGCGCCGGTGATGGCGGTCCAGGCTGACGTCAGTAATGAGGATGAAATCGTGCGCCTGTTCGCCCGGGTCGATGCCGAGTTCGGACCGGTAACCCACCTGGTCAACAACGCTGCAACAGTGGCTCACGCCTCTCGTGTCGAAGAGCTGACCGAGTTCCGTTTGCTGAAAATGATGATGACCAATGTGGTCGGTCCGATCCTGTGCAGCAAGCATGCGCTGCTGCGCATGTCCCCACGGCATGGGGGTAAAGGCGGCAGTATCGTCAATGTGTCCTCGGTTGCATCACGTCTCGGTTCCCCCGGTGAATATGTCGACTATGCGGCCTCCAAGGGCGCGCTCGACACATTCACTACGGGCCTGGCCCGGGAAGTGGCAGGCGAGGGCATTCGCGTCAACGCCGTTCGGCCTGGTTACATTTTTACTGATTTCCATGCCCTGAGCGGTGATCCCAACCGGGTCAGCAAACTGGAATCCGGTATTCCCATGGGCCGTGGCGGCGTCGCCGAAGAAGTTGCTGAAGCCATCGTCTGGCTGCTGTCGGAAAAGGCGTCGTATGCAACCGGCACATTCATCGATCTGGGTGGTGGTCGCTGATCGGTTCAGCTTGTAAGCATCGAGTGAATGATCCGTCCAAGGGTCTGCATGGCTTTATCCGACGCGTCGTTCCAGGCGCCGCCGTAATTCAATCGAATGCAGTGGCGGAAACGTCGGGTCGGAGAAAAGATCGGGCCCGGCGCGATGCTGACTCCCTGGGTCAGCGCTATCTTGAATACCTGCAATGAATCGACTAGCTCTGGCAGTTCCAGCCACAGGAAGTAGCCGCCCTCTGGCTGACTGACTCGGGTCTGTGCCGGAAAGTAGCGCACAATGGCCCCCAGCATCGCCCGTTGCTGATCCTCAAGGGCGTAGCGCAGTTTCCGCAAATGCCGGTCGTAGCCGCCATGCTGTAGATAATCAGCAATCGCCGCCTGGGCGGGCATTGATGCGCAAAGCGATGTCATCAGCTTCAAACGTTCGATTTTCTGCGCATAGCGCCCGGCGGCCACCCAGCCGATCCGGTAGCCAGGCGCCAGGCTCTTGGCAAACGAACCGCAGTGCAACACCAAACCTTCCGTATCAAATGCCTTGGCCGGTCTGGGCGCGTGAGGCCCGTAATACAGCTCGGCATAGACATCGTCTTCGATCAGCGGCACCTGATGCTCCCGCAGCAGCTCGACCAGCGCTTGCTTGCGAGCTTGAGGCACTAGCGCGCCCGTGGGGTTCTGAAAGCTGGTCATGCACCAACAGGCCTTGATGGGATGGCGCTGTAGCGTCTGCGCGAGGATGTCCAGGTCGATGCCGTCTCGAGGATGCACCGGAATTTCCACCGCCTTGAGTTTGAGGCGCTCCAGCACCTGCAGGCAGGCGTAAAAAGCCGGCGCTTCGATGGCAACTAGGTCACCCGGCTCGGTGACAGCCTGCAGGCAGAGGTTCAGCGCTTCCAGCGCGCCGTTGGTGATCAGCAGTTCCTCCATGGGCAGTACCAGCCCGCCAACCCTGTAGCGCAATGCAATTTGCTGGCGCAGTTGTGGGTGGCCGGGAGACATGTCGGTGACTACCATCCGTGGGTCCATGTCCCGACTGGCACTGGCCAGTGATCGCGACAAGCGCTGCATGGGAAACAGCATCGGACTGGGGAACGCTGAGCCAAAAGGCACAGTGTTGGGGTCTTTGATGGAGTCCAGTACCGAGAACACCAGTTCGCTGACATCCACTTCGGTGGACTCGCCCACCTTGGCGTCCTTCAGCGATTCGTTGAAGCTGTGGCCGGATTGATCCAGTGCCTTCGGGTTAACGAAATAACCGGAGCGAGGTCGTGCACTGATCAACCCGCGGCGTTCCAGCAGGTAATACGCCTGGAACACGGTTGACGGGCTGATGCCGTGGGTCTGACTCGCATAGCGCACCGACGGTACCCGCTGCCCTGGAGCCAGAACGCCGGTCCGGATCAGTTCGGCGATGGTATCGGCATATTTCTCGTAGCGCTTCATGGCGTCTCGCGGGCTGTGTTCGATCATGTCAGACGCTCATATCTACGGCTTGGCAGGTAGCCATAGGGTGAGCGGCGGAGGTAGTAGAGAACAGCGTCAGCTTAACGATAAAAAACCGGATCAGATAGCGCAAGGCTGCTGCACTCTTGCGTTCCGCTGCTGTCCATTCCTGCACTCGAACCCGAACGCGACGAACGCGCAGACACGCCTTCCTGTAGGAGCTGCCGAAGGCTGCGAAGCATTCATCCTGACACACCGCCATCGCAGCCTTCGGCAGCTTACAGATTCAACGTTTGTCCGCTACACAATCCAAGGAGCAACAATGACCGCATGGTGGCAAGAAGTCTGGTTAACGCTGCAATCCGAATTTTCCGATATCACCGATGCCTCGCAGCTGACCCGGATCACGGTTCGACTCACGCTCGCGGCGTTGCTTGGCGGGATTCTGGGTTTTGAACGGGAACATAAGGGCAAGGCGGCGGGGGTACGCACGCACATGCTGGTGTCCATGGGGGCCGCGCTTTTTGTGTTGGCGCCTCATATGGCGGGTGCCGATGACGCTGCGCTTAGCCGGGTCATTCAGGGCATCGTCGCAGGGATTGGCTTTCTGGGGGCCGGAACAATCCTCAAGGATCGCGCGCAACGCACCGATCAGGTCAAGGGTCTGACCACGTCAGCGGGGTTGTGGATGACCGCCGCGATCGGAATCGCGGCGGGGATGGGGCGGGAGGCTACAGCGGTGTTAAGCACCATCCTGGCGTTGGGCATCCTGAACCTGATGCCGATTGTCGTGAACAAGATTGACCCGACGGAAGACAACCCGGACAAAAAGGACGGTTCGGAAAAGCCTTGATCGGCACCTTTATTCAGGGAAATCCTCACCCAAAATAGCTGGTGGCTCATTCGGTGGCGGGTCACCGATAGGGTCCGGTGTCACCTCGGGTGAAGTCGATGGCGGCTCCTGATCGGGTGTTGGCACCGGCAAAGCGGGGTCGTCGATCATCGGATCGGGTGTTTCAGCTGGGACTGGAATGCTCATTGGCGTCACCTCTACTTTGGAAATGCACAGGGGCAAATACGTTTGCAACATGACATTTTCTGGACACGCCTGTTTTGACCGCACGCATTCGCGGATGGCTCAAGCGATTAACGGGCGCCGCAGGAATCTGCGGCTAAGCTGACACTCGGCATGTGCGCATCGACTGCAAACCTCTTTGAACTTTTCCCGTCCAGGACCGCTCGGAAACCAGTAGGCCGGATTCAGTCAGTTGACTGTGGCCACTCAAAAATTCTTGCTCAGGTAGCCAGCGGTAAGGCGGCCTGACCATCGTCAATGCATGGATTGCACAGGAGCGTCCCCCAGGGGCGTGAGGAGTGATGCTCGATGAATGTGACCGCTGATCAGCCGTATGGCCCGGATTCCCTGGCCCGTGATGTTTCAAACCCGACTCGACCTCTACCTTTGACCCAAGCCCTGCAACTGCCGCGGATCGTGATTGAAGACACGACTCCGGTAATTGATGGCGGGTTATTTGCTGTCAAAGGCATCATTGGTCAGCCCGTGACAGTGACCAGCAAAGTGTATGCAGACGGTCACGACAAACTGGCCGTTCACATTAGCTGGCGTTCTGTTTCCGAGGAGACCTGGCACAGCGCGCCTATGCAGGAGCTGGGTAATGACAGCTGGACCGGTGAATTCACGCCGACCAGCGTCAGCCGTTATATTTTCCGTCTCGAAGCGTGGATCGATCAATTCGCCAGTTATCGCTATGAGCTGGAGAAGAAGTTCGGTGCCGGCGTTTCCATCGAGCTGGAGTTGACTGAAGGCCGGATTCACCTTGAACACGCTGCCGAACGCAGTTCCGGAGAGCTCAAGACGCAAATTCTCGGTGTTCTTGGCGAGCTGGAAAAGGCTGAGCCCGAAGCCCGTGTAGCGCTGCTGCTGAACAGCGAAACGTCGGCGCTGATGAGTCAGGCTGACAACCACGCGTTCCTCAGTCGCAGCGTTGAGTTCCCGCTGGATGTGGAGCGTGAACTGGCGCAATTCGCCAGTTGGTACGAACTGTTCCCGCGTTCGATCACTGATGATCCCGAACGTCACGGTACCTTTAATGATGTGCACAGCCGTTTGCCAACGATTCGCGACATGGGTTTCGACGTGCTGTATTTCCCGCCGATTCATCCCATCGGTCGTTCCCATCGCAAAGGACCCAACAACTCCCTGACGGCTGGCCCGAATGATCCCGGTAGCCCTTATGCCATCGGCAGTGAAGACGGCGGCCACGACGCGATCCACCCGCAACTGGGCAGTCGCGAGGACTTCCGCAATCTGGTGGCGGCTGCAGCCGAGCACGGTCTGGAAATCGCCCTGGATTTCGCCATCCAGTGTTCTCAGGACCACCCGTGGCTCAAGGAGCATCCGGGCTGGTTCACCTGGCGTCCGGACGGCACGATCCGCTATGCGGAGAATCCGCCGAAGAAGTATCAGGACATCGTTAACGTTGATTTCTACGCGCCAGATGCGATTCCGAGCCTGTGGCTTGAGTTGCGCGACGTGGTGCTGGGTTGGGTCGAGGAGGGGGTGAAAATCTTCCGGGTCGACAATCCCCACACCAAGCCTTTGCCATTCTGGCAGTGGATGATCGACGACGTCCGCAGCCAGCATCCGGATGTGATGTTCCTTGCAGAAGCCTTTACCAAGCCAGCGATGATGGCGCGGCTGGGCAAGGTCGGTTATTCCCAGAGCTATACCTACTTCACCTGGCGTAACACCAAGGCTGAGTTGTCGCAGTACTTCACCGAGCTCAATGAAGCTCCTTGGCGTGATTGCTACCGGCCAAACTTCTTCGTCAATACACCCGATATCAATCCGCACTTTTTGCATGAGTCCGGGCGTGCCGGATTCCTCATTCGTGCTGCGTTGGCAACCATGGGCTCGGGTCTGTGGGGCATGTATTCCGGCTTCGAATTGTGTGAGTCGGCACCCGTACCGGGCAAGGAAGAGTATCTGGACTCCGAGAAGTACCAGTTGCGCCCTCGGGACTACACCGCGCCCGGCAATATCATTGCCGAGATTGCCCAGCTCAATCGCATTCGCCGCCAAAACCCGGCGCTGCACACCCATCTGGGCCTGAAGCTGTACACGGCCTGGAATGACAACATTCTGTATTTCGGCAAGCGCAGCGCTGACGGCAGCAACTTTGTGCTGGTTGCCGTCAATCTTGATCCTTTCAATGCGCAGGAAGCGCATTTCGAATTGCCCCTGTGGGAAATGGGTTTACCAGATGACGCGGCCACCTCCGGTGAAGACTTAATGACCGGACACCGCTGGACCTGGTATGGAAAGTCCCAGTTCATGCGTCTCGATCCTTCGTATCAGCCTTTCGGCATCTGGCGTATCCAGTCCAATTAACAGGGAATGACCATGGCAAAGAAACCCAAGAGCGCGGCCTTTATCAAAGACCCGCTCTGGTACAAAGATGCAGTGATCTATCAGGTCCACGTGAAGTCGTTCTACGATTCCAACAACGACGGCATCGGTGACTTCCCTGGCCTGATCTCCAAGCTGGATTACATTGCCGACCTGGGTGTAAACACCATCTGGTTGCTGCCGTTCTATCCGTCGCCGCGTCGTGATGATGGTTATGACATTGCCGAATACAAAGGGGTGCACAGCGACTACGGCACCATGGCCGACGCGAAAAAATTCATCGCCGAAGCCCACAAACGCGGTTTGCGGGTCATCACTGAGCTGGTGATCAACCACACCTCGGATCAGCACCCTTGGTTTCAGAAAGCTCGTAAGGCCAAGAAGGGCTCCAAGGCGCGGGATTTCTACGTCTGGTCTGATACCGACGACAAGTACGACGGCACTCGCATCATCTTTCTGGACACCGAAAAGTCCAACTGGACCTGGGACCCGGTCGCTGAGCAGTATTTCTGGCACCGTTTCTATTCACACCAGCCGGATCTGAACTTCGATAACCCGGTGGTGATGGAGGCAGTGCTGGACGTGATGCGTTACTGGCTGGACATGGGCATTGATGGCCTGCGTCTGGATGCGATTCCGTACCTGATCGAGCGCGACGGCACCAACAACGAAAACCTGCCTGAAACTCACACGGTGCTCAAGCAGATCCGTGCCGAGATCGACGCCAACTATCCCGACCGCATGCTCCTGGCGGAGGCTAACCAGTGGCCGGAAGACACTCAGCTGTATTTCGGCGACACCAAGGGTGACAACGGCGACGAATGCCATATGGCGTTTCACTTCCCCTTGATGCCGCGCATGTACATGGCGCTGGCCCAGGAAGACCGTTTCCCCATCACTGATATTTTGCGGCAGACCCCGGAAATTCCAGCCAATTGTCAGTGGGCGATTTTCCTGCGCAACCACGATGAGCTGACCCTGGAAATGGTCACTGATCGCGAGCGCGATTACTTGTGGAATTACTACGCCGCCGACCGCCGCGCCCGGATCAATCTGGGCATCCGTCGTCGTCTGGCACCGTTGATGCAGCGCGATCGCCGCCGGGTTGAGTTGCTCAACAGCATGCTGCTGTCGATGCCGGGCACGCCGACCTTGTACTACGGCGACGAGATTGGCATGGGTGACAACATCTATCTCGGTGACCGGGATGGTGTGCGGACCCCGATGCAGTGGTCTATCGACCGCAACGGCGGCTTCTCGCGTGCCGACCCGGCCAGTCTGGTGTTGCCACCGATCATGGACCCGCTGTACGGCTTCCAGTCGGTCAACGTAGAGACCCAGAATAACGACCCGCATTCGCTGTTGAACTGGAATCGGCGCATGTTATCCGTGCGCAAGCAGCAAAAGGCTTTCGGGCGCGGCGTGCTGAAAATGCTGTCGCCGAGCAACCGACGTATTCTGGCCTACACCCGTGAATACACCGGGCCGGATGGCAAGACCGAAATCATTCTGTGTGTTGCCAACATGTCCAGCGCCTCTCAGGCGGCCGAGCTGGAGCTTTCTGCCTATGCGGGCACTGTTCCCGTGGAAATGCTGGGTGGCAGTGCGTTCCCGCCTATTGGTCAATTGAATTACCTGTTGACGCTGCCGCCTTATGGCTTCTATTGGTTCTTGCTGGCCGCAGAAAACCAGATGCCCACCTGGCATGTGGAACCTGCACAAAGCATCCCGGATTTCCCGACTATGGTCCTGAAAAAACGTCTCGAAGAATTGCTCGACGAACCTCTGCGCACCGTGATGGAACAGAACTCACTGGCGCAGTATTTGCCCAAGCGTCGCTGGTTTGCGGCCAAGGATAAAGCCATCGACAAGGTACACATTGCTTATGCGGTGCGCTTTGGCGATGCCGCACATCCTGTGTTACTGAGTGAAATCGAAGTCACGGCGGGCGACCATCACGCGCGCTATCAGCTGCCATTCGGCATGCTGGCTGAAGACGACATCAGCAGCGCCTTGCCTCAGCAACTGGCGTTGGCTCGTGTGCGTCGCGGTCGTCAGGTGGGGTTGGTCACCGATGCTTTTACGCTGGAAACCTTCATCCGCGCGGTGGTGCACGGGATGCAAGTGCAAACCGTGCTGCCTAGCAGCGAAGGGGAGTTGCGTTTCGAGCACACGTCTCAGTTGCCGCCGCTGGGCCTGGGCAATGAGTCTGAGGTTCGCTACCTGTCGGCCGAGCAGTCCAATAGCTCTGTGGTCGTTGGTAGCAGCCTGGTGCTGAAAATGATTCGTCGGGTCAATCCGGGTATCCATCCGGAACTGGAGATGGGCGCTTACCTGACCAACGCCGGTTACAAATACATCTCGCCGTTGCTGGGCTCCGTAGTGCGCGTCGGCAACGATGGTCAGCATCACTTGCTGATGATCGCCCAAGGTTATCTGAGCAATCAGGGCGATGCCTGGGAATGGACCCAGAACAATCTGGAACGGGCTGTTCGTGACGAAATGTCCCACGGTATTTCCGGTCAGGAACAGCATTACAACGCACTGCTGGAACTGGAAGATTTCGCGGGCAATCTGGGCAAACGTCTGGGCGAAATGCATCAGGTCCTGGCGTCGTCCACCGACAACCCGGATTTTGCAGTGGAAGTCACCAGCGTCAAGGACAGCCAGGCTTCCGGGAAAAGCGTCACCGCTCAAATGGAACACGCGCTGAAGTTGCTGGAACAGAACAAGTCAGCGCTGGAGCCGGTAGATCAGCAACTGGTCAGTGATTTGCTGGCCAATCGCAAGAAGGTTCTGGCCCATGTGCAAGCGTTGGCCAAGCGTTCGGTGGGCGGTCTGCGGATCAGGGTTCACGGCGATCTGCACCTCGGTCAGGTTCTGGTGGTCAAAGGTGATGCTTACCTGATCGACTTCGAAGGCGAGCCTGCGCGATCGGTTGAGGAGCGGCGTGCCAAATACAGTCCGTTCAAGGATGTCAGCGGCGTGCTGCGTTCCTTCGATTATGCGTCGGCCATGGCCGTGCGCAGCGCACAGAGCGTCGACACATCGCCGGAGGCTGCCGAAGCACGTCGCCGTGTTGCTGAAACTTATTTGAACCAGGCCCGCGCTGCCTTCATCGAAGGTTATCGTTCGGCCACTGCCGGACTGGCCCACGCCTGGAAAGACGCCAAGGGTGAAAAAGCAGCGCTTGAGCTGTTCACCCTGGAAAAAACCGCTTATGAAGTGGTCTACGAAGCTGAAAACCGCCCGACCTGGCTGTCCGTGCCGTTGCAAGGTTTGCGTGGTCTGCTCAATCTGTCTGATGGAGAGTCTTGATGAATGCGCCTGACAAAACTGGTGCGGGTCAGCAACTGATGCCCGCTGCCGTAGACATGGATGCATTGATCCGTGCCGAACACCGTGATCCTTTTTCGATCCTGGGCCCGCATGGCGATGGTGCCAACGGGCAGATTATCCGGGCTTATCTACCTGCGGCGTTAAGCGTGACGGTACTCGCTCGTGAAGGCGGGCATGAACTGGGTACGTTGGAAATGAGCGAAGTGCCGGGCTTTTTTGTCGGGCGCTTCCCTGACGTCCAGCCTTACTTGTTGAAGATCAACTGGGCGGGCGGCGAGCAGATCACTGAAGACCCGTACAGCTTCGGCCCGTTGCTGGGCGAGATGGACTTGTACCTGTTTGCCGAGGGTAATCACCGCGATCTGAGCAGTTGCCTGGGCGCACAAGTGACCACGGTCGAAGGCATTCAGGGCGTACGTTTTTCGGTTTGGGCACCCAACGCTCGGCGCGTCTCGGTGGTCGGCAGCTTCAACAATTGGGACGGCCGCCGTCACCCAATGCGCTTGCGCCATCCTACCGGGGTCTGGGAAGTGTTCGTTCCCCGTCTGCAACCGGGGGAGCTCTACAAATTCGAGATCCTCGGCCCTCACGGGATTCTGCCGCTCAAATCCGACCCGATGGCGTTGGCAACGACACTGCCGCCGGATACTGCGTCCAAGGTGTCGGCACCGCTGCACTTTGAATGGCACGACAACGATTGGCTGCAATCCCGTGGCGACCGTCACGGCACCCATGCGCCGCTGTCGATCTACGAGCTGCACGCCGGTTCCTGGCAGATGGAGCAGAACGACGAAGGCCAATGGCGTCAGTACAACTGGCGTGAACTGGCAGATCGTCTGATTCCGTACGTGAAGGAACTGGGCTTCACTCACATCGAACTGATGCCGATCATGGAGCATCCGTTCGGTGGTTCGTGGGGCTATCAACTGCTGGCGCAATTCGCCCCGACGTCGCGCTACGGTTCACCCGAGGATTTCGCTGCGTTCGTTGATGCCTGTCACCAGGCCGAAATCGGCGTGATTCTGGACTGGGTACCTGCACACTTTCCTACCGATACCCACGGTCTGGCGCAGTTTGACGGCACGGCACTGTATGAATACGCCAACCCACAGGAAGGCTTCCATCAGGACTGGGACACGCTGATCTACAACCTGGGCCGCACCGAAGTGCATGGCTTCATGCTGGCGTCGGCACTGCACTGGCTCAAGCACTACCACATCGATGGTCTGCGCGTGGATGCCGTGGCTTCGATGCTTTATCGGGATTACTCGCGTAAAGCCGGGGAGTGGGTGCCTAACCGTTTTGGTGGTCGTGAAAACCTCGAAGCCATCGATTTCCTGCGCCACCTCAATGACGTGGTTGCGCTGGAAGCACCAGGCACCCTGGTGATTGCCGAAGAATCCACCGCATGGCCGGGTGTCAGCCAGAGCACTCAGCAGGGCGGCCTTGGCTTTGCCTACAAGTGGAACATGGGCTGGATGCATGACACGCTGCATTACATGCAGCAGGATCCTATCCACCGCGGCCACCATCACAGCGAGCTAAGTTTCGGTTTGATGTATGCCTGGTCAGAGAAATTCATCCTGCCGATTTCCCATGATGAAGTGGTTCACGGCAAGCATTCCCTGATCGACAAAATGCCCGGCGATCGCTGGCAGAAATTTGCCAACTTGCGGGCTTACCTGACGTTCATGTGGACCCATCCGGGCAAGAAGCTGTTGTTCATGGGGTGCGAGTTCGGTCAGTGGCGCGAGTGGAATCACGACGAACAACTGGATTGGTACTTGTTGCAGTACGCCGAGCACATCGGCGTGAAAAAACTGGTGAGCGATCTCAATCGGGTTTACCGCGAAGAGAAGGCGCTGCACGAGCGTGATACCGAGCCGATGGGCTTCCAGTGGTTGATTGGGGACGATGCTGCCAATAGCGTGTTTGCCTACATGCGCTGGAGCAAGGAGGGCGAGCCATTGCTGGTGGTTGCCAACCTCACCCCGGTGCCGCGTGAGGCCTATCGCGTGGGCGTGCCATTTGGCGGCAACTGGACAGAGTTGCTAAACAGCGACGCCGAAATGTATGCAGGTTCGAACCTGGGTAATGGCGGCGGCGTGCACGCTGATGAGGTTAAAAGCCATAGTCAGCCAGTCTCGCTGGTACTGAACCTGCCGCCGTTGGCGGTGTTGATTCTCAAGCCTAAGGCGAGTGAGGGTTAATCGCGTCAAGTAGACGCACCGAGGCGCTCCAATCGCGGGCAAGCAGCTCTCCCACAATGGACTTTCGGTCTGATGTGGGAGATTCCATGTTTGCCTGCAAGCTGAATTGCGACTTGGGGCTTGCTTTAGCCGGGAAGGCGATATTCCTGACGATACATGTGTCAGCTGTAACAGCTCTTCCCGGCTAAAGCCGGTCCCACTTCACTGCGCCAATCTCGGGATCACATCAGACCTGTAGGGGCTGGGCTTTGTCTGGGCCACAACTCCGATGATAAGGCTGGATGCGATCTACGTTGGACCGCATTACCAACTCACCCGTACCCCCAGATTTCCTGCGATCCCACTCAAGTGCTGATCATCCATATTCTCGCTGTAGTCTGCGCTGAGATAGACGCTCACCCCCGGCGAAACCGTGGCCACGACGCCTGCACCTGCGTTGGCGTAGCTAGAGCGGTGCTTGGTCTTTATCTTGTCGGTGTGATTGAAAGTGACGGTGTCTGCACCGTCAAAGTTGTGCCACAGGTTTGTGCGCACGTAGGGCTCAATGGGCAACCCACTGACCATGTACCGAGCTTTAAGGCGCGCGCCAAGCCGTGCCGTATTCCAGGACTGGGAGTCGAAGGACACATCCGATATGCCGTCGTTCTGGCTGTCGAGCTTGATGTGCTGATGGATTAACTGTGCTTGCGGTTCGATAACCCAATCAGCGCCAAGAGGAATCGGATACCCGGCTTCAACAGATAACGTCAGTGCACGACCTTTGGTGTCAATGCGCACGCCTCGATCAGAGCGGCTGTAGCCATCCAGTCGGGTGCCCATGGCGACGGCATCGACATACCAGCCTTTGGGATCAGTCAGTGTCCAGTAAAGCCCGAGGCTGTCGCCTTCGAGTTTCAGCTTGCCGGTTTTACGGTCCTGAAACCCGCCCGCGAAGCCTTTCACGTCGCCATCGAGTCGACTATGCCCGGCAAACAGGCCAGCGCGTTGTATCCGCTCGTTGTCGTGCTGTGCAGCATAAACGTCGTGACCGACTTGATAGCCCTTGAGCGAGGCGTCAAGGCTTGGATCAACTGTACCGGACCAGCTCTGTTTGACACTGCTGCCAAATATCCGCCCCCAGCCAGCCGGCGCCCACCCTGACTCTGTTAACAGGCTCTGCTCACCCTGACGGTCATGGAAAGTGCCCAGCGACATCAGCGTCAGCACCGCAGCTGCGGGAGGCACTACGGCGTAGTTCGGTACTTCCAGGCGATAGAGGGGAATCGGTGCTGCACCAGCAATTGCTGCCGGTAGCGGCGGGGTGCCGATGGCTGCAACTGGCGCAAACGCCGCGGGTTGCAAAGGGGCTGTTGTCGGCGGTGTTGGAGTGCCTGGACTGGCGGGTAACGTCGGTGTTGTGGGCTGAGAGGGTTGCCCGGGAGGGACAGGTGTCGGCGTTTCTGGATTGGGCACAGCCAGCACGAGAGGAGGCGCCAGCACGGTCGAACGCAGGAACCAGCTGTTTTCTGATCCCGCCGTAGCGCCTCCTTTAAACAGGTAATAGTCGTAAGCGCCGACCGATAGTGAGTTGCCCAGTGAAAACGCGGTGTTTTCGCTGGTGGCGCCGTTATTGGCCTCCACGACCTGAATACCGTTCTGCGCAGTTGCAGCACCCGGACCGCCCAGGTTGGTGACATTGATTTGCGTCGTGCCGGACAGGCTGCCTTTAGAGACCACCAGTTTGTCGCTCGGCGATGAATCGTCACCCAGCACGGATTGCAGCAGCAGTCGTCCATTGCTGCCTGCGTAGTTGCCGTTGATAGTAAGAGTGTCGGTCGCCGTGCCGTTGCGGCTTAGGTCTAGCGTGCCGGCATTGTTTAGCGTTGCCAACTGCACGGCATTGAACGGGCGCACGCCACCGGAACTGGAGGTGATTGTGCTGCTCGTGTCGACGTTCAAGACGCCGGTGCCGCTCGCTGTATCGCCAAGCACCATTTCGCCAGTCAGATCCAACAGGCTGCCGTTGTTCAGGTTGACTGTCTCCCAATTGGCGTAGCGAGCCGGGACCGATGTGCTGACCGCATCGAAAGTGAGCAGGTCGGTGCCCAACCCGCCATCGAGTAGCGGGTTGGCTCCCAGCGTGGTTTCGTTGAGTTGGGTCAGGAAGGCAAGGTCATTGCCGTCTGCCATCAATACCGTGCCTCTGACAAAACCAGCGTTGCGCCAACTGAACGTGTCATTACCGAAGCTGGCACGTATCCCGCCTTTCACCTCGCCACCAGATACCGTGATGCTGTCATCGCCACCACTGACGCTGATGACCCCGCCAATGCTGCCACCGGACAAGATAATCGTGTCACGGCCAAAACCCGTCACCAGATTATTGATAATGGTGCCGCCCGACATATCGAACAGATTATCGTCCAGTTTCATGTCGACCCGGCCGATGCTGCCACCGGTCATGCGGGCGATATCACCGTCTTCGAATGCGGTGCTGATCGTACCTCCTGTCATCAGGAAGGTATCCAGGCCATCGCCTTGGGTGAGCGAACGCATTATCCCTCCACTCATGAAGAAGTCATCGGGGTCAAAGCTCTGATTCACGTCACCGGTAATAGTCCCGGCCGTAATGCGGAAGGTATCGACCCCGGCGCCCTGATTGAAGTCGCCAACGATGCTCCCGGAATTCATCTCGATGTGGTCCTGACCGGCACCGAATGAAACGTTGCCGATGATAGAGCCGGTGCCCCCCACAGGAAAAATCAGCGTGTTGTTCCCGCCAGGGTTGGTCAGCGGGCCGCTGCTACCGCTGTCGCAAATCTGGATGTCGGAGCCGATGGTGGAGTTCAGGTCACAGGCCGCTTCAGTCGATTCGGGGAGGAGGGTGATTACTATTGCCAGGGCTATTCCGGTGTAGCCAGTTGCATCGTTACGAAACCATATTTTTCTCATGACCGCGCTCCCTGCTGCGGGGTCAGGGAGGCTTTCACTGCTTCATCAATGCCAGCAACCGCGCAGTAGTCGAGCGACTGCGGGGCAGTCGCTCAGGATCCTGATTGTTTTCAATAAGCAATAATTTCAACGAGTAACAACAGAAGTTAAGGAGACAATCCGAGGCCCGTCAAGAAGTTGACCGACCGCAGGTAGGTATCGAGGGTTTTTATGCGCAACGGCTATTACAGATACACTTCGACCGCCAAAGGCAGATGGTCCGAGAGATGTGTCCAGGGCTTGTTACCCAGAATCCGCGGCTCATGACTGGTGGCGTTACGCAGATAAACCCGGTCCAGACGCAGCATCGGGAAACGTGCCGGGTAGGATTTAGCCAGCGCGCCGTGGTGGCGTTCGAAGACTTCGTGCAGATACTCACAACGGGCCAGGCGTTTGTTGCCGCGCAATTGCCAGTCATTGAAATCCCCCGCGATGATCACCGGCGCATGGCTGGGCAGGGAGTCCAGCAGTTTGCAGAGCAGGTCCAGCTGTAACTGCCGGTGACTTTCCAGCAAGCTGAGGTGCACGCAAATCGCGTGGACTTCATCGTGGCCGGGCACCTGAAGTACGCAGTGCAGCAAGCCACGGCGCTCGGGGCCGGTAATGGAAATATCAAGATTGCGGTGCTGCAGGATCGGATATTTCGAGAGGATC
This sequence comes from Pseudomonas sp. Irchel 3A5, assembly GCF_900187575.1. Lineage (NCBI taxonomy): Bacteria > Pseudomonadati > Pseudomonadota > Gammaproteobacteria > Pseudomonadales > Pseudomonadaceae > Pseudomonas > Pseudomonas sp. Irchel 3A5. The sequence goes on along the minus strand of NZ_FYDU01000004.1, from coordinate 292,743 downwards.
GCGTTGCCGTGGTGACCGTCGGGGTATACCGCATTGCGACCGTAGGCAAAGTCGCTCCACATGCTGTCGGCCAGGAATTCGTAATGTGAGGTTTCTGGCCAGTCAGGGTGTCGCGAAGCGTGGCGCTCGTGGCTGCCCAGCACTTCCTGGAGAAACACCAGGTCGGCACTGGTGCTGCGCACAGCTTCGCGCAGTTCGGGGAGGATGAAGCGGCGATTGAGCGCAGTGAAGCCTTTGTGCGTATTAACCGTGAGTACGCGCAATCGGTGAATGTCGGGGGTATCACTCATGTCCACTAGGTCGGCGCTTACGCCAGCAGGATCAGGGGGCACGCGGATGCTCCTATAAACGGGGTATGTAGATCGGACTGGTGCGTAATGCTCCAGTTCATCTTTTTTATGCCCCGCTAACCTGAGCCCTCGCACGACGCGACAGCAGTACCGTCAGGCCCAGCCCGCCAATTGACAGCAGCGAAGCAAAGAAGAAAATCCACGAATAACCCAACCCCAAGGCAATCGCGCCCATGATCGGTCCGGCGATGGCCAAAGCCAGATCGAAGAACACTGCATAAGCACTCAACCCGGCGCTACGGCTGCTGGACGGCACTTGCTTGATCGCTTCGACGCCCAACGCCGGATAGACCAGCGACAGACCCAAGCCCGTCAGACCCGCACCGGTCAAGGCAAATGCGGTGTTGGGCGATACCCAGAGCAGTACCAGGCCGAGGGTTTCGACGCCCATGCAGAGAATGGCCGAGGTAAAACCGCCCAGTCGGTTGATCGCACCGATAAACAACAACCGCGCCGCGATAAAGCACACGCCGAAGACGCTCAGGCACCAGGCCGCACCTTCCCAGCCGCGGCTGACATAAAACAGAGTGATGAACGTGGTCATGGTGCCGTAGCCAATCGACGCCAGGGTCAGGCTCAGACCGTAGGGTGCAATCCGGCCAAACACCGACCAGAAGGGCAGCCGCTCGCCCTTGATCACCGGCGGTGCGGTTTGTCTGCGGATCACCAGCAGCGACAGAGAGGCCATGACTGACAAGGCGATGCCCAGCGTGTAGAAACCCAGTTCCTGACTCATCAGATAGCCCAGCGGCGCACCGATGGCGATGGCGCCGTAAGACGCGATGCCATTCCAGGAAATGGCCCTGGCGGTGTGTTCCGGGCCAACCTTGCCAATGCACCAACTGATACTGCCCACGCCGATCAGCCCTTGGGAAACCCCCAGGAACAGCCGGGAGATAATCAGGATAGTCAGACTGACGGAGGGCAAGTGATCCAGCATGGCTGCAGCGAAGGTCAACATGCCGCTCAGCGTGATGCCTGACATGCCGTAGACCACGGCCAGCTTGGTGCCGATGGTGTCGCAGATCTTCCCGGCCACCGGACGGCTGAGCAGGGTCGCAAGGTATTGCGAACCAATTGTCAGACCTGCGATCACTGCGCTGAAGCCCAGTTGGTCATGGACGTAACCTGGCAATACCGCAATCGGTAAACCAATGCACAGGAAGGCAACGAAGGTATAGAAGACGACAGAGATGATCTGCAGGGTGATCATCATGGAGCTGGGCTGTGCGGCAGGCGAGGGCGGGGTGGCAACGGACATTGGGCTCTTTCGCTGGCAGGCGGTTGGGAGTGGCCACATCATCGCCCCGGTCGCAGACAAATGAAAGCAGGCTAACGATTTAAACACGCAGCAATTTGTAAAACAGTAATTGCTGGAAATCTAAAGTGGTCATAGGATGACTGACCACAACCATAAAAATAAAGGATCTTCTGTGAGCAAACCCCTTCTTATGGCCGCTGCGGTCGTCTGTGGTTTAAGCATGAACGTCAATGCGTCGACCTTCGCTTATATCTCCAGCCCTGTTGACGGGCTGATTTCCCAATACAGCCTGGATGAAGCCAGCGGGAAGCTAAGCCTGGTGGAGCAGACCAAGGCAGGAGACATGGTCAACCCGATGGCCATCAGTCCAGACGGCAAAGTGTTGTACGCGGCGTTGCGGGTGAAACCTTTTCAGGTGGTGGGCTTCAGCATTGATCCCAAAAGCGGGCGTTTGACTGAACTGTCCCGGGGCCCGCTGGCTGAAAGCCTGGCTTACCTGTCCACGGACCGCAGTGGCCGCTTCCTGATGGGGGCTTCTTACGGCGCTGATGCCATCACGGTGCAAGCCATCGATGAAGCGAAGAAACCCGACGAGAAAATCCAGACTTATAAAACCGGCCCGCATGCGCACTCGGTCCGCACCGATCCGAGCAACCGCTTTGCTTACGCCGGCAACCTCGGTGCTGATCACGTGCTGCAATATCGGCTGGATGACAAGACCGGAGCACTGACGCCGATTGGCAGTGGCTTTGTCAGCGTACCGGCGAAAACCGGCCCTCGGCATCTGGCGTTTTCCAGCGACGGCAAGTTCCTGTTTGTCGATGGCGAGATGAGCGGCACCGTCACTGCGTTTTCGATTGATGACAAGACTGGCGCACTGACTCAAGTGGCCCAGGCCAGTGGTATTCCAGAGCGTTTGAAACTGGTCCACGGTGAAGTGCGAGACGCGAGCAACAACGACCTGAAGGATGACCCGACGCCACGCATCTGGGCAGCTGACCTGCGCTTGTCGCCAGACGGCAAACTGCTGCTCATGACTGAGCGCACCACCAGCTCGGTATCGGCATTCGCGGTCGATGGCGCAACCGGTGCGTTGACCTTTCTTGATAACTACCCGGTGGAAGAGAAGCAGCCGCGCAACATCGCCTTCTCGCCAAACGGCAAGTGGTTGCTGGTGACCGGTGAAAAAGCCGACAAGGTAGGTGTTTACAGCGTGGGCGACAAGGGTGCGCTCAAGCGCGCCAGTGAAGCGGAGTCTGGCAAGGGCGCATTGTGGATCGAGGTGCTGCAGGTCCAGTAATGCTTGCCCTGAAATGAAAAAGCCCGGTCAGATTGACCGGGCTTTTTCATTTCAGGCTGTGTGGAAGAACTCTAGTGATGCCCCGGTAGGAGCGAACTTGTTCGCGAGGGGCCATTCCAGTAACGGCATTACTGCCTGACACTCTCGCCAACAAGTTGGCTCCTACCGGTTTTGAAAGTTCAAAGATTGATCAGCCTTATCAGAACACCACACCCTGGCTACGCAGGTAGTCATCGTAGGTGCCGCTGAAGTCGGTTACGCCGTCCGGGCTTAGCTCGATAATGCGTGTAGCCAGCGAGGACACGAATTCACGGTCGTGGCTGACGAAGATCAACGTGCCTGGATAGTTTTCCAGCGCAAGGTTCAGCGCTTCAATGGATTCCATGTCCAGGTGGTTGGTCGGTTCGTCCATGATCAGTACGTTTGGCTTTTGCAGGATCAGCTTGCCGAACAGCATGCGGCCTTGCTCACCACCGGAAATCACCTTGACCGATTTCTGGATTTCGTCGTTGGAGAACAGCATCCGGCCCAACGTACCGCGGATCATCTGCTCGCCCTGAGTCCACTGGCCCATCCAGTCGAACAGCGTGACGTCGTTTTCGAAATCGTGAGCGTGGTCCTGAGCGTAGTAACCCAGTTCTGCAGCATCGGTCCACTTCACACTACCGGCGTCCGGAGTCAGCTCGTTGACCAGCGTGCGCAGCAGGGTGGTCTTGCCGATACCGTTCGGGCCGATGATCGCCACGCGTTCGCCTGCTTCAACCTGGAAGCTGAAATCCTTGAACAGAGGCTTGCCGTCGAAGCCCTTCGCCATGCGTTCGACGATGACCGCCTGACGGTGCAGCTTCTTGGTTTGTTCGAAACGAATGAACGGGCTGACACGGCTCGAAGGCTTGACTTCGGCCAGTTGGATCTTGTCGATCGCCTTGGCGCGGGAAGTCGCCTGCTTGGCTTTCGAGGCGTTGGCCGAGAAGCGGCTGACGAACGATTGAAGCTCGGAAATCTGTGCTTTCTTCTTGGCGTTGTCCGACAGCAGTTGCTCGCGGGACTGGGTCGCCACGGTCATGTACTCGTCGTAGTTGCCCGGGAACAGACGCAGCTCGCCGTAATCCAGGTCAGCCATGTGGGTGCACACGCTGTTCAGGAAGTGACGGTCGTGAGAGATGATGATCATCAGGCTGTTACGCTGGGTCAGGATGTTTTCCAGCCAGCGAATGGTGTTGATGTCCAGGTGGTTGGTCGGTTCGTCGAGCAACAGCACTTCAGGGTCGGAGAACAGCGCCTGAGCCAGCAGCACGCGCAGTTTCCAGCCTGGCGACACTTCGCTCATCGGGCCGTTGTGCTGTTCGATGCCAATACCCAGACCCAGCAGCAATTCACCGGCACGGGATTCGGCGGTGTAGCCGTCCATTTCTGCGAATTCGGTTTCCAGTTCGGCGACGGCCATGCCGTCTTCTTCGGTCATTTCCGGCATCGAGTAGATGCGGTCACGCTCTGCCTTGACCTTCCACAGCTCTTCGTGACCCATGATCACCGTATCGATCACGGTAAATTCTTCATAGGCGAACTGGTCCTGACGCAACTTGCCCAGACGCACATTCGGCTCGAGCATCACTTGCCCACCAGAAGGCTCCAGATCGCCGCCCAGGATCTTCATGAAGGTGGATTTACCGCAGCCGTTGGCGCCGATCAGGCCGTAACGGTTACCGGCACCAAACTTGACCGAGACATTCTCGAACAAGGGTTTGGCGCCGAACTGCATGGTGATATTCGCTGTGGAGATCAATTACCTTACCTTTCAATTAGTTACGCGGCTCTGGTTTGTGCCTTGGACCAACTCTGGACCAATATTAAGCTTTTCCATCTCACCCCAATCGCCACTTGAGCTAAGCCAGCGCGCATATGTCGAGAGCAGCATCTGGACTGAGTGTCCGAGCTGTTGGGCGATAAAAGAGGGATTCATTCCAGACATTATGCATATTGTCGCATAAGTGTGACGACAGTTGTACGGCGGCCGATGTCGCACCCCCAATTTGATGAGCGTAGGAATCCATTGCTTATGAAGGTCGGAGGTCTGGCGAATGTGCACAGTGTTCTTTGACGGGGGGAAGCAGTACGGGAAATCCTTTAGCTTGCCTTTCCCATTTTTCCTGCGCTCCAGATAGGATTGTGCAAAGCGGAGAGCATGAATTGCCCGATCGTTCAGCAGTACGTAGCGGTTTTTTCGTGTCTTGGTGCGTTCCTTGATCTCGCCCCGTACGATCACTCTACATACGCGGGCCTGGCGTTTTTCGAAATCAATCTCGTCCCAACGCAGCGCGATGACTTCCTGGAGTCGCATGCCGGTGAAAAAAGCAAACTCGAAGAACGCCGCATAGATGTGGCTGGGCCAATGCTCGGCACCGTAAAGGCTGGCGATAATCTGGTTGGCCTCTTCTATCGTCAGTGGGTCAGGGTTGGGTGCCTTCCGCTTTGGCATGTCCAGAAGCTCGGCCGGGTTTTTGTCCAGCAGATCCTCGCGAACGGCATCATCCAAAATGGTTTTCAGTTTGGTGATCGCGTTACGCTTCACTCCTTGTGAGAACCAATCAATTTTGCCAATGATGCGCCTGAGCATCATGGTGGTGATGGTGCTGACCGGAGTCAGCACCAAGTGAGGCATCCAGTACAAATTCATGGTGCCAACATAGTTGCTGCGTGCACCTTCCTCGATCTCTCTCCCATCAAGCCAGAGCTGGACGTATTCGCCGAATAGAACTGTCGCATCGGCAGCAATCGCCGAGTCAGGAAACAGCTCGGCGTATTTTTGGTCCGTCATCAGGCCATGCTTGATCAGCCCGACTACTTGATCTCTAAAACGGGTGGCAGCCTGGATCCCGGCTTTCGTGGGGGGATACGTGAGCGTTTCGGAGCAACGCTTCCCGTTCCAACTGAACCTGAAACGGAATGTCTCCCCCCTGAGATCAAGCCCGGCGGGGAGACCCATAGACTTTCTAGCCATTCGTCATATCTCCTGACGCTGTAAATGATGTGGTTTCCGATCTTGTTCCAGATGCCATTGGGTATCTGCCCGCGACTACGCCTTGCCTGGAGTGCTTTAACGGTCGTACCGAGGCGGTCGGCCATTTGCTTCTCGGTGAGTTTGTCCGGTTCTGGTAAGTCGCTGATTTTCTGTTGGGCGGCCATGATTGCGTCCTCGGTGATCTGGAGGCGTGCTGCTCCAAGCCGCCCTATGGCGGCAGAAGGGGTTAGGCGGATATCTTGCTGAGTGCTTCGTCGGCTACCTTCATGGCTGCCTGTGCTTCATTCACGTAGGCCGGATCGAATCCGCCACATAGGTGAATGGTTGCTTGGCATGCCCGCAGGTTCTCGCGGGTGAGTTTGAGTGCTGCGACCAATTGCTCCTGATCGGCAGTCAGCTTTATGGCGTGCTGGCGGACCGAATCTGCGTCATTCATCCATTCCTCAGCCATGATCTCGAAGTGTTCGGCTGGCTCCCAGGGTGAAGGGATTACGTTAGTCACCCAGTCAGTCCACATTTCAACGCTTTCACCCCGCGCAATCCGTTCGGCTTTCATCTCGTCGCCTAGGTCACGGAGTTCTTTCGCCCGGCGCTCAGCGTCTTCTTTGTTCAGGCATGGATATTCTTCGCCCGGACCGACGCTATGAATCGCCCAGAGCTCGATCTTCGGCTCGGCCAGCTTGGCGCGAAGGTAGGTCACGATTGGGCGAATTGGATCTGTCGCCTCCAGCTCAGCAAGGATTGTTTCGACTGTCGCCCGTTCTATCGAGAGGACCTCGACGGCGGGGCTAGATGGGGCAGTCAACGCTGCAATCTGTTGTTCAATCGTGGACATAGCGAATCCTCGCCCGCCGATCACCGGCAGGCTCGAAGTAGGGGTGGAGGGTTGGGTTACTTGGTTTGCTTCAATGCCTCGGCGGCGCACGCCCGGCCGTATTCCAGCATCTGTTCAAGCGTGTAGCCCGGCAGTTCTCGATCAGGCTCCAGAAAACCCATGTGCCGTGGCGGGTAAGTGAGCGTTACAGCTATGGGTGTCAGATTGAGCTGGGTTTCGCTCATGGCGTCAGCACTCGGCGCGCCCACCAGCACACAGGACCATCATCGGTATCGTGAATTGCCAGGCAGAACCAATCTTCGCCGTCTGGCCGGTCCGGCTCCCAGTAACTGCAGTCAGGGTCGCCAGCTTCAAAGTAGCGTTCCGAGACGGCCTGGTCGCTCGCATACTCGAGGGATACCATAGTTACCTCAAGCCCTTGTCCAGCGACCCACGCTTTGCATTTCTCGCCATCACCTTCATCGAAGTCCGGCATGTCGGGATGCTGGAACATACCGTTTTCATCGCGAGCCACGTTTGCTGGCTGGATCAATTTGATTTCTTCGGGCATGACTTCGTCCTTGCCGCTACAGCGGCTATCAAGTTCATAGAGGGATGGGTATCGTTGCCACCTCAGAAAGGGAGGTGCGACGTGTTCGTACATGGAGTTGAATATCGGTTTTGCTGTGCCTCAAGCGTCGTTGAAGGACACGACGGTCTTGCGCTCGAGTGTTGGAGAGGCGAAAACGGTCTGTTATTTGAAATCTTTCGAAATGACGAGACACTTCGCTTTGAGGTGACTCTGTTCGTACAAGACGTTCCGCTTGAACTGCTCGAATACGCTGTACCTATTGCCCGGGAGCGCTTAGGGGATTTTGTTCCTTGCCCCTGACACTCGTCCTTGCCGCCAAAGCGGCTGACATTGAGTTGAGCTAACCAGACCGGCCGTCACAAATAGTGACTTTCACCGATCGGGTGTTTGTGACGCGAGGCAAAGCAAGCTTCACTGAATGATGGAGGCCACCAATGGAGTGCTGGCGGCCGGTGAAGATGATCACGGAGGGATTATGAGCGCCACACAGGAATGCATTTACAGCCACTCACTCGTAGCTGTATTCAGCGCGGCATTCAGGTTGGGGTTCGATCCCTATGCCTTGGCGCTACAAGCAAAGATGGAATTGTTAGGCGATCGAGAGGATGACGAAGGTCCGAGTATCCTCGCCTGCGCTGCTGATCGGGTAATAAACGAGTCGCTTTTGGTGGCACGACTTAGATGCCGCTTGCTGTATAGCTCTTCAAGTTGGGAGTTACCCAATGAATGAGCTTGCCATCTGGTTTGCCCTTTGTGTATTGGTGCTAGCCGGATTGATCGCATACTTGTTTGTCATGTTTTACGGCGACGACTAGCGGTGCCACCGGTTTCCGAAAAGCGACTCCTGTGCGCCCAACATCACTGCACCTGGTATTCGGTGATGGTGTGCGCCGGGCTGTCGCGAATGCTCAGGCGATCTGCGATGTAGACTTCCAGCTGTGCGCCTTGCGATTTGTCCCAACCGGGCAGGGTGGCCACGTGGTCGCAGGTGGTCATCTGCCGGATGGCTGCGCGCATACACAGATGCCAAGGCGCGTCGGCTGGAAGCGGGTTCTCGGCCGGGTTCTCGACTTCGTAGCCCAACGTCCGGAGTCTAGCGGCCTCTGCGTGAAACGCGGGGTAGTTGAATTCAGGCAGGCCCGTCATGGGGCCAGCCAAATAGAGTCGGGTCATGCCGCCACCTGTCGTTGAATAGTGGCGCGCCAAGGATCGTTGGCCTGGGCAAGTGCTGCCATGGGCGGCGGGCTGACACTGTTTCCACACATGTGCACTTGCTGGGTTTTGGTGAACGGCTTGCCGTCGGCGCCCTTGTCGATGATGTAGTCGGCGGGAAAGCCCTGAGCCTTGTACAACTCGGCCGGTTGCAACATACGAAGGCAGATGTCGACGATCACGTAGGGGGTCCCCTTGACCATCACGGTTACTAGGGCCAAGCGGTCCTTCGTGGTGATCGTCGGCGCTGGCATGCCGCAACTACTCATGTTCTCGGTGCCGTAGTAGCTGATCAGGAATGCCGCAACGCGCAGCGCGCCTTCCTCGTGCTCTGGCGAGAGCTTGAAAGAGACGACTGAGCTTTTACCGCCACCGCCTGCCGTTACTGTTGGTGCTGGTTCATCCAGACCCTGGCCAACGCTGGCACCGAACTGGCGCTCCATGAACGCAGATACCAACCCGTGGTGGGTGCCGCCTGCGCTGATGGTGTGCAGAGGATCGCCCAGGTCGCGGGCGTCACAGTTACCGCGCAGGTGCACCAGGTTCGCTGCTACCAACTGCTGCTGGCTGCCGGTGTTCGTGACCGTCGTCATCGGCTCGTCTGCGCCCGTGGCGTGGGTGGTATTGAAACCGCCATTCATCTGCGCCATGAACACCGTCGAGATGCCCATGGCGTGCGCGGCACCTGCTGGCCGCTGGTAGTTGCCGCCGCTGGTTATCGTCGGCAACGGCTCGTTGAGTGGCTTGCCTTCATCGTCGAAACGAAACTTCACCAGGTGCGCAGCGGCAATGCCATACTTCCCGCCTGACGCCATGATCGTTCCGAGCGGGTCATTCATGTCAGCGCTGCGCGGTGCAGACCCCGGCTTGTCCCCGTTGCCGAGCTGAACGAGACTCGCAGCTGCTACACCTCTATGATTCTGAGCGAGTAGGGTGCCCATCGGCTGATCTGCCGATGTCGGCTTGCCCGAGTACTCCGGCCCACCAGCACCAACCATCACAGGGCTGACTACTGAGAACGACCCGCCTTTCGGGTAGGAGGTCACGGTGCGCAGCGGTTCATCAGATGGCTGTACGTTGCCAACCGACCAGTTAGCGATCGGTACAATGAATGGCGCGGGGTTATCGATGACGAACTTCTTCATTCCTTTGGCTACGCGCCGAAGAGTGGCGGGGGCCAGGTCCTTCTTGCGGCCAAAGATGCTTTTGCCGAGGTCGCTGAAGTCGATGCACTCGGCGGCGGTGCGCCATGGCTTCTGGCCTTTTGCAGGCTTCTTGGCGTGTGTCGGTTCAGGCCAGACAATCGGCTGACTATCACAGCGGGCCAGCATGAACAGACGCTCGCGGCTGGTGGGCGCGCCGAAGTCACATGCCTTAATCACTTTCCACTCAACGACGTAGCCCATGTTTTCCAGCAGCGCTACGAAGCGTCGCCATGTGCGGCCGCGTTGCTTGGGATCTGGAATCAGAAACTGTTGGCCGACCGGAACTACCTCACCAGGTGCCGCAACCTCGCCACCGAGTTTAACGACGCGGCCGGTGGCTTTGTCCCGCTTAGCGATCAATCTGCCCCACTGCAATATCTGCTTCACGTTTTCCAGGCTGATCACCCGGGGCCGTTTCATGCCTGCCCACTTGAGGCCAATCCATGACAGGTTACGAATCTCGCGCTTGCGCGGCTGGCCGCCGGCCGCCTGGCTGTGATGCGTGCAGTCCGGAGACATGTGGAACCAGCCCACGGCCCGGCCACCGCATTCGGCATCCGGATCACCTTCGAACACGTCCGTGGTGAAGTGCTTGGCATGCGGGTGATTGACGGTGTGCATGCTGATAGCCGCTGCGCTGTGATTCTTCGCCACGGCAACCGCACGACCCAGCCCTATTTCCAGCCCGGTACCAGCTCCGCCGCCGCCACAGAAGAAGTCGACAACGATCTCATCGTCTTGCGGGTTGAAGCCAAGGCCGTACTGGGTTTTGAAATCGAAGGGGTGTTTCTTCTGGTGAGCAGACATGGGGATACCTCGCCGGTATATTCGGCGCTAAATCAATGGGAGGTTTTGAAATGGATGTACGACCTGAAGACTGCTGTGCTGCTGCGATGAATGAAGTTGATCAGGAGGGCGTAACTGACCGGCTTCACCATTACGGAACAGAAGAGCGAAATGCGTTTCTGGTGACCGGGTACAAATGCAAAACTTGCTCTCAAAAGTGGGAGAGGTTTGTAGAAACGCAAGATCCTGATGAAGTCAGATGGGATGCGGTTTTCTAGAGCGCCAGATCAACCTGCGTTTCGCGCCGCCAGATTGGCGAACTGTTATGCGCCTCAATCCTGTCAGCAATCTTGAGGCGTAACGCTGCGTGGCAGTTCTTCGAAGATGATCAGTTGTCGGTTGTGGACGTGGGTGACAGTCAGCGGCTTGAGCATGGTTGCAGCTGGTATTCGGTGATGGCGTGCGCCTTGACTGGCTTGTGTCAGTCTTTGATTGATTGAGTCCTACAACAGGCTCAGGTACAGTCTCGAAAATTTTGGAGGGGCTATGGAAATCAAGGTTTTTGTTAAAGGATTGGAAGTTGTTCAGAGCGGGGTGATTCACTTTTCTTCCAACTCACCCATCGATATTTCTATAAATGGAATGCATATGCAGGTGCGCTTTATAGAGGATATAACCAATCCCATGTCTCGATATGAGTCGAAGGTAGAAGGTCTTACTTGGGTTTTGTATCTTGCTAATTTTCCCACGCAACTGGGGAAGGGTTATACGACCCCATACCCGTGACCTTTATTGAAGGTAAACAGTTGTCGATCACCTTTTCCGTAGCGACGGTAAATAGACCTGCCGGCATTCGTATTTTCTCATACACATTCCTGCACGGGTAATCACAATGTCCGGCGAGTGGAGTAATGAAGAAAAGAAAGGCTCTGTTGGAGTCGAGCCACCAAAGCCAGCAGCTGGTTCGCATGGGTCAATTCAAGCAACGATAGGCACAGGTGACAACGCCAAAAATTCAATCGTATGGATGACAATCACATGGAGCTTTGTAATTGCATCAACCTTGAGTCTCTTAATGTTTTCCTTGGTTGTAGCTTATAAAGATTTTTTGTACTTAGAGCATATAAAAACTGTATGGTCTATTTTTGTTCCTATTATAACCTTGGCTCTTGGTTATGCTTTCGGTAAGAGTCAATAAATTAATAAATGTTAGATGTGGTATCGTGCAATAAATCCATCTGCGAAGAGCCATCCAGCCATGCCGCGTCGACTCTTGCTCGAGCTAACTTTGCGTATTCCGGGTTCAGCTCGCAGATGATCGACTTGCGACCCTCCTGCATTGAAACCAGCGACGTGGTACCGGCACCGCCGAACGGGTCGAGCACCACACCGCCGCGGGGTGCGCCAGCCAGAACGCATGGCCGGATCAGGTCGGGCGGGAATGTGGCGAAGTGGGCACCCTTGAAGCCCTGAGTCGGCACGGTCCAAACGCTTCGCTTATTCCGGCTTGCAATGTCCCATTGACTCTCCGACCGATCTGGCCGGTGGGTGCCTTTGCTCTGGCCGGGGATGGCTTGCTCCCGTTTTGAATCATCTCGCTGGAAACTGTCACGTCTGGATCGCTGACCGCCGACGGCTTTCATCGGTCCGTTGGTTTTGCCTGGCACCCTGTCGCTGCCGGACTGCTGCTCGAGATCCTGCGCCCATCTTGTGATACTGGATTCAGCCGCAGGCTCCCTGATTGCCTGCATATCGCAGTGATACCGGCGCGACTTGCTTAGCAGAAAGATGTATTCATGGGCCTTCGTGCATCGGTCCCGTGTGGATTCTGGCATTGGGTTTGGCTTGTGCCAGATGATGTCCTGCCGCAGATACCAACCATCGTCCTGCAGCGCGAACGCTAAGCGCCATGGCATGCCCATCAAGTCTTTAGGCTTGAATCCCTTTGGCGGCGTTGGTCTCTGGCCGCGTAGGACTGCACCTCTGGTCGCCGTCGAAACCGCTCCGTGCTTGCCAGCCTGACCACCCTTTGCATAGCCGCCTGATATTGATGCGTAGCTGTCACCCATGTTCACCCAGGCCGTACCGTCGTCCCGCAGCACCCGACGAACTTCACGGAACACTTCCACCAAGCGGGAAATGAATTCGGCCGGTGTTTCCTCCAGCCCGATCTGGCCCTCGACACCGTAGTCGCGCAGGCCGAAGTAGGGCGGGCTTGTCACGCATGTGTGCACTGATCGGTCTGGCAGCGTCCGCATCATCTCAATGCAGTCACCGACCAGTATCTGGTGGAGCTGACTCATATCGGATTCCAGTGAGGCGCAGCCCACCCAACGACGGATGAGGTGGCGCAAATGTTGAACAAGTTATGGACTATGCTTAACGCTCAACCCAAAGGAGTGAGTCATGGGCGCAAGCAGGGAAGAGGTGTCGAGGTTGCCGTTAAAAGCCGTACTTGCCGCCGCTATAAAGCAGGGATTAGAGCTCGAAGCGCTATGTGAGGCATCGATCGATTGGATGCTCAACGATGCAGCCTATGGAGCAGAGGAAGTCGCTTGGGCGGTCGCTGAAATTGAGGTGACTGCCGACGCTATTGAATCTGCGTGAGGCAAACGTAAGTCTAAACCCACGAGGGTTCCGACATGACCGACAAGCACGCAATGGAACTGAAGCAGGCGCTCGTTGCTGTATTCGCAACAGCAGCGAGCATGGGTATCGATATCGACGAGTTGTGTGATCAGGCGGCTGCCGACTTAGATGAAGAGGAAGCCGGGTGGCTCGACCAGTTCAAGCCAGGGGCGGTACATGAGATTCGATACTGCCGCGACTTGGTGAGGGGCGAAGTGTACGATTCGTAGCTGGTCCCGGGCATGGGTGTGCGGTATTAGAGGTGACCGGCGTGACGCCGTAGCGAGGGATTTTGGATGCGTTATGAAAACTACGGAGGCCTTCGTGAGCTTCAAATCGCAAAGGATGAAGCGGCATTAGCGGCGGAAGAGTTCTACGAGAAAAATTGGCCTTTCCAAACTGACGAGATCGCCGCTCAATACGAGGAGTTGCAGTTCACGGCGGTTGTCATGCTCGCCGAGTTTGAACAATTCGCTCAGCAAGGCAGCACCAAGCGCGCACGGTAACCTAGAAAGCGCGCCGTACTTTGAAAAAGCACATCGCCTTTGCATCGACGCAACAGTCTTCAAGCTCTCTATAGGCAAGATACTTCGCTTGGCTGCGCGTAGCCGCCCAAACTTCAGTCAGGTACCCCTGCGCATCTCGGTTCCAGCTAAGCTCATCCCAGCCAAAATTGAATGGAAGGACCTTCCACTTTTTGAGTGGAAGCTTGTCGGCCATCTCGCCGTATTGCATTTCCCAAGTTGGGTGGTAGTTGCGGATGCGCTTTTTCGGGTCGCTGTCGAGAACCACGCCGATGTACTGCCCGCGGTCAGCCAGGATCACTCCAGGCTCCCCATTTGCGATTACGCGCCGTCCGACCTCAGCCGGGACTTTGTAGTGCTGGCGCACGTAGGCGCAGTTGTAGTTGCTCATTACGATCTCCAGGCATGCGCCGCCCTCCGGGGTCAGACAGGTGGCGTAATGCGTTAAAGTGAGTAGGTGGTTCAGAATTCGGCGGCACCCGACCGCCTGCCGCCGCTCAGCGCAACTGTTGGGGGGGGATGTGCGCCAAGGGTGAACTGAGCTGCTCCGCGCGTTATCTTGGGTGACAGGTGGATGACCAAAGGAGGTCTGAATGTCGTGGCGCGGAACCGAAAAGGAAAGATTTAAGCTCCAACGACGAATCATGTTCCTCCCACTACTTGTCGCGATTTGCTCTGTTGCTGTGAAGGTCGAGGCGTATCTTGTGGGAAGCGCGACGCTGGGCGACTTGCTAAAAGTCATCTTCGTTACTGGCCTTACCGGGGGCATCTTTTACATGGCTGGAAAGTGGTGACCTGGTGATGGGGGATGCGGATGCCGACACAGCGTGGCTTGACCGGCATTAGCCGGTGATACGTTCCCCGATAACCGTGGTGGTGAAGCTGACGCTGTATTCGAGCTGAAGCCGGAAATCACCGCCACAGGTGTCGCACTCCATGTCCTTGTCGGCGTAGTCCTCAGTTTCAATGTGGATCACGGTCGCGCAATGCGGACATTTGCACTCGTCCTGCGCCCTGTAATCCCACTCGTCATAATCCTCGGCCGTGACCTTTGCCAGTGCCTCAGCCTTGGCCACTGCATCGAGTACGTCTTGGCATGGCTTGCAGGTGAATCCGTCGCGATGGCCCCAAGGCGTGTCCGTCAGCGCGGATCGGTGCGTTTTGCATTGAATGCACACGTCGTGCTTGTCGCAGACGATGTAGCTATGGCCTTGGGTGTTGCCAGTGCACTTATTGCACCCCGATACCCAGTACCAGGGACCGTCGATGCGTTCAGCGTACAGCCCCCTTTCAGGAGCGGTGAGCTCAACGTAGGGCAGGCCGTTGCGGTGGGGTTTGCCGTGCCAGCCATCGTTCCACTTGCAGGTGTGGCCGCTGCGCGTGCGTTCGGTCCACTCGCCGGGAATTTCCGGGATCAGAATCTTGGTGTCCTTGCTCATGGCAATCTCCAGTCAGGCGCCGCCCTCCATTACCGGTGGTGGCAAATATGTTGAGGGTGAGCTATAGATGATTACCGGCATGGAGCTGGATCAATGGAGTGAGCATGTGTAATGACCTGTCCCCAGCAGAAAGCGAACAGCTTTATTCAGCCAAGCGCGTATATGAGCAATGCATTAGCATTCGAAATTTTGAAATCGCACAGCTGGCAAACCGAAATAACTTTCTGATGATTTTTCAAGGCGTGCTTTTTGCCGGCCTTGTCCAGTCTTCTGGCATTTACCCAATAGTGTCATTCATGGCATGTGTTACCGGCGTACTGGTCTCTTGGCATCAAACGCAAATTGCTGCTGGCGCAAAGTACTGGCAGGAGCACTGGGAGGCCGAGTTGCGGCAATCCGAAATTGAGCTACTAGCCCTACTAGGTGCGAATATGGCCCGAGAACCGGTGAAATTATTCAGCAAGGAAAAGAAGGACATAAAAGCCGCGGTACAGGAGCGCCTTCAGGCGGGCGGGACTGGTGTATTAGTTAGCAAGCTAATACTCAGAAAATACTCGGTGAGTAAAGTGCCCATCCAGCTTGGTGTCACGCTCATATGTATATGGGCGATACTTCTAATCTGCACAGTTAACTTCGGAGGAGGACTATCCGTGCCGGATTTTATAACCGGTTTCAAGGGAAGATAGAGGATCTTTAAGGCGGAATAATCTCATCCTCTGGTTCTTGATCCGGATTAACCATGATGCATCTGGCTCCGTGATCGTAAATATCCCGCGCCACGGATTCGCTGACTATGATTTCGTGGCGCGGATATCTTAGAAATGCTGAAAGCTCTTCATCGCCCATCAGGTCCATCTTCAAGACTGCGATCTGAAGCATTTCGCTGGTCGCAATCTTGCCAGCTCTAGCGCTGATTCTCCCGATTGCCTGCTCGATGCCAGGCCGAACCCGGTGCCGCAATTCCTTCTCGGCGAACTTGGTTCGCCTGCCCTTGAGCTTGTCGTTTCGCTGCGTTGGCGTCATCGCCATAACCTGACTCCTTAAAGCCGCTTGGCGGCAGATGTATGTGGTGCTGGCGCAGGCCGTGTCGGACGCGAGATTTGATCCGCTTCATGCTGCCTTCGCCTGATGCCAAGCACCGGCCGCGTAAAACAAACTTGCCGCCTGCGCTTCGTCCAGTGAAACCTGTGCCGGTATAGCGATCCACCCCGACGCCACCAGGTGGTTCTTATTGCAACTGCCGCGCAGCTCCAGGTAGTAGTGCTCGATCGCATCCGTCAGCCGCTCGACCTTGTAGATGCCCTCGGGCGATATCTCCACCGATTTGACGTACTCAACGCCGCGCTCGTCCCTACACATGGCGCTGATGTAGATCGTCCAGCGGTAGGAGAAGTCGAAGAGGGCGTTGGCGATCGCCAGACTGCGGATCTGCTTGTGGCTCTTCCAGTTCACCATGATCTGCAAACCGCTTGGGTCGATGTTCACGACGGCGACATGGTTGGTGTTGAGCAGGGCGCGGCAGTTGCGTTCAGCGCGTGCGAAACAGTTATTCGCTTTGCGCCGTTTCATATCGAGGCCGCCATCTTGCGCAGCGCGCCTCGCTCAGTGCGGCTGAGCGCTGGCTTCTTCCGCTTGAGCACCGTCTCAGGATCGATGGTGCTTTTTCGGACTGGGGGCAGTGGGTGGTCCGGAACGCCCGGGCCGATCTGCATCTGACCGCCAGATGCGAAGAAGGCAGCTTTCGCCGCCTCCAATTGAGATTGCCGCTGATTGGCGGCAAGAATGAAGTTGTCTGTCACGCTGCCACCTGCTCCAGGGTTACCCCCGGCATGTTGAATTCCGAGCCTTGCGACTCGACAAGGTCGTCGAGGTTCTGCCAGTTGACCGTGAGGACCGAAACAGGGGCTTGCCCAGCGGCCACGGCTTTCACCAGTGCCTCCAAGTCAGTTACGCGTGCTTCGAGGCGCGTAGGCTTGGGCTGAACCTTGGCGGATGGAACTGCGGTCACTCGCGCAACTGGCGGCGACTTTTCAACCACCGGTGCTGGTTTGGTAACCACCGCTGGCTGAGTGCGCTGAGCGGCTGCCTGTCGCTGAGCCTCTTCATCCTCAAGACGTTTCTTCTCTTCTTGGCGGATTCGCTCGCGCTGTTCCTCCTCTTTCTTTTGCTCAGCCAACTGGTGTTCGTTGATGCGGACCTTGATCAGAGCAACCAGGTCGTCATTGGCTTTGAGGACCAGTTGCTGGATGTCGTTGAACAGAAAGTTGTAGTCAGCTGCGTGTTCGGCAAGGCTGGTCAGATTTAAGCGGATGCTGTCGGCGCGCTGGCTTGCATCGATCTTTGCCCGTGAAAGCTCAGTGTCTACAGCGTCCTGCAGGCTCGCGATAGTGCGCTTGTTCTTCATTGCGCCCGCGAAATCGACCGGCGTAACTGGCAGAGTCACACGGCCCAGAGTTTTGTTGATTGCGGCGATGTGGTCAGCCAAGGCAATTTCGGCTTTCTGCTTAATGCTGGTTTTTACCAGCAGTTCTTGAGCCTTAACCAGCTTGTCTACCTTCAGCCGGGTCTCCCGGGCATGGCCACTGATTCGATCCAGCGATGAGAACAGTTCGGCAATCGTCGCGGTTTGTGACAGCGCCTGCTTTTTCGCCGTGGTCACAGCCTCTTCGACATCGCCGCACCACTTCACAGCTTTTTTGGCGTCCGCGAAGTCTTGATCGGTCTCCAGTGTGGTTTTCACCGAGTCGATGACGGCGAGAGCCGACTCTTCGAACACTTTGAGGTTGCTGGCGGTAACCATGCCTGTCAGTTCGATTTTCAGCGCAGGCAGTTCGTCTGGTGCTTTACCGACGACTATCGAAGGTGCGTTTGCCAGTTCAAAGCCGGTCAAGTCCTGTTCGAACTGTTTCCAGCCTTCAACCAGTTGCGCAGCTCGGCCAGGAACCGGACGGTACTCCATAGAAACGAAGTTCTGCTCTGTGCCGTCCGAGCAAACGAAGATGACGCGCTCTGCGCCGCTTACAAGCAACTGTTGTTCGAGCTGCCAGTAGTAATGGGGAGCCAGGTCTCCGGCTCGCACCTGGGCAGCCAGAGATTCATTCCAGAGCTTATGCTCGAACAATGTCTCGCCCATCATCGTCGCGCCGTCCATTGAGGCCAGCAGGTTGCCGCTGGTGCCCACGACCGGGTAAAGCTCCTCGCCGATCATGACCTCTACCAAAGGCCGGGCGAGCGCTTCAGTCGCGTGCCCCTTATCGAAGATCCGCTGCGTCTGCGGCGTCACGTCCGGCGCAATACCGGTCTTCTTCAGTGTCAGCAGTTCGGTTCGGCTTTGATATTTCGAAGCACCCATCATCGCTGGCGCTTCTGAAGCGGTGAAGTGGTCGGCGCGAAGTGCGAGCCACTCGGCGGAACCCTGGGCTACGTTATGGATTTTCATGCTGCGGCACCTTCGAGTGGTTTCAGTTGATTGATGGCGTCGGTCTGCTCGTCAGTGAGCGTGTACTTGCTGCTGACGGTTGCGATTAGGTGTTCAGGTGACGATCTGCCTGCCTCAACGGCCATGCGCCACTTAGGCAGGTTCTCGGCCAGCTTTTCGTCGGGGTAGGGTGGAAGCTCGCCGGGCTCAGCACCGCGTGTCGGCGATACGTCACGCACCCGCGGTGCGCTTTCTTCCAGCTCGTCAGGGCTGTAAACGCCGAGGATCACGTCAGGGCAGTACAGACGCGACCAGCGTTTGGTTGCGAGGTAGGCAAGTTGCTGGCGCGGATCGTCAGCCCAAAGTGTGCTGTTGCGCGTACGGGCCTGAGCGAGCAGCAGTTCCAAAACTCGGGGCTCATCTTCGCCGCGGAACGTTGCCCAGACCTTCACCCCAAGGCCTTCTTCGTCGGCCATCTTCCAGCCCGGCTGGCGGTATTCGCCTTTGTCGCCAGTTTTGATAATGAATTTGCCGATGACCTTTTCCCAGGCACCGAACCATTCGTAATGAAGGCGATCCACGACTGGCGCGCAGGTCGTGATCACTGCGTTGACCAACTGAGCTTCGTAGCCGAGCACGCCATTCACCAGGTGCGTTTTCTGGGCAACCGCGAAGGGGTTCATCTTCCATTGCATCGACTGCATCACCACCGCGAGGCAGTCGGCCGAATTGCCGTTGAAGTGCTTCGGCAACGTTGCCCGGCCCAGCGCCATGACCTCAGCCAAGCGCATCATTTTGTCGAGGCTGTCGCCATCGAGAACCAACGCACTGGTGCTGGTCGCAGCATGAGGAAGCACATGGAGATTCGACTCATGCATGACGGGTGCAACGTTTTGTGCAGACATACGAAATCCTTGCCGCGCTATACGCAGCCTGTTTGATTGAAAGGGGGGCTTGAAACTGTGCTGCGCGAACTGCGCGGCCTGCGTCTTTGACGGCTGTTTGATCAGCCGGTGATGTGCCCGGCGTAAGCGCTGGCGAGCATCCAGATGGTTGAGCCCGTGATGGCGATGGCTGAGCCGCGCCAGATACAGATGCGACGGGCGCGCTGCAGGCGGGTCATCCCCAGCCCTTCATTGGCCGACGCTTCAGCCAGTCCGCTTTGATCGGGTAGGGCAGATCGGCGACACGCATGCCACGAGGCGGTGAGAAGGTGCCGCGCACTTGAGCGGGCTGGGCGCGCACTTCTAACTCCTCTACCTGCTCGTCGATCAGCGACTTCACAATTGGCCGACTCATGCGCACCTCCGCATTCTTGCGAGCAACTCTTCATTTGACCGAGCGCGGATAAACATCAGGCACTGGGTGTAGCGCGTGTACTCTTTGCATTCGATAGCGCTGAGTGCGTACGCCATTTCCACCGCCATCTGCGTTTCACAGTGCAGGCTGTAGTCATCTGCGTTTTCGATCAGCTTCTGGATACGCGAGTCGATCATGCCGACCGCAATTTCGTGCTTGGTCACGCGGCACCTCCTTTTGGCGGGCAGATCAGCTCCATCTGAGCGATGCATGCCTGGATGTTTGCTTTC
Organism: Pseudomonas sp. Irchel 3A5; assembly: GCF_900187575.1. Lineage (NCBI taxonomy): Bacteria > Pseudomonadati > Pseudomonadota > Gammaproteobacteria > Pseudomonadales > Pseudomonadaceae > Pseudomonas > Pseudomonas sp. Irchel 3A5. The sequence continues at coordinate 272,603 of NZ_FYDU01000004.1, read as the reverse complement.
AGCTTCAGTCGTCGATCCAGCTCGCGTTCGCGGCGGGCTTTCCGGTCGACGGGGTTGTCGTAGTCGTGGGCGAACTCGTCACAGCGAGGCTTTTCGTTGCCCCACTCATCACGGCTGCGGACAGACGCCCGGCCTTGGGCGCTGTCCTGATAACGCTCAAGGTCGAAGTCGGGCATGGTCGCCTCCGTGGGCTGGGTTATGAGTTTCGTGCTGCGACCATCGCGTCAGTTTTTGCAGCGATCTTTTCAGCCATTGCGATGCCGCTAGGCGAGCTGGGCAGGGGCGTTCTCCAGTTGCGGTTGAAGTCGCACATAGCTGCTTCTGGTGAATCGCCAAAACCTGCAATTCCAGTCTGCAGATCTTTGCCGTACAGAGCGCACCACTGGTTGCCGTCCACCGCCAAAGCGGGTCGGTAGATCGCAGATGGCTCCGTAAGATATTCAGCAACAGCGGAAAAGCATTGCTGCGCGTTATGGCTTATTGCACTGCAGGCCATCAGGCTGTGTTCGTCGTTCATGGTGCGCACCTCGGTTGTTTGGCAAATCCACTCGCTCAGCCCTCGGCCGCTCGCTATTGCCGGTGGGCGCAAGGGGAGGACTGGGATTGGAATAGGGAAATTGGGTGCCGTCTTTCCGGCTGTCACGCTGCCTGTGCTTTAACGTCGAACTGACGCAGCGATTCCCGACGTGAAGGCCTCCAGCCTTCTTGACGACGCCACTGATTATTTGGATTGCCGTAGTGTCGTGAAGCGGCAATTTCGTTTTGGCTTTCGCCGAATAAGTGCAGATGCCCGGTCGCCAATTGCCGGGTTTATCCCTTTCGGGTTTTCCTGAGCGCCTACGTCTCTTGTGGCGATTCATCTGCAGTGACGCAGGGGGCCGCTTTCGCGGTGTGTGCTCATCCGCATCGGCCTGCAATCTCAGAGGGCGAACCCTCAGCCCGCCGTATTGGCTGCCTCGTGACAGGCTGACGGGTAACCGGTATTCACGTTCCGGCGAGATTGCAGGCCGATGCGCTCTCTCTGAGAGGATCGGGCAGTTTTCGTCAGGCTGACTTGGCACTGGTTGGTCAGTAGCGCGGGCTTATCCCTGCTGATAATCTCTGCAGAGGTGGACTCAGAGGCGAATGCCATGGATGCGAAGAACCTTGCGGTACTTATGACGCTGAAGAACGCCATGGAGATGGCAAGTCCATCACCGGTACCAACTCCATATGTCCAGCCGGAGATTCCACAGTCGAAAACTGGTTGGATCGTTAAGAACTGCAGATTCTGCAAGACGACCAAGTTCAGTTACCGCGCTGACTGGGTTAACCCTCCGGTGATGTGTGAAGGCTGCCGTCGTGAGCGGAAGACCCGCTACAAACCAGGAGTAGGGGATACGCTTTACTCGGCGACTCAGGTGTTTCACGGCGGCTCGCCAGGCGCTGGAAAGCACAAATGAAGACCGGAAAACCGAGGAAAAAGCGCGCGAAAGGACCAAGCACGAAACAACGAATTGCTCGCTTGGAAAATCTCATTCTCCTTTTGGAAGAAGAGCTGCCTAGCGCCTCAATAAGACGCACTTGGATCATCGAAAGAGATATTCGAATCTATCGCGAGAGCATAGCGATAGAACGCATGCATTTAATCTCGAAAATAGGCCAGGTTCGTACGTATAAGGTCTCGGGTAGTTACGGCTCAAACTCACGATAATCTGCTTTCCGAGAAGCACTCATTTAATGCTTCTTGGAGAGCATCCGGTCCACGATTAGGCAGACCGGTAATCTCTGTTCCTTGCATAGGCCAACGGTCGCTTTCCCGTTGATGCCTTTCAGCGCGACACGGGATCAAGGTCCCAAGGCCAAACGCTTACTCACCACCACGCAGCCTCTCCAGCTGCGCCCTCCGAATGAGGTTTCCTATGCCCAGCGCCGACATGAGGTCGAATCGCTGCGTACCGTTGCGCGGTACGTCCGCTGGCTATGCATCGGCCAGCTCGGCGTCCATCAGGTTGTTAAAGAGCGGGCGGGGCCTTTCAGTCCCTGTCGCTGTGTTACTGCGATGGGTGAACTATCACGTATTGTGTTTAATGCGTCAACACGTAATGTGATTTATTTGAAAGAAAACACGGCTTGTGTGATTCCCCAAAATTGAGTTACAGCCTGTTTACCTCTGGCGAAGGGTTCGCTATCCTCATTAAATAGCTGGATATATGTACAGTAATGTGGGGGGGAGAATGGGAAGCGCGAGCGCAGCACAGCGAGTTGAGATGTCCGGGATAGAGCGGCTGAGCCTGAGGGTCTCCGAGATGATCAATCATCCTGTCGCACAGATTCAGCGCTGGGTGACGATCCATCGCCTAGATACAGATGGCGATCGGGAGTGGGAGGAGGTGATGGGAGTATTAGCAGCTACGGACGAACTGGATTTGACCTTCGAGGACGATGGCGCGGTGACTGTCAGGTGGGAACCGATATCGCTTGAAGATCGCCCGACGGAAACTGTCGAGGATAGGGAAGAGGAGCCCGCACCTTTCTGACATGCAAAAAAAGCTCGAGGGGTACTGGTGCGTCAGAATTGGAAAATTAAATGTTGACGATACCCGCTTTCGTCGACCGGTGACGGGTATCTGCTTTGATCCAGCAGTGAGCGTAATTGCTGGGAGTGGTTGGATTGTCTAAAAAGCACTTGGCAATCAGCCGCATCAAAGAAGCGTCTGAGCCGAGGAAGCAGAGATTCGACCAAGTCCGTATCAAGTCTAAGCGAGGCCGAAACCAAATCAAGCTGGTCGGTCAGGCCTCGATACAGGTCCATGACCAGAAGACTCTTGTTGAGCTCGGACGAATAGACGTGGACATCGCCAGTACCTATGGGCGTACCTTCGATATAGCAGTCGTACAGTTTGGCGAGGTCGAGATCGATACCCGCGAGGCTTAGCGCGGCTGCTAAATCGGTATTTGGTGTGTGTTCGTCCTCTACCCACGAGACCAAATCGGAGATCGATACGCAGATGTCGAATTCATTAGCGTAGATGGAAGATGGCACGGGCATTTATCCTTGGACTGAAGCACCGATTACTTGGGGCATTTGAATGCCAGGCATCAGGCGAGACGATGGACGACCATGATGCGATACGAGGAATCGCAGGTAAAGAAAAGCCCGCGATGGGGGGGGGCGGGCTAGGGCCTGATAGTGCGTGCGATCAGATTACGAGACAGGTAGTGAAGATGGCGTGAAGGGGTGAATGAAAAAAGCATGGCGCTTGAGATTAGCCTGCAAGCTAATGCGCGCGATAAGTGGCAATATTGCGCTTTGGCCAATCTAGGCTAGCGGCAGTAGGAGTTCATCATGTCTAACGGAAAGGATGGTAGCGACCCTTACGACAACTCTGTGATGTTCGTTGACGAAGGTGTCGAGGTAAGCCTCAGGTTCGAATCGGAGGATCAGGCGATCTGGGCGACGGGCCAAAACATCGCAGAGCTATTCGGCATTGACTATTCAAACGCCAAAAAACACATAAAAAACGTCTACGCCGACCAAGAACTGCTCGAATCGGCAACTATGGCAAAATTTGCCATAGTTCAAATTGAGGGCGGAAGGGAAGTCGTGCGGCCGGAAACGGCGCACTACAACCTCGACATGATCATATCCGTTGGATATAGAGTTAACGCTAAGAGAGCCGTAAGGTTTCGTCAGTGGGCGACCCAAACCCTCAAGACTTACATCGAGCAAGGTTATGTAATCAACGAGAAGGCTCTCCGCGAGTCTCCTGAAAAACTCAATAAACTGGCAGCAGCGGTTCGGGCGCTCCGCTCTGAAGAAAAGCAGGTTTACGCAAAGGTCCGAGAATGCTTCCGAATCTGCGCGTCTGATTACGACCCCGGATCAAAAGAAGTCAGAAGTTTTTACGCCTTGCTACAAGATAAATTTCATCACGCCGTCACCGGTATGACCAGCTCAAAGCTGATCCTTGATCGCGCCAATCACCATTCGGACAACATGGGTATGCAGGCTGTAAAGGGCGCATCTCCAACAATAGAAGAGGCGAAGACAGGCAAAAACTACCTGAATAACGAAGAGCTATACCGACTTCATTTGCTCTCGGAGCAATTCATGCTCTACGCCGAAAGCACAGCCCTTACCAAGCGGCCAATGACAATGAGTTCACTACACGGCAAGCTCGACGCCCTACTCATATTTAACGATTACCCGGTGTTCAGCGGGTACGAGGACTACATCAAAGAGGAAGCTTTAAGCCATGCTCGTCAAGAGCTTGGGCTGTATAAGAAGCGCCTGAAGATCGAATCTCTCGGTTACAAATACGACGAGGATGCGCTGGCGGCCGGTGAGTATGACGAGCTACTTATCGACGCATAAAAGTCGTTGGGAGGCATTACGCGATGATGCTCCCAACTAACACATGATCAGCTACTCAGCCCTTTCCCGCACAATCCGCCCATCCCGAACCTCATCCGCATACCCGGCCAGCTTGTCCTCGGCGGCCTGCAATACCTGGCACATCTTGAGCAACGCCCATGCGTCAGGCTCGTTACCGGCCAGGCTCAATCTCTCAGCAATACGCATGAGCTCAACCGCTGACCATTTCAAGTCCGACGCGGAACCTGTCAGATCGCGTCGAAGCTGCTGATTTGGTTTGTTCAGGCTCATGCCGCCTCCTATAAATCCTTTTCTTTAGGTAATCCGGGTTCACGATTTCAAGAGTAGCAACATTACCCACAATGGAAGGGCGAGTACCAAAGGCACCCCAATGAGCAAGACTAAACCCTGAACAAGGTATCTCCAGCGGTAGAGGCGGGTCCCTTGGGGTGCGTTCCTGGCGTCCTTCCAGAAATCCCAAAGGTCCAGAATCCTTAATAGCTCAAAAATATCACCGATGTTTGCACGCAATGCCAATTACTCCCTTTGGCTATGATGCGATATCCGCGCGTCGCGCTAGGATCACACCGGCTGCCCATTCCACACGTACAGCACGCGAGCCAGTATATGTGTGTCGTCGATCCGGATATCCTCTGGATCGTGGTGCTTGTTGTCTGAGATCATCTTGAATCGATCCTTGCCTTTCTTCTGCAGGCGCTTCACGTAAAGCATTTCGTCGTGCGAGAAGAGGTAGATCCCGTCTCCCGTGAATTCCCGGATCGTCACGTCGACCAGTAGGGGGTCGCGGTCTTTGATCGTCGGCGCCATCGACTGACCCCAGCCGGTGATCATCTTGAGGTGGAAGTGCTCCTTGAACGAGACGCCCATCTCGCGCAGATGTTTGGGGCTGACTCTGATGTCCTGGAGCATTTCGGGGTATTCGTGCGGGATCTGCCCGCCGCCCATCGCTGCGCGGACATCGTAGTGCGCGATCCACACTTCATCTCCGACTTGGCCTGGCCTGGAGAAGTCGACATTGATGACGTTGCTCGCAGCAACCATGGCAGTGTCTTCTACAGCAGCAGAGATGCGCTGCCTCGTTTCATCAGGCAAATTCTTTCCATGCTTCGCTAGCATTTGCCGAACCAGATCGGCAGAGGAGCCCGGAACACCATTAGGCTCCTCGGGGCTGTTCTCAGGCTCCGGCAAACCAATCAAAAGCTCGGACTTGTCTACACCCAAAGCCTTAGACATTGCTTCGATATCGGCAAACGACGGCTCGCGGCTGCCTGCTTCGTAGTTGCCGACTCTCGACTGAGATCTCCACCCGCAGGCATCTGCCAGCTGAGCTTGGGACATACCTGCATTCTGTCTGGCGCGCTTGATGCGCTTAGCTAATTCGTTCATGCGCGGGATTCAATCACGTATTGAAATACCCGGCTTTCACTTATTGTGATTGCTAATAACACGATACGTGTTTTATCCTGTGTTTAATTATGGAGGAACACCACATGAATCAAGTCCGAATGATCCGCGAGAGGGCTGGCGTAACTCAGGCAGCGCTGCGCCGGGCGCTCGGCTGGAATCAGTCCCGCCTAGCGAATTACGAGTCAGGCCTTCGCAGCCCAGGGCTTAGCGAGGCGCGCTTGATCGTGAACGCACTGAACGTACTCGGTGCGAAGTGCGTTCTCGACGAAGCCTTTCCTCCAGAAAAACAACCGTTAACAGCCGCTTAACCCCATTCCAACCACACAAGGAAGCCTTCGATGGCATACGACGATTCGCGCCACGTGAAAGACCGGGAGATTAAGTCCCGCTACGACGATGAGACCTATGAAGCGCTCAAGGCAGTGGCGCGTCTTCACAAACTGCAATTGGCCGTCTTCGTACGCATGTGCGTGGAAGAGAAGCTGGAAAGCATCGTTGAGCAGGATGTTACCGACAAACACCAAATGGCCTGAAGTCCCTGAAGGAGGCCAACGTGCCCGAAAACACGATCTGCCACGGGATCGACGGGAGGCTCTACGAAAAGCTTGAAAGGCTGGCAAAGGCTGCGGGTATGACCCCGGATGAGTACGCCACAAAGCTTGGAGCAGAGCGGATCTTCGAAAAGACCAGGCCCAAAGGAGTCGGAAAAATCCGACACCTGCCCACGACACGGCGTGACCCGCCGCAGGACTTAATAGGCCCTGAAAAAGGAGGGACTGATGAAGGCTCCCAATAGCAAAACCCGAATTGCAGGCACAAAAAAGCCCGGCGGCAACCGGGCTCTTTCAACTGCATTTGTAACAACTCTGTGAGGCCGATTATGCATACCTCTAATACCGATGTACAGGCCCTGAAGAATCCCGCGCCACATTTTTCGAATCACGAAAACGTGGCGCGAACTATGTCATCGCAGGAGATTGCCGATCTTGTCGGCTCCCGGCATGACAAGGTGAAGCAATCCATAGAAAGGCTGGCAGAGCGCGGCGCTATTCAACTTCCCCCAATGGGGGTAGTTAGAAATCACCTCGGCCAATCCGTTTCGGTCTTCCAAGTCAGCAAGCGCGATAGCTTCATTGTGGTTGCCCAGCTCAGCCCTGAATTCACCGCGGCTCTGGTTGATCGCTGGCAGGAGCTGGAGCAGCAAGTCGCTCAGCCCCGCGAACTCTCCACACTTGAAATCCTGCAGCTTGCCTTGGAATCTGAAAAGGCCAGGGTTCTGCTGACCATTCAAGTCGATCAACAAGCCACCAAGATCCACTCCCTGGAGAACCTGTTCAAGGAGGGCATGACTCATACCCAATTCTGCAAGGGCCTCAATGGGGTCAACGTGATGCAGGTTGGCAAGTATCTGGAAGGCCGGAGCTGGCTCTACAACGAGAGCAAATCCGGTACCCGTCACCGCGTGGGTTCCTATGCCCGCGACAAGTACATGACCGAGCACCAGCACGAAGTCACTCCGCACGGCAAAGAGTCCTTTGTTTCCTATACGCCCGTCCTGCTCAAGAAGGGTGCCGTCCGCTTGTACGACCTGTACCTAGCTGGTGAGCTGCCAATGAAGAAGACGTGGGACGGCCTCTTCACGCACGACAAGGCTTTGCGGGGTGCCGCGTGAGCATGACCCTCATGGTCGCCGCGATGAAGCTTCGCGTTGGCAATCCCCTGCGCAAGCTGGTGCTGATCAAGTTGGCCGATAATGCCAGCGATGTAGGTGAGTGCTGGCCTTCCTACCAGCATATCGCCGATCAGTGCGAGATCAGCAAGCGTTCAGTCATGAACCACATCACGGCGTTGTGTGCGACCGGACTACTTCGTAAAGAAATCCGGAAAGGTGGCCCGAAGGGGAACTCATCGAATGTTTACTTTCTGACCATCGATGGTGGTGCAACTCCTGCACCAGGGGTAGTGAATCAAGTTCATCAGGGTAGTGCAGGAGATTCACCCCCTAGTGCAGCAGATTCACTAGGGGGTAGTGCAGGAGGTGCACCCAGAACCAGTCACTCTTCTGAATCAGTCAATGAACCGGTCAATGAACCTATTGCAGCCCCGGCTTCCGCCAAGGCCGCGACTGGGCAGGTTGTCCCGTTCAGCCAGCAGCAGTCACGCGTTGAAATCCCTGCGGACATGCCCGGCCCCAAAGATCAGTCCTGCAAAACCTTCAAGACCTGGGCGAACTACGCCATGTCCTACCGCAAGCGCTACAAGGCGTGGCCGGTCTGGAATGCGAAGGTGGGAGGGCAGGTCGGGCTGTTGATTGGCCGTCTCGGTATCGACGTGGCTCACAGCGTGGCCGCGTACTACCTCGGCATCAACGACGCCCAACTCATCCGCAAATGCCACAGTCTCAACGAACTGCTGGCCAACGCTGAGGGCTACCACACCCAGTGGGTTACACAGACCCAAATGAACGGCCGGACAGCCCGCCAGCAGGAAGACACCCAGGCGAACATGAATGCGGCACAGGAAGCTGGTCGCAAGATTCGTGAGGGAGGGCCGCGCAATGCTTTCCTCTGACAAAGTTGCGGAACTGGCCGGTGCGATCTGCGCCACTGCTGAAACCCTCGGGCAGACGATCAGCGCGACTGCTGCTGAGCTGATGGCCGAAGACCTGTCTGTGTATCCGCCCGCCGATATCCGCAAAGCACTTCAGTCATGCCGCCGCGAACTGACCGGCCGCTTCACACTGGCTGCTGTGCTGCAGCGCATCGAAGCTGAGGATGGCCGTCCGGGCAAGGACGAAGCATGGGCGATCGCCATGACCACCAACGACGAATTCGAAACAGTGGTGCTCACTGACGAAATCCAGCTCGCCCTGGCCGCCGCTAAGCCTGTGCTCGATGCAGGCGACAAGATCGGCGCACGAATGGCGTTCATCAGCGCATACGAACGTCTGGTCAGTCAGGCCCGCGAGGATCACAAGGCGGTGAACTGGCATGCGTCTATCGGCTTTGACGCGAACCGCAGAGTTCAGGCCATCACCAAGGCCGTGCAGATGCAGCGCATTCCTCAGGAGCGCGGGCAGTTGTATCTGGTCGACCTAAACGTCGTACCGATCACCCAAGATGGACAAGCTATCGCAGGCCTCCTCACCGGGCAGGTGACACGGCCGAGCGCAAACGTCCGGGAAAGGCTCAAAGCGGTGAAGGACAGCATGGCCGAGATGAGCCGGGCGAGCGCTGAGCGCCGGACCGAATTGAAGATTCAAGCAGCCAATGACTTGGCTGACCGTCTCGCACTGCTCCAGCAGCAGGCCGCGGATTTGGAATTGAAGAGGGCTGCGCGATGACCGACAAGATCAGCGTCAACTGCCAGGCCAAACTGACCGAGGCAATCACCAGCCTGACCACCATGTTCCGCGACAAGCGTTTCGTGGTTGTGTCGATGCGCCCAGGCAAGGACCGCACACTGGATCAGAACGCACTCTGGTTCGCGATGTACAGGCGTATTTCCGAGATGACCCAGATCGGCGACCCCGCCGAGGCGCGCAAGTACTGCAAGCTGCACATCGGCGTGCAGATTCTGCTGAACGAGGACGCCGGGTTTCAGGCTGACTGGTATCGGGTCATGCGTCACCTGCCATACGAGGCGAAGCTGGACATGATGGGCGGGTGCCATTTGTTCGGGCCGGACGGGTTCCCAGTGACCAGCCTGTTCAACCGCGCGCAGGGCATCCAGTACACCGACCGCATCGTTGCGCACTTCACCCGTCACGGGGTTGTGTTCTCGGATCTGCTGGGCGAGGTAGCTGCATGAGACTCGCCATCAAAGAGCGCAAATCCAAGAACTGCAGAGTTGAACAGTGCGGGGCCTCATTCGTCCCGCAGCGACTCGGCCAAGCGGTATGCAGCCCAGCCTGCGCAATGATCGACGCACCGAGACACGCCCCAAAGGCTCGCAAGGCCTTGGCGGACGTCCAGCGCGCCGAGATCAAAGTCCGCAAGGAGAAGCTGAAGAGCAGGGCGGATCACCTCAAGGACACGCAGCAGGCTTTCAATGCCTGGGTTCGCGAGCGTGACGCATTGCTGCCATGCATCAGCTGCGGTCGTCACCACCAAGGGAAGTACGACGCCGGGCATTACCGGACAGTGGGCAGCAATCCCGCACTGCGCTTCGAGCCGCTGAATTGCCACAAGCAGTGCGTGCCATGCAACCAGCACAAGTCCGGAAACATCGTGGAGTACCGGATCAACCTGGTGCTGCGTATCGGCGCTGAAAAAGTGGAATGGCTGGAAGGGCCTCATGAGCCCCAGAAGTACACGATCGATGAGTTGAAGGCGCTGACCGCGCATTACCGGGCACTGACCAAAGAATTGAAACGGGGAGAGGCGGCATGAATTATCGGAACGTTGTAGCAGCAGTTGTCCGGGCGCTCGCCGCCGAAACCGTCAACGCAGCCAGTGGCGGCGATTTCGAGCCAAAGGTCCAGTGCGCGAAGCAGAAGGGCGCGATTGTCGGGAAGGAGGCTGCGCTACTGGCTGACTGCATCGTCCACAAGCTGCTCCACGCTCAGCTCACGCCGCGCCAATGGAATGCTCTGGTCGCCAAGTACAGCACCCACAAAGGTCGCAAGATCGATTCCATCGGCCGGCTGGTTCATGCAGTGAAAAGCCCAGCACCGCAGCGATTCACTCAGCAAGCCGTATTGGTCTGGGCGGTACCGCAACAGGTTAAGGGCATCCAGCGTCAGGTGCGCGAAGTCCCTGCACCCGAGCGGCGAACAGATGGAGCCGACACCGGAAAGTGGGATTGGCGCAACAGGGCAGCACAGGAAGCAGCCGATCGGGCCAACCGTCACGCAAGGACGACCGCTGACACACGCTCAGGCGAAATGATCGTGCTGGCAGCGTCCAACTACGACATGACCAATTGGGACAGCCAAGGGCTCACTGAGCGCACTTACCAGCGCTGGAACAAGGCGATCAAGGACAGTCTGGAGAGCGTCGTAAATGAGGCTTTGATGGAGGCTCAGCACATGCTTGAAGCGGCTGGGGTTCTGGATAGCGAGGCAGCATGAAAATAGTCCCTCAAAAGGGCTTGCAATATCATGTCGCCATGTCGCATTATTCACCCATCCTGTCCTTCCTGCGCACATGTGGGAATGACACGAAAAGCCCGGCCTAATCGCTGGGCTTTTTTGTGCTTCTCGCGGAGTTACTGATTCCGAATTGCCGATGCTGCTTTCGAAAAATGTTCGATTAAGAACCGGGAAGTGAAAATCAAATTAAAAAACCAAATTCCTAGGTCAACTATTTCTCGTCGCGAAGCTGACCCTTCACCTGTAGCAAATTTCGCGATAAAAACTATAGAAGCAACACAAATCACAATTTGTGTAATGGTCGCGATCGCTAACCAGAATTGAAGGCGTGCTTCCGCGGGGGTCACCACTAGCGCTAGTACAAATGCTAGCGCCGCGACTATGGCTCCTGTAATCCCCGCTACTTGATTCCAATATTCCATCAGGCGGCCTCAACCGAAATGGCCAGGCGCTTGCCTACGGAAGCAAGAGCTGCTTCTACCTGTTCCATCTTGGATGTATGCAGGAAGTCGACCAGCCGGTCGCCCTGTACCTGGTGCACGCCGAGAAGGCGGCGCAGATCTGCCTTGCGCATATCGCGTTCCATCATGGTGTTCCACAGCACAATCTTCGCCACGGTTACGGTAGGCAGGTACACGACGTGCTCGCCTTCCTGCGGCGGCGTCGCCTCTGGGATCGCCTTGCGCTCATCGACGTATAGAGACAGCGTTGATTCGATAGCGTCGAGCGCTTCTCGCTTCGCGTGCTCGATGTCGTCGCCATAGCTGTTCAGCTGCGGAAGATCGCGACAGAAGACGGCCAGCCCCAATTCACTGTCCTGCTCAAAACGGATTGCATAGTTGTACATGGTCACTCCTTGGAGGTGATCGCTCAGCATTCAGATGTGGTGAAGGGGCTCTCAGAGCCCCAGTTGTTTAATGATCGCCTTGCGGGTCGGTTCTGGCATTTCCTTGCTGCCGTGATCCGCGAAGGTGGTCCTGTTGCCGTTTGGGGCGGTGACTTTGAAGTGGCTTCCTTTGCCTGCTTCGAATGTCACCCCTTGGGCCTTCAACCATCGTCTGAACTCGCTGAACTTCATCACCTCGCCTCGTTGTTTGGATGACTCCATTCTACAACATATTTGTCTTAATACAACACAAATGTTTTATTTATTTGCTCCCTTGGCCGTTTCCCCACGGCCCTTTTATTCAGAGGTAAAGATGGACCCAACCGACCTCGGCTCAGGCACAGTCACCTGGCTGGGCGGTACTGGCACCGTATTGCTTGCTGGCTTCCTTTGGCTGCGCAAGTTCCTCTCTCGGGATGCAGCTGATCGGGCAATGGACAACGCCGATATCGGCACCGTCCGCCGGCTGAATGAGTTGCTCGACTCCGAGCGTGTTGCCCGCAAAGAGGCTGAGGCCCGCGCTGACCAATTCGCCAAGGAGCGTAACGAGCTCGCCGCAGCGGTCGGCGGAATGGAAGGGAAGATTGAAGCCCTCACCAGCCAGGTCGCTCAGCTCACTGACAAGGTAACGACGCAGAGCGAAGAAATCGCGCGGTTGCGAACCAAGTTGGGAGGAATCAACTGATGGACAGATGCTCAATGGAATTCATCGCCCGCCGCTGGTGGAGACGTATCGAGATCTGGGTCATTGCGATCTTGCTCGCTGCTGGGTCGTTCTCGATGGGCTTTCAGGTTTCTCAATGGGCCCTCGGCGACTGGTACACCAAACAAGTGGCAGAAGTGCGCCGCGGCTACGACGAAGCAACCGCTCAGCGCGACTTACGTCTGGGCAAGCTGGCCGACAAGACGCAAGAGGCTGCTGGGAAAGTAGAGGCAGCATCTGCCAGCGCCGTACAGGCCGCAGATACAGCGAGCCAAGCGGCCGACAAGGTCAATAAGGCGGTGGAGCGGGTTAGCCCGTAGCGCCACGTTTTCAGATGACGCCATTTCGTAGCGCGGAGTGCTTATGCCTCATCCGACATTCCATACCGCACAAGACGGTGGCGGCCCCAGAGTTGTTCGCGTCAATGGGAACGAGATCACTCACGTGCTGTGGTGCGACACCGAGGCTGGCTTGGTTGTGTTCGCGCCTCAGCCTGTTCGCATCAAGCGGCCCTGGTGTGATGAGGTCTACACCAGGCGGCTTAGTGGAAAGGTAACGGTAGAGCCGCTAAAAGTTGGCCGCTCATGACCAAGCGAAACTGATACGTGACAACCCCGGGCCACGGAACCTTCCCGATGATCCTGCTCAGTCAAGCCATGGATCACGCGTCTGCTCTGGCCTTTGCCCGGTCGATCTGGCCGCAATGCACAGTGGAGTAGCTGATGACCATCAAGAAGACGTTGATCCACTTCAACGACATCACACTGACGTTATCGGCTGGCGATCTCAAAGCTGCGCTCATTGCTAAGTACGGCGAGGACGCGGCGAAAGTCCTCGGTGAGGATGTGATTCTGCAGAGAGCTTGCTCCTCGGTATTCCAGCCAGAGGAGGGCGTCAAGTTCAGCTTTGCTCAGCCGTTGGAAGGCCACAACTAATGACCCTCAGCAGTTTTATCGCGGAAGCGTCAGTCTAAGAATGGCTAGTTATGAGTGGCTTATCGCCTTTAATCACCCATAATCACATCTCCATTCAACGGGGGTGTCAGGATGATTAAGCGTTTGACGAGAGACCAGCATAGCGCGCTCATGCGCGCGCAGTGGTCGTTGACAAAAGCGCAGTCTTGGGCGGTCGAAATGCAAGAGACTCTCCAGAGCTTCTTCGCTGAACCGCAGACAAAAGCTGCGCTGGGTGTTTCCTTTGTGGCAGGCGAAGGGTTAGGGGCCGAAATCTCCACGCTATTTGGAAGCGGCAGGGCCGTGGCCGTGAATGCGATCGTAAACGATCAGGTAGTGGTGCGTTACGTCTTCGAGAAGGCTATGAGCTTCGAAAATGGTACGCCCGGGCATGTAAAAGTCGCGGAGATTAGAATTGATGCGGAAGGCGTAATTACTGATGATAGTGGGCAAAAGCTAGCTGATTTAAATAGCCTGCACGACAGTCAGAGCTCATCCGCAGTCAAAGAGATGGGGCTTTCTGTGATCCACTCTTTATGCTCAAACGAACATTTTAGCGTCGTAGCTTAATAATCGACATTGCTAGAAAACCGGCCTAGAGCAAACTGCTCTAAGGTCGGTATTGCACGTACTACGATTGAAAATTCCCGCGAGATTAGGTGTTGTATGAGGAGACCTCAGCCCCTGCTGAATATGCTCGAATCTGCATCCCTTATTCTGGGCCCCGCCCCCGAAGTGTGGGAGTGGCTCCAAGCCGAGATCCTTGCCGACACCGGCAGCATCCACAACCCAGATCACGCTCACCTGATTGACGCAGACATCCGGGTGATGTGGGCATCGTCCAGTTACGGCAAGCAGGGGCGCACTGTCCTTGGTCAAGCTGAGCAGGTCATGTTCCGTGCAGGGGGATGGCAGAAAGCCCGGATGGAACAGCAGATGCGCGACTGGTTCGGGGATATACCGGCCTACATCATCACCCTGGCTGCTGACTATTGCGCTCAATGCTCGGATGAAGACTTCTGCGCACTGGTGGAGCACGAGCTTTATCACATCGCCCAGGCCAAAGATCAGTACGGCGCACCCAAGTTCACGCAGGAAGGTCTGCCCAAGCTTGAGATGCGCGGGCATGACGTCGAAGAGTTCGTCGGAGTGGTTCGCCGCTATGGTGCGAGCCCTGACGTTCAGGCTCTGGTGGATGCAGCAAACAAACCTGCTGAGGTGGGTAAATTGAACATTTCGAGGGCCTGCGGAACCTGTCTGCTCAGATCGGCCTGATATTTGACAGGCATTAGACGGAATCCAAAATATGGCAGCCCTGAAAAATGAGGTGAAGAGCTTCATCGTTCAGGCTTTGGCGTGCTTTGACACCCCCTCGCAAGTTGTAGAGAAGGTCAAACAAGAATTCAGTATTGAGATATCCCGCCAGCTTTGTGAGTCGCACGACCCAACGAAGCGTGCTGGTGTGAATCTCGCCGCCAAGTGGCAAACCCTGTTTCACGACACCCGCAAGCGATTCCGCGAAGAGACTGCGGAGATACCGATCGCCAATCGTGCGTTCCGGCTCCGAGCCATGAACCGGTTTGTAGAGAAGGCCGAGACGATGAAGAACATCGTGCTCGCTCTACAGATATTGGAGCAGGCAGCGAAAGAAGCGGGCGACATGTACGTCAACCGGCACCGGAAGGAAGAGTCTGGTGATGAGCCGGTGATTCCAAGCCGCATTCAGGTTGATGTGGTGGATGCGAGGAAGCCGAATGCCGAGCCTTAACGTTCCGCAGGCGACATTCCTACGCATGGAGCACAAGTTCCGGGCGTTTGTTGCGGGGTTTGGTTCAGGCAAGACATGGGTAGGGTGTTCAGCGCTAAGCAGGCACTTCATGGAGTGGCCAGGCGTCAACGCTGGTTACTTCGCACCGACTTACCCTCAGATCCGGGACATCTTCTATCCGACGATGGATGAAGTGGCTTACGACTGGGGGTTGAAGACCAAGATCAACCAGGCGAATCACGAAGTTCACATCTACAGCGGCCGACAGTATCGCGGCACTGTGATTTGCCGGTCGATGGAGAAGCCGCAGACGATTGTCGGTTTCAAGATCGGGCACGCCCTGGTCGATGAGCTGGACGTACTTACGGCAATCAAAGCCCAGCAGGCTTGGCGCAAGATCATTGCCCGGATGCGTTACAACGTGCCCGGGTTGAAGAACGGCGTGGATGTAACGACGACACCTGAGGGCTTCAAGTTCGTCTTTCTGCAATTCGTGAAGCAACTGCGCGACAAGCCTTCGCTGAATGAGATGTATGGTCTGGTGCAGGCCAGCACGTTCGACAACGAACTGAATCTGCCGGATGACTACATTCCATCACTGATGGAGTCGTACCCCGAGCAACTGATCAGAGCTTATCTGAACGGCCAGTTCGTAAACCTGACCTCTGGCTCGATCTACCACTCATACGACCGCAAGCTGAATCAGTGCGTTGACACAGTGCAGCCCGGCGAGCCGCTATTCATCGGGATGGACTTCAACGTCGGCAAGATGGCTGCAATCACCCACGTGAAGCGCGATAAAGGTATGCCCCGTGCGGTGGATGAACTCATGGATGGCTACGACACGCCAGACATGATCCGGCGCATCAAAGAACGCTACTGGGAGCACGACGGCAACAGCTTCAAGAAGACGTGCGAAATAAGGATTTATCCGGACGCATCGGGCGACTCACGCAAATCGGTGAACGCCAGCGTGACGGACATCGCCATGCTCAAGCAAGCGGGGTTCACGGTCATTGCTCCAGCGGCCAACCCTCCTGTGAAGGACCGCATCAACGCGATGAACGCCATGTTCTGCAATGCGCAGGGCGAGCGTCGTTACCTGGTCAACCCGTTCACGTGTCCGACGTACGCCGATGGCCTGGAACAACAGGTTTGGGCGGCCAATGGCGAGCCGGACAAATCACAAGGTAATGACCACGCTAACGACGGCGGCGGTTACTTCATCCATCGCGAGTACCCGATTATTAAACCGGTCACCTCTCTAAAACTGGGATACGCCCGATGAGCAACGACGTTTCCTTCAAGCGGCCCGAGTACATTGAGGCGCTGGACCGCTGGCTAACCGTTCGTGACGTCTGTGCGGGCCAGCACCGAGTGGTCGACCGGCTGCCGTACATAAACCGTCACGACAAGTCGGAAGAGAACATTGAGCGCAACAAGTCTTACCGCGAACGCGCGGTGTTCAAGAACGCTACCGGCCACACCCGAAATGGCTTGATCGGCCTAGCTTTCCACAAAGAGCCGACGCTGACCGTACCCAAGAATCTCGAATACCTGCAGGACAACGCCAACGGGGCAGGTGTGAGCATCTACCAGCAGTCGCAAGGCTCTTTGGAGAAGGTGCTAGAGGCGGGGCGGCATGGTCTGTTCGTGGACTTTCACGAAGACAGCGGCATAGGCGGGCATGCCGTCATCCTCACTTATTCAGCCGAGGACATCATCAACTGGCGCACCGGCATGGTCGGCGGGCATAACGTCCTGACTATGGTTGTGCTGCGTGAGATGCATGAAGAGCCTGATGGTTTCGGGCTGAAGTGCACTGAACAGTTCCGTGAGCTCGCGCTCGGGGAAGGTGGCAGCGAAGACGGCGGCCTCTATGTCTGCCGTGTGTGGCGTCGTAAAGGCGTGCGCGGCGGCGGCCCTCTTGAGGTTGTTGAAGAGTACCGGCCGGCCGGTAAGAAGGGGCGACTCAAAGAGATCCCGTTCACCTTCATCGGCGCTCAGAACAACGATCCGAGTATCGACGAGTCGCCACTCTACGATATCGCCATGATCAACCTCGGCCACTACCGTAACAGCGCGGACTATGAAGACAGCGTCTTCTGGTGTGGGCAGGCGCAACCGTGGATTAGCGGTGTTGATGATCAATGGCTTGAAATGGCCCGGAAAGAGGGCGTCTATGTCGGCTCTCGCGCTCCAATCCCTGTTCCTGCTGGTGAAACATTCGGTTTTGCCCAGCCGCAACCTAATACCCTCGTTAAAGAGGCCATGGCCGACAAGAACCAGATGATGATTGAGCTGGGCGCACGCATGGTCGTTGCTTCACTCGCTGCGAAGACCGCAACAGAATCCCGCGGTGATCAGTCAGCGTCGACGTCCGTGCTCGCTATCTGTGTTTCGAACATCAACGAGGCCTACACCCGGGCGTTGATGTGGTGTGGCGAGTTCATCGGCGCAACTGGCAAGACTGCCTACCTGGTTAATCAAGAGTTCGTGGAGCTGTCGGCTGATCCGCAGATGATCACCGCTCTGGTCCAATTGTGGCAAAGCGGCGGGTTCGCTAAGGCTGATCTGCGCGGCTACCTGCGCAAACTTGGTCTGATCGCACCGGAACGCACTGATCAGCAGATCGATAACGAGATTAGCGAACAGACCGATGGCCTCGGCCTCGATGACGAGGACTTGAACAATGGCCGCCAACCAAGCGCTGCTTGATGCAACGATTCGGCATGCGGTCTTTCTGGAGCGACTGAAAGCTGGGGAGGTGCAGAAGTTTGCACCGTTCCTCAAGGAGATCGACCGGTCGCTCCGGGATCGGCTGACCCAATCGGATATGACCAGCTACACCCGCAAGCGTCTGGAGAAGCTTCTCGACGAAGTAGACAGCCTGCTGCTTGGCATCTTCACCCGTTTCACCGATCAGCTCATGCTGGACCTGATTGACTTGGCTACTTATGAGGCCCAGTTCGAGGCAACCAGCCTAACGAAAGCCGCGCCCGTCGGTGTGAGCTTTGAGGCTGCTGTGCCGACAGCCACCGCGATCCGTACAGCGGTGCTGAGCAACCCGCTCAGTGTGCGTGGTACAGACGGTGGGAAGCTGCTCAAGCCATTCATCAAGGACTGGACGACTGCCGAGCGTAACCGCATCACAGGCGCGATTCGGCAGGGCTTCTTCGAGGGGCAGACTAACTTCCAGATCATCCAGAAGATTCGCGGCACAGCGGCGCTCAAGTATGCCGACGGCATCCTGGCTACGACTGACCGTAATGCATCGACGGTGGTTCGTACAGCCATCCAGCACGTAGCCAGCCAAGCCCGGATGGAAACGGCCAATGCGAACAGCGATGTGGTTCCTGAGATCGAGCTGGTTGCCACACTAGATAGCAAGACCAGCCAGGTATGCCGAAGCTTGGATAAGCGCCGGTTTCCGGTTAATTCGGGGCCTCGGCCGCCATTTCACCCAAATTGCCGTACCACCTTTGTGATGATCACGAAGTTCAGCGAGTTGTTCGCTCAAGGCGCAAACAGGGCATCCCAGAACGGACAGGTCAGTGCAGACCTCGACTATTACCACTGGCTTCAGCTTCAGCCAGCGGCGTTTCAGGATGTAGCCATTGGGCCGGTCCGGGGCAAGCTATTCCGTGAAGGCGGTCTGTCTGTGGGGCGCTTCGCGGAACTGCAGCTTGATCGCAACTTCGCGCCACTGACGCTTCAACAGATGAAAGCCCTTGAGCCACTGGCATTTCGGAGAGCGGAGTTGTTAATGTGATGGGTAAAACTAAGGAGCGGTGCCCATATATGATTTTCAATCTAACGATAGCCGAAGAGTATGAAGTGGTAATGAGGTTCCACCTGTACCGTTCAGCCATTGCCGCGAAAAATAATGCGAGAGCCGCGGCTATTCTCGTAGAGCTAGACGTCATTGTTCAAAAAGCTCTGAGCCAAGGCCGGTTGCCTGATGATGAACTGAACAAAATCATTCTATTTACCGGCCAGTATCCGGAACTAAAAGATATGGCTAGCAGAAAGGGATTAGGGTATTCGTCCATTATTAGTGAAGCGTATCCGCTGCGACCCTACAACGCAGATGTCGCCAAGTCTCTAGAGTTAATTTACTACTGATCGTGATTTTTCCAATAACCCGCTTCGGCGGGTTTTTTTATACCTGCAAAGTGGGCAAAACATACCCAAGGGGTGAATCAACGTGGCAGAAGAAAACGAAATCGACCTGGAAAACCCGGCAATCAAGGCCGCTATCGCGACTGCCGTTGAAGCATCCGTTTCGGGTTTGAAAACCAAGAACTCGGAACTGCTGGGTAAGCTGAAGGAAACATCCGGCAAACTGACCCAGTTCGAAACCCAGTTTGAAGGCATCGACATCGACGCCGTCAAAGGCCTACTCAGTCGTGCCGGGCAGGACGAAGAAACCAAGCTGCTGACAGAGGGCAAGGTGGATGAGGTCTTCAATAAGCGCACTGAGCGCCTGCGCGGCGATTACGACAAGCAGCTGAAGGCTGTGAGCGAGCGTGCATCGAAGGCAGAGGCGTTCGCCGCCAAGTTCCAAGGCAAAGTCCTCGGCGACTCGGTACGAGGCGCGGCTCTCAAGGCCGGTGCACTCCCCGAAGCAACAGACGACATCATCCTGCGCGCCAAAGGCGTGTTCTCGCTGAACGAAGAGGGCGAAGCAGTCGCTGTGGATGAGTCCGGCCAGACCATTTTCGGCAAAGACGGCAAGACCCCTCTGACCCCGCTCGAATGGGCGGAATCCCTGCGCGAAAGCGCACCTCACCTCTGGCCAAGGGCCTCAGGAACGAATGCCCCGGGCGGGGGTAGCGGCCAGGCTGCATTGAAGCGCTCCGAAATGTCAGCCACGCAAAAGCGCGACTACCAGCGCAAGCACGGCCAAACCGCATTCCTGCAATTGCCCAAGTAAGGGGATTCACCCATGGCTACAACTGTTAACAGCGATCTGATCATCTACAACGATGAAGCCCAGACCGCGTACCTCGAACGTGTTCAGGACAACCTGGACATCTTCAACGAATCGTCCAACGGCGCGATTATCCTCGACAACGAGCTGATCGAAGGCGACTTCCGCAAGCGTGCCTTCTACAAGCTGGCAGGCTCGCTTGATCACCGCGACGTCAACTCCGAAGCGAAGGTCGTTGCCAAGAAGATCAGCGCCGGTGAAGCAGTCGGTGTCAAAGCACCGTGGAAATACGGCCCGTACGAAACCACCGAGGAAGCTTTCAAGCGTCGCGGTCGTCCGGTAGAAGAGTTCTCCCAGATCATCGGTCAGGACGTGGCTGATGCAACGCTCGAAGGCTTCGTGCAATACGCAACCGCAGCCTTGCGCGCATCTATCGGCTCCAACCCGGGCATGGTGGTCGAGGCCAGCATCGAAACCGACGGCAAGAAGACGCTTACCCGTGGCATGCGCAAGTTCGGCGACAAATTCGGCCGTATCGCGTTGTGGGTCATGCATTCGTCCGCTTACTTCGACATCGTTGATGAAGCGATCACCAACAAAATCTACGAAGAAGCCGGTGTCGTGATCTACGGCGGTCTGCCTGGCACGCTGGGTAAGCCGGTGTTGGTCACCGACACCGCGCCGGTCGATGTCATCTTCGGTTTGCTGCCTAACGCAGTGACCATCACCGAGTCGCAAGCACCGGGCTTCCGTTCGTACGAAGTCAATGACCAAGAAAACCTCGGCATCGGCTATCGCGCTGAAGGCGTCGTCAACATCGACGTGCTGGGCTACAGCTGGAAGGAAACCGCCGGCGGCGCGAACCCGTCGCTCGCCGCTGTGGGCTCTTCGGCCAACTGGGCCAAGCACTCCACCAGCGACAAGGTCACTGCTGGCGTGATGATCGAACTCACTCCGGCTGCTTAAATCATCCGTACGGCGCGGCCAGCAATGGCCGCCAGGGAGAACATCATGGAACTCGTTTACAGTAACCAGCGCGGTGACTTCGATCCAAACAAGCGCTATCGCAACCCAGATCTTTTCCGGAACGTGGAGCGCGGCGTGACCAAAGTCACTGTGGTTGGCGACTATCCTGAGATTGTGGAGGCCTATAAGGCGCTCGAAATCGACGTAGAGGTCGAAACCCGTAAGACCCCGGTCAAGGGCAAGACAAAGGCCGCCGACAAAACTTCTGCGAAGTCGGGCAAGGGCCCGACCAAGCCTCAGTCTAATGGCACCCAGAACGATGGGACCGAGGACGAGCCGATCTACATCCCCAAGCTGGAAGCAGATAACCAGTGGATCATCATCACCCGTGACGGCCTGCGCTTCGGTGATTTCGCTGGCGATGAAGACGCCACAAAGGCAGAAGCTGACCGCCTGAACAACAAGGAATAACCCATGCTCATTGTCGAGGACGGTACCGGTAAGCCGGACGCCGAAAGCTACGCAACCGCTGAGGACTTGGTTCTCTATGCCATGAAGTTCGGTGTGGTGATTCCAGCCGACGCGGTTGCGCAGGAAGCGTTATTGCGCCGGGCCGCCTTGGCAATGGACGGGATGACATGGAAGGGCCGTAAATCCTCCGGCGATCAGGCATTGTCCTGGCCTCGTCGGGAGATTCGCCTTGATGGCGAGAACAAGCCGGAACGCTACCTACCGGCAAGAATTCAGTACGGCCAGATGGCTCTGGCCGCCGAGATCCATAAAGACGACATCGACCCAATCGACCAGCGCAAAGGCGCGGTGACGAAGGACAAGGTCGATGGGGCTGTCGAGCGTGAGTATGCGGTCATCAGCAGCACGAGCAAGCGACTGTTGCCCGCTGCGCCGGATCGACCGAGCGCTACGCAGTTCGCTGACTACCTGCTCAAGCGCGGGCTGTTTGCGGTGCGTGCATAATGGGCATGCAGATGAATGCGCAGGCTGATGCGGTGTCGAGTTAACAGGGATTTAGGGCGAGCAGGGCCTGATTTGGTCTACCTTCAGCCCCGGCAAAAAATGAATATCTCGGCATAGCTCTATCCGGAGATCAGTACCGGACATCTGCACCTTTCCAAGGCCCAGCCTACGCGCTGGGCTTCTCACATCTGGAGCCCTCATGGCCTTTTACGAAGAAATGGCCGTGATGGCTCTCGACCTCATCACCGAGTTCGGCCAGCCGGTCACCATCCGCGATGTTACGAAGGGTGTCTATGACCCGGGCAAGGGCGGCACGGCGCCGGACACCGTCACTGAGCGAACCGCCCAAGGCATCATGCTCGACTTCACTGGCGATGAGTTCCAGACCAATACCCTGATCAAGGTCGGCGACAAGAAGCTGAAGCTCGCAGCAAAGGGGCTGATTCAGCCACCGACACTGTTAAGCAAGGTCATCGTTCAGGGCCGCACCTGGTCAATCATTCCTCCACTGAAAGAGATCAACCCGGCCGGGACGCCTTTGCTCTATGAGCTGCAGGTGCGGGCATGAGTAAGTATGCAGGTCTCAGCGGCAGTTTTGCTGAGCAAATCGCCCAATTCGCAGAAGGCGCACGCCAGGCGATGGACGTTAGTTTCCGAGAAATTATTATCGAGCTGGGCGGCTCTCTGATTCGAATGTCTCCAGTCGGTAACCAGGAGCTTTGGGCCAGTAACGTGGCTTTCCGGGCCAAGAATACCCGCGCAGCAGACGACTACGATTTTAAGGTGGCGGTCCGCAACACCGTTATCAATCTGACCGACTCCAATTTCACGAAGTCAGGCAATCTTCGCAAGGGTGTTAAATATGCCAAGCCCTTGACGAAGACAGAGCGAGACCAGAACTACAACGTCAATGGGCTGGTCGCCGGAAAGGATTATGTCGGCGGTCGCTTTCGTGGCAACTGGCAGTTTTCTATCGAGGCTCCTGCAGACGAGACGCTCGATATCGTCGACCCGAGTGGAAGTATGTCTCTGGCCCTACTGAGGGGGCAGGTCGCTTCGCTCACTGCGGGCCAAACAGCCTACATCGTGAACAATCTGCCCTATGCCATCCCGCTGGAGTACGGCCATAGCAGCCAGGCTCCGTCGGGCATGGTCCGCGTAACGGTCGCTCGCTTCCAGCAGATCGTGGCCGAGGCCATCAGGAACAACCAGGTATGAGCCACAAAATTATCCGCTCTCTGTTTGAGTTGCGCCTCGCCGCGTGGGCTGCCGAGCGCGAACTGCGCGTCTCTTATCAGGGCGTGAACTTCACGCCGACATCCGACGAGACCTACCTGAGCGCCTTTATGCTCCCGGCCGGGACCGGCACCAACACGCTGTCAGGCGATCACCGGGTCTACACCGGCGTATTCCAGATCAACGTGGTGACGCCAGTCGGTAACGGAACCGGCGATGCCGAGGGCTTGGTTGATGAACTGGCTGAGCTGTTTCCGGCTTTCCTCAGGCTCAAGCGTGACGACTTCGAGGTAATGGTGCTGACGCCGGTCGAGCCTGGCCCGCCAATCACTGGCGACACGACGCTTACCGTCTCGGCCTCGTTCCAGTATCGATCTGACACCAACTAATTCGCCCGTTGGGCAACCCTGAACCCGCCATTGAGCGGGTTTTTTCATTTCTGAAAAGAGGAAACACCAATGGCGTTCAAGCTCCCCAACGGCGCGATCATGGAAATCGCTTCGGTATTCAGCGCTGCCGTGCTGGCCACTGCCATCAGCAACGCAGCGCCCGCTGTGGTTCAGGCGGCTGGCCATGACCTGGAAGATGGCGACATCATCGTCGTGACCTCCGGCTGGACTCGTCTGAATGATCGTGTGGCGCGCGTTGACGCTGCGCTGACTGACTCGTTCGCACTGGAAGGCATCGACACCACCAAGACCAATGTCTACACAGCTAGTGCCGGTGTTGGCTCCGTTCGCACCGTCAGTGCCTGGGCTCAAATTGCCCAGATCACCGAAGTGGCCACCAGCGGCGGCGACCAGCAGTTCACGACCTTCGGCTTCCTTGAAGACGATGACGACCGTCAGCTGCCAACCACCAAGTCGCCGATCAGCATGACCATCACCGTCGCGGATGACCCGCTGCTACCGTATGTGCCGATCTGCGAGAGCGCTGACGAGGATAAGGAATCTCGCGTGGTCCGGCTGAAGCTGCCGAATGGCTCCGAGATTTACTACAACGCGTATGTGTCGATCACGTCGACGCCCTCGCTGTCTCGCAACAACATCATGACCCGCACCATCACCCTGTCTTTGGCCTCGCGCCCGACTCGTTATCAGGCGGCGGCGTAACCCATGGCGAAGATCAAGATTGCTCAGACTCCGACCTTCACGGCGAAGGTCGGCATTCCGCGTGTAGGTGGCGAGCCTGTTCAGGTGGAGTTCACCTTCGCTTATCTGAATCGCCTGGAGTTGTCGGCCCTGTTCGACAAGTGGAACCTGGCTCGGGACGCTCATGCCGTCAAGGTCAAGGAGGAGGGCATGTCGTGGCAGGAGGCAACGGCTTCCGAGATCGCATTGCAGGTTTCCCAGATCAAGGAAATCGTCACTGGTTGGGCCTTCGACGACAAGTTCGACGATGAGTCCATTACTGCTCTGGTCACCACTTGCGTCGGCGCGCCTCAGGCAGTGCTGGAGGCTTATCAGGGTGCGTACAACCCGGCCCGACTGGGAAACTGACGCAGGCGGCCCGGGTACTGTATGAACCCGGACCGTCGGAGGCAGAGCTCGCGGCCTTCGGACTTACAAAGGCTGACATTCCCGATGTTGAATTCGAGGTATGGCCGGACATCTGGCCTGCCTTTCTCCTGTTCGAGGCAATGTCCACGCAATGGCGCGTCGGTATGGGTGGGCCCATCGGCCTGGACTACACCGCAATCCCCGCCATAGCTCAACTGTTGGGCATGAAGAAAACCGACACCACCAAAGCATTCCAGGACATTCGTGTCATGGAGGCTGAAGCCATGCTCGTTATGAGCGAATCGAAGTAACGGAGCGCGCATGACTACGATTGCTGAACTCGGTATCAGGGTCGATTCGACCGATGCCGCGCAGGCGAGCTCTGACCTCGACAAGCTCACGGCGGCAGGCGGACGTGCGGAGAAGGCTGCCGAAGGTGTAGCCAAAGGCGCTGAAAAGGCCACGACGTCGATCAAGAAGCAAAAGGATGAGCTGGCCGATCTGTTGGGGGAGATTGACCCGACGGTAAAAGCGCTGGGCCGCCTGGATGAGCTGGAGACAAAGCTCGCCAAGCACAAAGGCGTCGGGCTGGATGCCGCAACGTTCAGCGAATACCAGGCGAAGATCGATCAGTCCAGGGCGAACCTTGGACGTTTTGACGACAGCCTGACCCGCACCGGCAACACCGCCAAGCAAACCGCCGCTGCTCTACGTGGCGTCCCGGCGCAGTTCACTGATATCGCGGTATCGCTGCAAGGTGGCCAGGCTCCGCTGACTGTGTTCCTGCAGCAGGGCGGACAGCTAAAGGACATGTTCGGCGGCGCTGTACCGGCTGCAAAAGCCTTGGGAGGCTACGTCCTCGGCTTGGTCAACCCGTTCACTGTCGCTGCGGCCGCGATGGGCGTGTTGGCGCTGGCTTACTACCAGGGCAGCGAAGAGCAGGATAAATTCCGCGATGCGCTGGTCATGACTGGCAATTCGGCCGGCACGACTACCTCATCGCTGGCAGGTATGGCGAAGCAGGTCAGTGCTACGGTGGGTACCACAGTTGCTGCTGCCGCAGTTCTCGCGCAGTTGGCTGGGTCTGGAAAGATTGTCAGCAGCAGCTTTGAAGAAATCGCCGTAGCCTCTCTGGCATTCGAGAAGGCTACCGGAAAGGCTGCATCCGAGACGGTCGCAGAGTTCGCCAAGCTGGCAGATGATCCGGTCAAAGCCGTCGTTGCGTTGAATGACAAGTACAACTTTCTCACCGCGGCGGTATTCACTCAGATCCGCGCTTTGCAGGAGCAGGGCGATACCTTGGGCGCTCAGCAGGTTGCGGAGGGTGCCTATGCTGATGCGCTGGTTGAGCGCGCCGGAACCATCACCAACAATCTGGGCGCGGTTGAGTCCGCATGGGCGGCGGTAAAGAGCGGCGCTAAAGGTGCATGGGACGCCATCCTCGACATTGGTCGAGAAGACACATTCGACGAGAAGTTCGACAAACTGGCTGACCGTCTGGCCACGCTTCGAAACGCTCAAAGCAATCCGCTCATCTTGGGAGATAACCCTGACCTCGGCATGCTTGGTCGTGGCGAATCAGGTGCTCAGAGCGATGTAACTGCGCTGCTGCAAAAGGAAGTCGACGACCAGGCCAAGGCCCGACAGCAGATGTTCGATGCACTGAACATCCGTGAAGGGACGAAGGCCTATGAATCGCTCCAGAAGAATCTCGATTCTACTGCGTCCAAATCCACGAAGCTGACGAAGGCGCTGCAGGACAACCAGCGTGAAATCGCCCAGGCGCGCAAGGCAGGCTTCCAGATAACAGCCGAACAGGAAGCGGCGCTGGAAAAGCAGACCCGCGACAAATTCAAGGAAACCAAGAAGGGCGGCACCAAGGCTGTAGACCTGACGGGCTTCAACGACGCCCAGAACCAACTAAAGTCAGTTTCCAGCTATTACCAAAACATCCAGAAGGAACTGGATTCAGCCCAAAAGGCTGGGCTGGTGTCGGCTGAGTCGTACAGCAAACAGCGCGTCGCTCTGGTTGAGCAGGAGCGGGTAGAGGTTGCGGCGGCATACGAGGCTGAGATTACAGCTCTTGAAGCCGTTCGGGCGAAGTCCACTACATCCGCTGCGCAGCGCATCCAGATCGACCAGAAGATCGCTGATGCGCGCACCAGCTTGGTCAAGGCTCAGCAGGATTCTGAAACCCAGCTTGAAGTACTCGCTAATGCCGAAACCGGGCGGATCGAGAAGCAGAAGCTTGCAATCAGCAGCTACACCGACGCACTCAACCAGCAAAACGTCGCCTTGCAACGTGCAGGGCAACGGGCCGCGGCTGGCGTGGGGCAGGGTGATCGCCAGGCGTCTTTGACCGGTTCGCTAAACGGCATCGAGGACCGGGCCAACCAGCAGCGCCTGGACTTGGCTCGTGACAAGGCCGACAAGTCGCGCAACATGAGCGCCGAGGAATATCAGGCCAAGCTGGACGCAATCAACCGCAGCGAGAAGGATCTTGCCGAGACCACGCTTCGCAACTACGAGCAGATGTCGGCAGCGCAGAGTGACTGGCGTAATGGTGCAACGTCCGCCTTTAGCAATTACCTGGAGTCGGCGCGAGATGTGGCAGGGCAGACAAGAAGCCTGTTCAGCAATGCCTTCACAGGTATGGAAGACGCGATCGTTAACTTCGCCATTAGCGGTAAGTCATCGTTTTCCGACCTCACCAAATCTATCTTGGCCGACATGGCCCGGATTGCTACGCGGCAGGCCAGCTCTGCACTGCTGAGCTCGCTTGTCGGTGCGGGAGTCAGTTATTTCACTGGCAGCGGTGGCAATGGGCTTGATGCTGGGTCAGCGGGTGCAACCTCGTCGAACCTTGGTGCCACACAAGAAGGCTACTCCAGCACATACATAAGCGGCGCAAGGGCGGCAGGCGGGCCGGTTGGTCCAAGCTCCTTGTACCAAGTGAATGAACTTGGCCCCGAACTCTACAACGAGGGCGGAAAGTCATATTTGATGACTGGCGCAAACGGCGGGAGCGTCACGCCGCTGACGTATGGAGGCGGCGCGGGGTTATCGGCAATGTCTGGCGGTGGTGCAGGCAGTACCCAGATCAATGTTGAGGTTCATATCGACGGCGATGGGAACGCAACATCATCGTCTGACGCGCCTGGCTATGAGCTGTTCGGCAAAGAGTTAGCGACGTTTGTTGAGCAGAAGTACCAGCAGTTGCGAAACGTCGATATGCGCCAAGGCGGCGTGATCAGCAATGCAATTAAGGGGCGCTGATGGCAATCGAACGATTCACTTGGGCTACAGAGAAGGGTGCGGATGGCGATATCACCCAGCGCGTCCGGACTAAGCAGTTCGGCGATGGATATGCGCAGTCGGTTGAGGATGGAATCAACAACCAGTCCGAGTCTTGGCCGGTCGTCTTCACCGGCATGAAGGCTCGGATATTGGAGATCAGGAAGTTCCTTGATAGCCACAAGGGTGCAAAGGGATTCCTCTGGACGCCGCCTCTCGGTGTGCTGGGCCTCTACAAATGCACTGGCTATAAGCCTGTGCACCGAGGCGGCCAGGTCTACGCCATCACCGCCACCTTTGAACAAACCTTCCACCCCTGAGTAAACCGCCCATGACACTGATCACGGACATCCAGAAGCTGGAGCCCGGTGGCGAAATTCGCCTATTTGAAATAGATGGGACTGAGTACGGCGCGGATTACCTGCGGTTTCATGGACACGCGATTCCGCACACGCCCGAAGAGCTGCTGGCCTATGAGAAATCGGACGAGGATCTGCCAGCCAAGTCCATATGGTGGCAGGGCGAGGAATACGCCGCATGGCCGGTCCAGATCGACGGGATTTCTTCCAGCAGTGATGGTACGGCGGCGCGGCCGACATTCGCTGCGGGAAACATCAATGGCCGCGTCACAGCGCTGTGTCTGGCCTTCGACGACCTTCTCAAGTTCAAGCTGACTGTGCGCGAGACGCTTGCGCAGTACCTGGACGCCGCCAATTTCCTCGACGGCAACCCGACTGCTGATCCGACTCAGGAGGCGCTGGAAATCTGGTACATCGACCAGAAAACCAGCGAGGACGGCGAGGCCGTGACCTGGGAGCTTTCGTCTCCCGGCGAGATCGACAGTCATGGACTTCCGGGGCGACAGATGACGACGTTTTGCCACTGGGCAATGACAAACGGTTATCGCGGCCCCGACTGTGGATACACCGGCCAGGCCATGTTCGACGACGAAGACAACCCTACTGACGATCCCTCGAAGGACGAGTGCAAAGGGTGTTTGTCGTCTTGCAAGTTGCGCTTCGGCGAGAACAACGAGCTTTCATTCGGCGGCTTCCCGGCCGTATCACTCATCGCGCGGAGTTAACGATGTTCAAGTACATCCTTGAAGCGGTGCGGGCGCACGCTGCGGTCGAGTATCCGAAAGAATGCTGCGGTCTGTTGTTGTCGGTTGGCCGAAAGCAGCAGTACTTCCCCTGTGCGAACACTTCAACTGATCCCATTGAAGAGTTCCGGATTGATCCTGAGGATTACGCCCGGGCAGAAGACGTCGGTGATGTGATCGGCATCGTGCACTCGCATCCAGATGCAACCAGCCGGCCTTCACCACGCGACCTGGCGATGTGTGAAGCGACAGAGTTGCCCTGGCACATCCTAAGCTGGCCGGAAGGCGACCTGCGAACGATTGTACCGACCCGCAACACGCCGCTGCTTAAGCGACCATTCGTTCACGGTGCATGGGATTGCTGGCAGGTCTGCGCTGACTGGTACAAGCGCGAATGGGGGCTTGAGTTCGAGGCCTTCAAGCGCGCAGACGGCTGGTGGGAGAGCAAAGACAGCGCCAGTCTTTACGAGGCCAATTACGAGGCTGCCGGTTTCTACCGGGTTGATACGCCGCAGCGTGGCGACATGATCGTCATGCAGGTCGGCCGGACAGAACATCCGAACCATGCGGGGATTTATCTCGGCACCGATCCGGCTTTGCCAGACGAAGATGCGGCGACCTTCGGGCCGGGGCCTTTCCTGTTGCACCATCTATACGGTCGACCGAGCGAGATCATCGTGTTCGGCGGGCCATGGAACGACAGATCACGCCTGATCCTCAGGCATAAAGATGCACCATCAAGCACATGATGCGGCAGGGCCGCAGGAGAGATACATGAACCAGCCATTTGAAGTAGCTGAAGATGGGAAGGTGCGCATTGCCGGAGTTGTAATTCTCGACAATGCGCCCGTCAATTAAAGCGGATTGGCTCCGACGCCATTTTTTATGGCTTCTTGAACATTGCTCAGATCACCACCAACAGCGTCGAGAGCAAGGTTGAACGCGCCCGAATCCGCCGTTGGCTGCCGGGTGTTTTTGAAGAAATTTACGTACTTTTGCAGTTCGGCCTCGTCGTAGTCGGGGCGCGATCGCAAATAAAGCGATATTGCGCCGAATGCGGCAATGATCCCTGCCTCTGTGGAGCTTACTGGCGTTGCCATGTTGACCTCCAGGTCATAAACGCGCCGAAATTGGCGCACCCCAGTCCTTGGGCTTGCAGGCGAAGGACTGGGAAATCCTTTTATCTTGGGTCGTACGTGAGCACCCAGTGATCTTCGGCGTCTGCAAGCAAGCTGTCGCTAGACGTACGAATGATACCGTCGACGAACTCCGCAGCATCGGTATCAATAGGCGGTAGTGCGCTTGCCACAGATCCGCCTCCGTTTCCTCCATCCCAGTTGGTCGGGGAGTTACCATTTGTTTCGGGAACAGGAAGCGGTATCAATACTTCGCTTATTCGGTACTGTTCCAGCTTGGTATCTTCAAGTTGACACTCGATAGCAGCCCTTGCAATTTTACGTCTTTCCTCTGTATCTGGACCGTTTTTCAGGGTATCGACTGCGGTGCGTATTGCTTCCGCTTTGTCTTTGTTCAGTATTGGCATTGGTGATTTCCTGTTCATCCGTGAGGGTCATAACGCTACTACGCCGGGCACTTTCCGCGTTACTGTCATTCCATCCACGCTGGATGGGTGGACAGGCTAGGCTTTGGTCGTAGATGATCTTCGCTGCGAGATTTGTAAGATCATCTCTGAGCGATTTGCTCGATACTTAAGACAAGGGAAGATATGTCAAAGAAAGTCAAAACGGATGGCGAGCTGCAGGCGTGGGATCAATATGCTGCCGCGGCTTTTGCCACAAGTTACAAAACAGTGCAGGGTCGTGATGAGCGTGACTACGTATTAAGAGCTGCAGAAAGAGCTGCGGAAATTGCTGATGCGCTGCTTAAGGAGCGCCGGGAGCGGTGCTGATTTTCGCCAATAAAGCCCAGCCTTTGCGCTGGGCTTTTCTGCATTTGGTGCCTTGGTTTTTTTGCGCTTCCTTCTGATGGTGGTAGATTGCTGCCATCGAAAAATGAGGGAACATCATGCGAATTCTGATTGGGGCGGTGGCCCTGGTCGCGCTGGCCGGATGTCTTGACCAAGACAAGCGACCAGCCGGCCTAGTCAGCGCCACTGAAAAAGCGAAGGGACTGTCTGTTGCATCAAATTCCCCTGACGCTGCAGTAAAATCCTGGTGGTCGGTGAGGGATGCGGCCATGGACCTTGATCGGGAGATATGCCTCGAGTATCAGAGAATGAAGTCTCCGATCACTGACAAGCTGAAAGCTTTATCCACCGCTGATCTGCCCGCGAGAGAAGATTGTTTCTTAGATCAACTGAATTTCGATCGAAAAATATCCAAGGTCGAAGTTGAGTCAGATACTCGCGCTGTTGTAGGTGCTGTGATAAAAAACATCACGCCGCCAGAGCCCGGTGCAGTTCTTGATGCGCGCGACCGACAACTCAAAGAGGCTGGCGAACGTTACCGATACACTCTTGAGAGGAAGGATGCGTCTGGCGAATGGAAGATTTCGCGAATTGAAAACTTCCCCTCTTATTCTAGTAATTGGCGAGATTCATACAGCAAGCCTGAGCCTTCTAACAATCGCTACGTGTACGAGGGGTATCAGTGATGGGGGAGGGGTTGAGAAATATATTAACGCTAGCTATTTGCTCATCTCTGCTGTCTGGTTGCATGGCTCCGACGATGAACGAAGCTCGTCAGGACGGGCCATACAAGGTCTTGAACTCGAAGAAGACCGACGCGGCGCTCGCCAAGTGCGTGCAGTACGAATGGCAGAATCAACCAATCTTTGGCGGATCGCCAGGCGCGACGCTTCAATCTGGGCGTGATACTGGCTATACCGTGTTTACTGAAGGCTCCCAGTATTTCGTGGACATCCAGCCTAAGGCATCCGGCTCTGAGGCCAAATATTACGCTGTCCTAGGCAACTGGATTGCTAAGAAGAGGCTAGCCGCGCTGCAAAGCTGTTTATAGCGCAAGCCGTCTCACCCGAGCCCGCATTCGCGGGCTTTTTTATTTTCTGGAGAAAAGCCCCATGGCGGCACTGGCCATCAATTATCAGCCCATGACCACGATCAAGCTGTACGGAAAGCTCAGACAGTTCGGCCGCTCATTTCGGATGTCTGTAAGCACCCCGGCCGAGGCCGTAAAGGCCTTGTGTGTGCAGATACCCGGCTTTGAGCGCTTCCTTTCAAATGCCAAAGCCAAGGGGATTGAATTCGCCGTCTTCCGGGGCTCCGCAAACCTTACCGAGAAAGAGCTCGGGTTTTCCGGAGTGGGTGAAATCCGAATCGCGCCAGTAGTAACCGGCAGCAAGCGAGGAGGGGCGCTGCAGACCATTATCGGTGCTGTGCTAATCGTTGTTGGCCTTGTCATTACTGGGGGCACGTTCGGTGCTGGTGCGCCGTTCGGATCGGCGCTGATCATGATGGGTGCTTCGATGGTGGCAGGCGGCGTAATTCAGATGCTCAGCCCGCAAGCTGGAGGCCTGAAGACCAGCGCTGCGCCAGAGAACACGCCCGGCTACGCATTCGGTAGCGCTAAAAACACGACCGCATCCGGTAATCCTGTTCCGCTGTGTATTGGCGAGCGCCGGTGGGGCGGCGCAATTATCAGCGCCGCGATCTACGCCGAAGATCAGATGTAACCACAGCTCGAAACAAAGCAGCCGCCCACGAGGCGGTTTTTTTATGCCTGGAGAAAAGCATGGGCGCAGCAGAAAAGATCGATATCTACGGCGCGAAGGGCGGCGAAGACAAGCCTAAAACGCCAACGGAAGCGCCGGATAGCCTTCGCTCAATTGCTATCGCCAAAATGCTGATTGGAGTCGGGGAGGGTGAGTTTGAAGGCGTTCCCACCGCTCGTGACATCTACCTCGACAACACGCCGCTGCAAGACCCTCAAGGCAACATGAACTTCCCGAATGTGAAGTGGGAGTGGCGCAGCGGCGCTGTGGATCAGACATACATTCAGGGCATTCCATCGGTTGAGAACGAAACATCAATCGGTACTGAGCTGCGCAGCGGGACCCCATGGGTGCGGTCGATCACGAACACCCAGCTTTCGGCTGTACGGGTTCGCTTCGCGTGGCCAGCGCTTCAATCGGTGGATGCGAATAGCAACATCAAAGGGTACCGGATTGAATACAGGGTTGAGCTGGCAACTGATGGCGGTGCTTATCAGCAAGTTCTTAATGAGGCTGTTGACGGCAAGACCACCAGCACCTATGAGCGCACCAGGCGTATCGACCTGCCCAAGGCCACCTCCGGCTGGCTAATGCGTATCACCCGTCTGACCGTCAACCAGAACAACAACAAAATCTCCGACACCATGCAGATCGCGGGCTTCACCGAAGTCATCGACGCTAAGATCCGCTACCCAAATACCGCGCTGCTCTACATCGAATTCTCTGCTGAGCAGTTTCGCAGCATTCCTGCCGTCACCGTGGGGTGCAAGTCCCGAAAGTGGCCTGTTCCAAGCAACTACGACCCAGAAACTCGGACCTACACAGGCATCTGGGATGGCACATTCAAGGAGGCGTACACAAACAATCCTTCTTGGGTGACGCGCGGGATCACCATCAATGACCGATTCGGCCTTGGTCGCCGTATCAAGTCGTGGATGGTCGATAAGTGGGAGCTTTACCGCATTTCCCAGTATTGCGACCAACTGGTGCCAGACGGCAAGGGCGGTATGGAGCCGCGTTTCATCTGCGACCTGAACCTGCAGAGCAAGGCTGATGCCTGGTCGCTGCTCCGTGACATCTCGGCAATCTACCGGGGCATGACCTACTGGGCCCAAGGTCAGGTCTTCACGCTTTCGGACATGCCTCGCGCTACCGATTTCGACTTTGCCTACACCAGGGCGAACGTCATCGACGGCAAGTTCACGTATTCCAGCGCCTCGGAGCGTACTCGCTACACCCGGGCGCTGATCAGCTACGACAATCCGCTGAATAACTACGACACCGACGTAACGGCTGTCACTGACCCGAAGCTACAGCGTCGATATGGCGACAATCCGCTGGAAGTCAGCGCTATTGGCTGCACTCGTGAGTCGGAGGCGCAGCGCCGCGGTAAGTGGGCGCTGCTGACCAACTCCAAAGATCGCGCGGTCGTCTTCAGGGTTGGGCTCGACGGTCGAATTCCGCTGCCTGGCTATGTGATCCCGATTGCTGATGAACTGCTCGCCGGGCGGGCCGTTGGCGGCCGTATCTCAGCCGTAAACGGTCGAGTGATTACCCTTGATCGTGACACCCAGG
This sequence comes from Pseudomonas sp. Irchel 3A5, assembly GCF_900187575.1. Taxonomy (NCBI): domain Bacteria; kingdom Pseudomonadati; phylum Pseudomonadota; class Gammaproteobacteria; order Pseudomonadales; family Pseudomonadaceae; genus Pseudomonas; species Pseudomonas sp. Irchel 3A5. The sequence goes on along the minus strand of NZ_FYDU01000004.1, from coordinate 238,146 downwards.
CCAAAACCGGTGATCGGCTGATCCTCAACTTGCCTGACGGTAAATGTGAGGGCCGTACTGTTCAGCTCGTGAGCGGGCGTCAGGTCACTGTCACCACGGCCTATTCGGTTCAGCCTGAGCGTGAACTGGTCTGGGCGCTGGATGCAGATGACCTGGCTATCCCGCTGTACCGAGTAGTCAGCGTGGCCCGGCCAGAAGCCGGCGTTTTCGAGATATCGGCCGTTCAATACGACCCGAGCAAGTTCGCGCACATCGACACGGGCGCGCGCCTCGAGGAACGTCCGATCAGTGTCATTCCGATCACGGTCGTCCCTGCACCCACGAGCGTCAATTTGGTGGCAACCTCTTCGATTGTGCAGGGGCTGTCTGTAGCCACCATGACAATCAGCTGGCCTGCCGTAGACGGTGCTGTCAGCTACGACGTGGAGTGGCGCAAAGACAGCGGCAACTGGATCAAGCTTCCTCGCACCGGCACGACTAGCGTAGACGTGGTTGGTATTTACGCGGGCGATTACGTTGCACGCGTTCGCGCGGTGAGCGCCTTCGATATCTCGTCGATCTGGCGCAACTCGATGTTGACCCCGCTCACTGGCAAGCAAGGTCTTCCGCCGGCCGTTTCGTTCCTTCGTGCAGTCAGCAAGGTCTACGGCATCGGCCTCGAATGGGCATTCCCGCCTGGTGCAGAGGACACGCAGCGAACTGAGATATGGAACAGTAAAACTAACGATCTGGCATCCGCTATCAAACTGTCGGACTTTGCCTACCCGCAGGCCAATCACGAGATGCAAAACCTGTTGCCGGGTACGAGCCTGTTTTTCTGGGCGAGGCTTGTGGATCGCACCGGCAACGTGGGACCTTGGTTCCCTGCGGTCAATGGAGTTAACGGCCAGGTAAGCGCCGATCAATCGGAGTACGAGAAGTATTTCCTCGGCAAAATTCAGGAATCGGCGTTGGGCGAGCGGCTGTTCTCGGAGTTCGGGAAGATTTCTGGAGATGGCGAGGGGTCGGTTAATGATCGCATTCAGGTCGCTAAGCAGGAGCTACAGGATCTGATCGGTGATATCACCGAAGCCATGGCCTACAACCCCGGAAAGGCTTACGCCATAGGAGAGATAGTCAGGCTGGATGGCCGCTTGTACGCAGCGATCAAGGCGGTACCGGCAGGCGCTACCCCGCCCAACGTCGGGTTCTGGACTGACATTGGGACCATCGCTGAAACCACGAATGCGCTAGCCCTACAGATCCAACAGTTCAGCACCCGGATTGAAACGATCGATGGCAAGGTCTCGGCTCAGGCCTCGACCGTTCAGGCCTTGCAAGCTGCATCGCGTGATGATGACGATGGAACAGGTGCGATGACCGATGCGGCAAAGGGATGGAGCAGCACCGCCAGCATTGTCCAGAACGACAAGGTGAGGGCTGAGGAGAACTTAGCCTCGGCTACCAGAATCACCACCCTGGATGCGGCCGTCGGCAAGAACGCTGCAAACCTGACGACACTTGAGTCGGCCGTTGCAACGGATAAGGAGGCAACTGCTCAACGGATTGAGGCTGTGACAGCGACAGCTAATGGCGCAACAGCCAAGGCTGAAAACGCCAGTGTCGCGGTGTCAGGGCTTAACGGCAAGGTCTCCGCGCTAACCACCATTAAGACGTCGACCGTTGTGGGCGGCAGGACGGTTATGGCTGGACTGGCGATTGGCGTGGAAGGGCAGGAGCAGGAGTCGCAAATCCTCGCCTTTGCCCAGCGCTTCGCGATCCTCGATGAGGTCAGTGGCCAGATGATTGCTCCGTTCGTTGTACAGGGCGGCCAGGTGTTTATGAACACTGCGATCATCAGCACCGCTTTTATTAGGGAGTTGGTTCTGGGCATGACGCTACGATCCTCCACTCTGAATAGTCAGGGGTTGCCCCTTCTGGAGATCAACATTCCGGCAGGCACGTTCACCCTTCGCGGTCAGTCCGATAGCGGCTATACGTTGCTGAATAACAACGGTCTCTATGTGTACGACCTGAACTACATCGAGCGTGCAGCACTCGGGAAAATGACGTAATGGATTACTACGGCGCAAGAACTAAGAACGCGGCGGGAGTTGTGACACTTGATACGTCAATTACGACGATCCGCTCAATTGTTATCAGGCAAGTAACAGTCCCGCCCATCACTAGCGACTTCACCAGCTTCATCTCGATGCCAGAGATAGCGGCGCAGTCATTTGTTTGCGTGACGCTCGCGAATCAAACGGGAGAGGAGCAGACGCTACCGTCTGTATTCTGGTCTGCGGGCCAATTGCGTGTTCGGCGTGGCGTGGGGCTGTTGCTGAACGTATTCATCCTGACTTATCAGTGAGGAGGGCCAATGAGTTACGGATTTAGATCGCGCAACGGCCAAAACTTCGTCCAGGTCGGAAGCGAGAATAGGGTGTTAAGCGTTGCTGGCTCTGGCAGTTACAGGATAGGCAAGCCCCCGGGTGCGTCGGTCACCATCTCTTCTGCGACCATCACATACGCGTCGCCAATAACTACCACTGAGCCGCCGATGGTTTTCTTAAACCCGACGGATCAGGGCATGTACCACACTTTGCTGAACTCAGGAGGTCCAGGTAATTGGACCGGTTTCAAGTTTCAACTACACCTTATGTCCCCCTTCAACTCATCTGATTGTAGCGGTCGTTGGCTGGTGGCAACGTTCACGTCAAGAACGCAGCCCAATGAATATGACCTCAGGATCAGGGGGGAAACGGGAGAACAGATATACGTGGGGGCTGACAATCTCTTGGTGCTGACAGGTGTCCCGTCTAACGAAGGCTGGAGGCTGGATAATCGGGGTGGGCAGGTATCAGGTGTTTATTGGTCTGGCTTTCAAATGAACTGGACTGGCTCCTACGATGATTACTTTCTCGCTTCTACGCTGCTTGGTGGGAAGAACTACAACGGCAACACCTCTCGTGAAACGCCGTGTGGATTTCACGCAGGCCTGCGCAGCACGCTAAATGGCTATATGGGTGCCCTCGTCAGCTCGGAAGGGGGAACTGATAAAAATGGCAGAACGACGTTTGCTGCCAGGCCCATGCGCCCGCTCTAGACCGATCAATACAAACAGCCCGCCAAGTGCGGGCTTTTTATTTACCAAATTAAGGATGCCCCATGCCTTGGCTTCGAGGTGGAACAGTTGCTGTTACTAACGGGTCGACAACTGTCACAGGTACAAACGCTGATTTCGCCGCAAACTCTCGGGTGGGCGATGCGTTCATTGGTCCTGACGGGTTTAATTATGAGGTTGCCAACGTCGCCAGCCCGACTGTTATTTCGATTATCCCAGCATACAAAGGTGCGACAGTCAGTGGCTCGGCCTACGCAATCATGCCGGTCAATGGCTATCCGAAACTGCTCGCTGACTCTTTCAACAATCTGAACAATCAGTTCGGTGCCAAGCTCGCAGCGCTGGGCACGACGGGCAATTACGACATCCTGCCAATCAATAAGGGGGGGACCGGCGCTGACAACTTCTCCACTGCGCTTAGCAACCTCAATGGCCAGCCTAAAACCGCGAGCCTGTCGGCGCTCAGCTTTCAAAACTTCTCCGCCAACCAGCTACCCTATTTTTCCTCTACATCTGCCGCAGCACTGACCACGCTCTCTGCTTTTGGTCGGTCGCTTATCGACGATGCAGATGCCGCTTCGGCGCGCGGCACTATGGGGCTGGGGTCGGCAGCCGTTGCGCCTCTCGTTGGGACTGTCAGTCAGTCGAATGGACTCCCTGCTGGAGCCATCATCGAGACTGCAACAAGTACAACTGGCACTTATACAAAATGGGCAGATGGCACGATGCTTTGCACTCGCAGGCTGTCAGGTCAAAGGCTATTGAATAAAGCTGCCGGTGCATTGTTCTTCGATGCAAAAGAGGGCGAGCCCCAATATCCGGCGGCTTTTTCGAGCGAGCCCCGAGTTTCAATTCAAGTTACCGGCTACACCTATGAGGTGCTTTGGCTGGGTTCTCGCTGGACCGCGCCCTTATCTGCATGGCCCGCAGGCTTTGTCATGACTGAGGTGTCGAGGACTCAGAGCGACCTCGTATATTTCGATTACACCGCGATTGGGAGATGGTTCGGATGATTATCAAACTTGTTCCGCAGCGTCGGGATGATCAGTTGTCTGTAGTAAAGTCAGGCAGCATCCTTACTGTCAACGGGGAAGTGTTCGACTTTGGACCAGTCACTGTCGGAGCGACCCTCCCGGAAGACGCCATCACGTCAGTGTGGTTCGCGGGTGATGTAGAAAATATTGACGGGGAACTAACCCTGACACTTCTGCTTCCGCTGCCTCGAAACTTCAGCCAAGAGCAGGCTTTTCCGGCCGACCTTTTGAATGTACCGGATGGGCCCGTAGAGCTGCCCCAGCCAAACCCCGAAGCATTCAATGAGCAAGCTGCTGAGGAGGCGGTATGAGCAATATCGACTGGTCCAGGCTGATCACGCAGGAAATGAAAGCCGCAGCAATCGCTGCAAATAAACTCGCACTCTCCAAATTGGAGCTTGCTTCCCGGAACGCAACAGCGGCCGCGCAAATAGCGCGAATTCAGGACCGAGTGGAAACTCTCGGCTACGGGATCGACAGCGGCGAGGCCACAGAAGAGGACGAAGCCGAGCTTGCCGCGTTAACGATCAACCTCAAGGCTTGGAAGGCGTACAAGTACGCTCTGGGCAAAGTCGCCGTTCAAGCAGCCTGGCCGTCAGCCCCGGTCTGGCCCAGCGCCCCCGCCATTCCTGACATTGCAGCCGATCCATCCGAGATAGCGGCTGAAGCCATCTAACCGCAAGAGCAGTACAAGAACCCCGCCATCGAGCGGGTATTTTTTTGCCTGGAGAAAAGCATGACCGTATCCGAGAAAGACCGCGACATCCTTGCCAGAACCTTGTGGGGAGAAGCTCGCGGTGAAGGCCTGAACGGCCAGATCGCCGTAGCCTGGACCATCCGCAACCGTGTGGACATGGACCTGAACAATGACGGCAATCCTGACTGGTGGGGCGAGGGGTATTCCGGAGTTTGCCTGAAGCCCTACCAGTTCAGTTGCTGGAACAAGAGCGACCCGAACTATCCGTTCCTGTCCGGGGCGAAACAGATCCCGTTCCGCGACCTGGCTCAAGCGCGCAGCGCTGCTGACCTGGTGATCGACGGCAAGCAGCCTGATCCAACTCGAGGCGCGACTCACTACTACGCGATCATGATGCCAAAGGCGCCGGCATGGGCGGCGAAGGCCAAGCAGACGTTGAAGCTGGGTCATCACGTCTTCTTCAAGGATGTGCCATGAGTCCAGCCACTCAGCTGTACCTGAAGCTGGGCGGCGCTCTCTTTGTCATGCTGATCATCGCCGGATCACTTTACGCAGCGTACGGCCACGGAGTGCATGTCTCTGATCTGGCATGGCAGGCGAAATGGGAAAAGCAGTTCGGCAACCAGGCGCAGGCCGTCGCGACGACAACCAACGACTACCGAACCGAAGAACAGCGCCGCCAGAAAGCGGCCAACCAGGTGGCAAACAATGCGAGACAAGAACAGACCGCTGCGCTTACTGATGCTGCTGCCGCTGACACTGCTGGCGACCGCCTGCGCGTCGAAGCCGGAAAGCTGGCCGCCACCGCAAGTTGCGCCCCCGGCGATACCGGCCCTACCGAGCGAGGCAAGGCAGCCACCCGCGCCGCCATGGTGCTCTCCGACCTGCTCGGCAGGGCTGACGCGCGAGCGGGAGAACTGGCAAAGGCTTATGACCAATCCCGAGTAGCGGGGCTGGCCTGCGAACGCTTTGTTGATGCGCTCCCCAAACCCTTGATTACCTCTGAGTAACGGAACAATAAGATGGCGACGACCCAGCTGATTCAGAAATACATGGGCCAGACGATGCTGATCGTCAAGGCAAATGGCGGCAGCGTGACCGTCGAGAAACAAGTCGGTACAAGCTGGGTGGTGACTGACACTTTCGCCAAGGACGGTGGCTACCTGTTGCAACTCGGTAACTCGTCGACGCGCATCACACCCTCAGCCGGTGCGTCCTTCGAGGTGACCCGATGAGCCTTTTGGTCAATCAGGCTCCGAGTCGGCAGTCAGTTCGCCGCGGGCTGGGGCTGCTCGGTGACAGCTTCTCCGGGAACTGCCATACGATCGCTGCAACTGCCTACGGCACCGAGGCTTACGGCTTCGCCGCCATGATCGCAGCGCGCACTGGATTGTTCCCCAGCTACCTCGATAACCAGGGAAAAGTCGGCGACCACACCGGCCAGTTCATGGCTCGACTACCGGCGTGCATCGCTTCGTCCACTGCCGATCTGTGGCTTCTGCTGTCGCGCACCAATGACAGCACCACCGCTGGCATGACGCTGGCCGACACGAAAGCCAACGTGATGAAGGTCGTCACGGCTTTCTTGAACACGCCCGGTAAGTACCTGATCGTCGGCACCGGAACGCCACGCTTCGGAGCGCGGGCGCTGGCCGGGCAAGCGCTGGCCGACGCGATAGCCTACAAAGACTGGGTAATCAGTTACGTCAGCCAGTTCGTGCCTGTGGTGAACATCTGGGATGGCTTCACAGAGGCAATGACTGTGGAGGGCCTGCACCCGAATATCCTCGGCGCGGACTTCATCAGCTCGCGTGTCGTGCCGATCATCAGCGCTAACTTTGAATTCCCTGGCATCCCATTACCAACGGATGCTGGCGATATCTACTCAGCTATCCGCCCCTTCGGCTGCCTCAATGCCAACCCACTACTGGTCGGGACTGGCGGCACTCTCCCGGCCGGTGTGAATGCCGTGGCTGGATCCATGCTGGCGGATGGGTATAAGGCCGTCGGCTCTGGCTTAACCGGCATCACCACGCGGTGGTTCAAGGAGCCTGCGGCTTATGGCGAGGCGCAGTGCATAGAACTGGGCGGCACAATGGCGGCGGCGGGTGGTTACGTCTACATGCAGCCGACGGCCAACGTCATCACCACCAATCTGGCGGCCGGTGACGTTATCGAAATGGTGTCGGCGGTGGATATCGTCGGCTCATCGCGCGGGATATTGGCGTGGGAAGCGGAGTTGATCATTACCAAACCGGTGAGCGGTACTTCTACGACCTTCTATTACCGGTCGATGGACAAGTACCAGGAGCCGTTCACCATGCCCGCCAGCTTTTCAGGACAGCTGGAAACACAGCGCGGAGTCGTCGATCTGGGTGAGACTGTTATCACCTCGCGCATGGGCCTGTACCTGGCTGCAGGCGTGGCCCAGAACTCTACGGTAAAGGTTGCTCAGTTCGGAATTCGCAAAGTGTGAGATCGCCTGCCACATGAGGGAGGAGGCTAATCAAGCTCCGAAGCTGGGGTGTTAAGTCTTGTTCAAGATGCTCCATGAGCAGGATGGCTTGCGGGTAGCCTGCTCGGACAGAGCGGATCCTCTATGAAGCCCATGCCTTTGCAGGAATGGCAATCCTCGCGGAGTTCGAAGCGGTCACAGCAACTCGAACACTGCCTAAAAATTGAGAATTGCTCCCGCTCCCATAGCGCGACGTAACGGACCATGTCGCCTTCCTCCAGCGCGATCAGCCCGGCATCAATGATTGATCTGTAGGTGTCAGAATCATCCAGGCGCTTGATCATCTTTCCGTCAACCAACTTCCCTGTTTCTACAAGCGTGAGCTTTTGGCCAGCCTCGGTGTAAATGTAGCGATCCCTGAAGACGCCATATTGGGCGTAGGTTCTGGTGATAACGGGCCTGTCTCCCTCTGCTTCGTGGATCTGGGCGAAGAACTCCATAGGTCCCGGCTTCATACCTGGTTCGTGAAGAAATACCCGGTTTCCGCTGAGGCTGCCTGTCTGGGCACCGGCTTCGTCGTAGATGTCATAGTCCGCGGCTGGGTTTCTCCAAGCGGGCGGAGCTTCCTCGATGTAATGACAGAACGCGCCAGTTGCCAGCTCAAGCATTTCGAATCGCTCCATTTCGTCGACGCTCCCCATCTTCAATAAGTTGTCAGCAAACCTCATCAGGTACCGGTAATTGGCACTGGGGTTGGTCCAGGCGCTGGCGTTCCAGCATGATCGATACCACTCCTCAGTGTGGCTTGGGGGTTTGACGGGTTGCATCACTACTGCTCGTTATACTGTTTGGATATACAGTAATCGAGTGGAGCGATTCCGGACAGGTCCGAGTGACGAGTAGCACGTTTAGGGGTTATGTTTTAGTTGGCAGAACGCCGGGAGGTTGGACCAGATTTTGGACCAGTGGGGAGTTTTGTTGGGGGTTGGTGCAGGCTACAACCCCCGTAATTGCGCTCTATAACCCTCAGAGAACCCCAATGCAAACTGCATGGTGATATTCGCTGTGGAGATCAATTACCTTACCTTTCAATAACTTGGACTTGGCTGGATGCAGCCGATACCGATTTGATGCCCGTTTCCGTCTTTGCCCTGGCGATTTTTATCACGGGCCGAGGCCATTCTTTGGGCCATATCTAGCCAGCATCTGCGACGTAAAGAGTCGGATGACTGGAAATGAATGCGGGATTCATGCCGAATTTGGCGCGCATTGTCGCATAGAGTGAGTGGCAGTTGTATGGCAAGCAGGATTAATCATCCATCGCGTGCGTGCCGTCGGTAGGAGAGAACTTGTTCGCGAGGCGGCGTCCGTGACACGCCGACTCGCCATCAACCTGACTGCCAAAGGGGCGCAGAGCCTTGCCAGCGAATTTGCAGTAATAAAGGACTGAACTGCCGCTTTCCCGGAGATGTCTAGTAACCATCGCTTCCACATTCGGAAGCTGTCCGAGGAGTACAGCCTGTGAATATTTTTGAAGCCTTGAGAGAAAGTCATGACCGTCAGCGCAACTATGCCGACATTCTGGTCAAGACCAGCGGTGACAACATTGAGCGTGTAGAGGCCTACAAGCAGTTGAAAGCTGAACTTCAGGCCCATGAAACCGCCGAAGAGCGCTTCTTCTATATCCCGCTGATGGAACATGACAACGGTATCGATCTGAGTCGTCATGCGATCTCGGAACACCATGAGATGGACGAGATGATGGAAACCCTGGACGAGACCGAGATGTCCAGTCCTGCCTGGCTGGCCACTGCCAAGAAGCTGTCCGAGAAGGTTCACCATCACTTGAAAGAAGAAGAGCAGAAGTTCTTTCAGATGGCGGGCAAGTTACTCGACGAGCAGCAGAAACAATCCCTGGCTGGCAAGTACGTCAAGGAATACGAAGAGCAGCTCACTGAGGCGTGAAAAAGCGGGGCGGGCGCATGTCTCGTTCATGCGCTTTGCCCAGCGGTGTAGAATCCGCTTTTTTCGCGTTCAAGGAATGTCATGAAACTTCTGATTTCGGCACTGGCCCTGGCGGTGCTGGCTGGCTGCACATCGCCGTCCAACCAGGCGCGCGCTGTTGGCCCCTACAAGACCTATTCGAGTCAGAAAACTGCGGCGGTGGTTGCGCAGTGCATTGAATATTCCTGGCAGGACGAGGCACTGATGGGGGCAGAGGCGGATGCCTTTTTGCAGTCCAGTGAGAAGGGCTTCACTGTTTACAACACGGGCGCAGAATTCTTCGTCGATGTGCAGCCTCAAGGCGGTGCAAGTGCAATCCAGTATTACGCGCCGTCTTCCAATCTGGCGACTGAGCGTCGCGGTGCTGCGTTGGCGACTTGTTTGTAGGCATCAACCTGAAATTCAGGACAAAAAAAAGCCCGGCTTCAATAGCCGGGCTTTTTTTCGTTCGCACCGATCAATTATCGGGGGAACCAGCAGCACCGCCACCGGTGCCGTTAGGGCCGTTCTTGCCTGGGCCGCCAGTTTTGCCGACCGCACTGCCGGTGGTGCCGCCATCAACTGACTTGCCTGCGCCTGAACCCGTGGCCCGGCCATTTGCGTCAGCGCTTTTGGTGCTGCCCGATGATGGAGCAGGATGGGTGCCCGGTGGCACTGCCGAGCCAGTTTGCACACCGCCAGTTTCAGGTTTTACAGGACCCGTGCTGGTGGAAGCTGCGAAAGCGGAACCAAACGAAAGTGAAAGCAGGCCTGCGAGCAATAAGTTAGTCGTCTTTGACTTCATCATGGTACGTCTCCAATTTATGAGCGTTACCTGATATTGGTCAGCCACCCCCTTGCAAGAGTGCCCTCTATGGCGACGAACGGTCACGCCCCGCGGGCCAAGGTCAAGGTTCCAGCTTGTTCAGCTGGCAATATTCGACCCAGTCCATGCCGGCCATCTGGGCCACTTCCTTATGCACCTCACGGCGCTGGCTTTCATATTCCTCAGGGCTTGCAGCGGTCAGTTGCAAAGTAAGCTCCCAGGCAAACAAACCTTGACGTTCGGCCTCGGCCTCGAAAGCCTCATGCAAACACTCCTCGCGATATTGATCGCGTGTCAGCCCGGCAGCCTGCGCGGCCAAGGGGTTGAGCTTATCCAGCTCTTGCTGCAGTTCGGGACGCTGCGCCAGGAAAGTTTCCAGCGCCAGTTTGTGCGGATGTTCTGCTGTAGCCATTGGATCTCCGTTGTATTTTTTTCGGGCATGTCATCAGACAGACCATCGCGGATGATACTCGTTGGTTTTTTTCCATCCAGTGCTGTGGCACACTCGAAATTATGTTTCCGCTATTTCAGATTATGTTCCGATATAGCGGAATTGATATTGTGATACGAGATTGTCTTGCGTCTCGGACACAGCGCTTTGGCAACACCGGATTTGTTGGATCGCCGCCCGCTCGCTCCAACAGTTTATTCGGTTGATTAAGTTCTATTTGAGAGGAGATCTTCATGAGCATCACTCGTTATGGCGCTGGTAGCGTCGCCGGGGGCGGTCAACCACGTCCTTTCGCTCGCGCTGTAGAAGCTGACGGTTGGCTCCATGTCTCCGGTCAAGTGCCCGCCGAAAATGGCGAAATCATTGTCGGCGGTATCGTTGAGCAGACCCACAAGACTCTGCAGAACCTGGTGGCGATCCTCACTGAAGCTGGTTATGGGCTGGAAGATGTGGTCCGGGTTGGCGTCTGGCTGGAAGATCCGCGGGATTTCTGGAGTTTCAACAAAGTGTTCGGTGAATACTTCACACCTGAACACGCTCCGGCTCGCGCCTGCGTGCAGGCCAGCATGATGGTTGACTGCAAGGTCGAGATTGACTGCGTGGCTTACAAGAAAAAGGCCTGACCGGCAGGCGCTGCCGCGGTGCCCGCGGCGGCACACAGTCGACCTGTAGGAGCGCACGAGCAACGCGAGGCCGCGATAGCGGTGTATCAGACAGGCCGCCATCGCTGCCTCGCGGGGCTCGTGAGCTTCTACAGTAAATATCGAAGGATGCGCATATGACCGAAGACACCATCAAACGCCGTGCCCGTGGGCTTGATCGGGCGTTCGATATCCTCGACTTTCTCAAGGAACAGGCCAGACCGATGCGGCCCAACGAGATCGCCAACGGGATTGGCGGCCCCAAGTCGACGGTCTATGAACTGGTCGGCTCGCTGCTGGAGCGGCGCATCCTTGAGTCAGTGGGCAAGGACGGGCATGTCTATCTGGGGCGTCAGCTGTATTTTCTCGGTCAGGCGCACTTGCGTCATTTCGACTTCACCCGCGAGGCCGAAGTCTGCCTGGGCGATATCGTCAGTCAGACCCGGGAAACTGCGCAGATGTGCCTGCTCAATGGCCGCAAGTACACCGTCGCGCTGATGAAAGAGGGTGAGCGGCACTTTCGGATTTCCTCCAATATCGGCGAAAACGCGCCGATTCCGTGGACTGCTTCCGGGCGTTTGTTGCTATGCCACCTTAGCGATCAGGAAATAGTCGACCTGATTGATACCGATGATTTTGTGTTGCCCGATGGTCAGCGCCTGCCACTTGAGACCTTCCTGAGCGAGATTCGCAAGGCGGGTGAGGAAGGCTTCTTTTCCTTCGATAGTGTTGCTGACACTTTCACTCATTGCTTCGCGGCGCCAGTCAAAGACGAACATGGCGTGTGCATTGCAACGCTGTGCATCGTTGCTCCACGAGCAGATGCAAAAAAACATTACGCCGACTACCGCAGGGTGCTGATCGACAGCGCCAACGGGCTTGCGAGTCGCATCAATGAATAATATCCGGGAGAGCACCATGACTATTGCAGCTGTAGAAAAGGGCGCCGCCGCTCCAGGCGATCATCTGGTGCGTGATGTAAGTCTGCCCGCGCTGGTGATTCATCGTCAGGCGCTGGACCATAACATTCGCTGGATGCAGGCATTTGTCACGAACAGCGGTGCTGAATTGGCGCCTCATGGCAAAACCAGCATGGTTCCCGCGCTGTTCCGTCGGCAGCTGGAAGAGGGCGCCTGGGGCCTGACCCTCGCCACGGCAGTGCAGACGCGCGCGGCCTACGCCCATGGCGTTCGTCGAGTGCTGATGGCCAACCAGCTGGTAGGCGCGGCAAACATGGGGTTGATCGCCGAGATGCTTGCTGACTCGATGTTCGACTTCCATTGCATGGTTGACCACCCGGATAACGTCGCGGCGCTGGGCGAATTTTTTGCGGCCCGTGGTCTGCGTTTGAACGTGATGATTGAGTACGGCGTTGTCGGTGGTCGCTGCGGTTGCCGTACCGAGCAACAGGTACTGGAACTGGCCGAGGCGATCGCGGCCCAGCCAGCCTTGGCGCTGACTGGTATCGAAGGCTACGAAGGGGTAATTCACGGTGATCAGGCTGAAAGCGGTATTCGCGCTTTCGCGGCTTCGCTGGTGCGTCTGGCAGTGGATCTGCAGGATCGCGGTGCATTTGCGCTGGAGCGGCCTATCGTTACCGCCTCGGGGTCGGCCTGGTATGACCTGATCGCTGAAGCTTTCGACGAGCGTCAGGTGCGTGAGCGATTCCTCGGTGTGTTGCGTCCCGGCAGCTATGTCGTGCATGACCACGGTATCTATAAAGACGCGCAATGCTGCGTGCTGGATCGCCGCAGTGATCTGCACGAAGGTCTGCGCCCGGCAATGGAAGTCTGGGCCCATGTTCAATCGATGCCTGAGCCCGGCTTCGCCGTGATTGCCATGGGCAAACGCGATGTTGCCTATGACGCGGGCTTGCCAAGCCCATTGCTCTGCTACAAGCCTGGTGTCGTGCCGGCGCAAGGCGTGGATGTCAGCGCCTGCAAGGTGACAGCGGTGATGGATCAGCACGCCTTCATGAACGTTGCGCCGGGTTGTGAGCTGAAAGTCGGCGACATTATTGCGTTCGGTTCTTCCCACCCGTGCCTGACGTTCGACAAGTGGCGCAGTGGCTGTCTGGTGGATGAAAACCTGCAAGTCATTGAAAGTTTCGACACGTATTTCTAGTCTCTGGAGTCGCACTCGATGAGTGAGCTGATCAGCCATAGTCACCCACGGATCGCCCTGATCGGCGAATGCATGATCGAGCTGCAACAGCATGCCAACGGCGCTCTGCAACAGAGCTTCGGCGGCGACACGCTCAATACGGCGGTGTATATGGCCCGCCAGTTGGGCAGCAGCGCCCAGGTGGATTATGTCACTGCGCTGGGCGATGACAGCTTCAGTGATGCCATGTGCCAGGGCTGGGCGCAGGAGGGCGTCGGGTTGAGCAAGGTGCAGCGGCTGTCGGGCCGGTTGCCGGGGTTGTACTGTATTCAGACTGATGCAAGTGGCGAGCGTCGTTTTCTGTATTGGCGCAACGAAGCTGCGGTGCGTGACTGCTTCAATACACCGGAGGCGGACACGGTTATGGGCTCATTGCCGGACTATGACCTTCTTTACCTGAGCGGCATCACCCTGGCGGTGCTGGGCGAGCAGGGGCGGCAACGTCTGTTTTCAGCGCTGGCCAAGGCGCGTGCCACGGGTGCGAGGGTCGCCTTCGACAACAACTACCGGCCTCGTCTGTGGGCCTCGGTGGAGCAGGCGCGTGAAGCGTATCGCGCGTGTCTGGCCCATGTTGACGTGGCTTTGCTCACCGAGGACGACGAGCAGGCTCTGTTCGGGTACACCGAAAGTGAGCAACTGCTAAGTGCCTACCGCGATCTGGGTATCAGCGAAGTCGTGGTCAAGCGTGGCTCGCAAAGCTGTCTGGTGGAATCGGGCGGTGAACGCTATGAGATTCCTGCCCACCGAGTGGAGCGGGTCATCGACAGCACCGCGGCGGGGGATTCGTTCAGCGCGGCTTATCTGTCGATGCGCTTGCGAGGCGGCAGCCCGATGCAGGCCGCTGAAGCCGGGCATCGTCTGGCGAGCGTGGTGATTCAGCATCCGGGGGCTTTGATTCCCAGAAGTGTGATGCCGGGGTTGTAGATGATTCTGTGGGACCTTGGGCGACTTATGTGGGAAGTCTATATTTGACCGGAAACTGACGTGGGACCGGCTTTAGCCGGGAAGGCGGTATTTCTGATGCCCCATTTTTAGCGACTGTGAGGGCCTCTTCCCGGCTAAAGCCGGTCCCACGCCAATATCTGCGGTTGCATTGACCCTCGCTCCAACAGGGACGTCCGGGTATTTGAGAAGGGCTCAATCCCGATAAAACACCTGAACCAGGTGATAACCAAACTTGCTCTTGATCGGCCCATGCACCGTACGCAGCGGCTTTTTGAAAATCACCTGATCAATCGCGCCTACCATTTGCCCAGGGCGGACTTCACCCAGATCGCCGCCGCGTTTGCCTGAAGGGCAGGTCGAATGCTTTTTGGCCAGCACGTCAAAGGCTTCACCCTTGGCAATACGCTGTTTGAGTTGTTCGGCCTCTTCGGCGGTTTTCACCAGAATGTGGCGGGCTTGGGCTTTCATGAGTCGGGAGCCTGAAGAAAAAACGGCGGCTATTATCACACAGCCGTCAGGACTTGTTCCCCGGTACTGTCCGGAATGGCAAAAATACGTTCTCTGTTGCACACCCGGCTTCATCTATCATTGCTTCACGATGTCTTCTACCGCCAAGCTATGCGCACTCATCCCGGATCGCGATCCGGTTGAACGTCGCATGAGATGCGGCCTCTTTCAGTCAAATCATGTGTGCGGTGTTGCTTATGGATTTTCCGGCGTTGTTGAAGACTCTGGCCAGTCAGGATGGATCGGACCTTTATCTTTCTACTGGGGCGCCGCCCTGCGCCAAGTTCAATGGTGTGCTCAAGCCGTTGGGCACTGAGTCTCTCAAGCCTGGGCAAGTAGCCCTGGTTGCCGACGGGCTGATGGATGCCGAGCAGAAGCGGGAATTTCATCGTGATCTGGAGATGAACCTTGCGGTGTCCATGGCCGGGATCGGTCGTTTCCGGATCAACATCTTCATGCAGCGCAACGAAGTGTCGATCGTGGCGCGCAACATCAAGCTGGATATCCCGCGTTTCGAGGACCTGCACCTGCCACCGGTGCTGCTCGATGTGATCATGGAAAAGCACGGCCTGGTGCTTTTTGTGGGGGCGACCGGTTCAGGCAAATCCACCTCACTCGCAGCGCTGATCGACCATCGCAACCGCAATGCCAGCGGGCACATCATCACCATTGAAGACCCGGTGGAGTTCATTCACAGGCACAAGAAGTCGATCGTCAATCAGCGTGAGGTCGGGGTTGATACCCGCAGTTTTCGCGCCGCATTGAAGAACACCCTGCGCCAGGCACCGGATGTCATCCTGATCGGTGAAATCCGCGATCGGGAAACCATGGAACATGCCCTGGCCTTTGCCGATACCGGGCATTTGTGCCTGTCGACACTGCATGCCAACAATGCCAATCAGGCGCTGGACCGAATCATCAACTTCTTCCCGGAAGAGCGGCGTCAGCAGTTGCTGCAGGACCTGGGCAACAACCTCAAGGCGTTCGTTTCCCAGCGTCTGGTCAAGACTCTGGATGGCAAGCGCAGGGCGGCGGTGGAAGTCATGATGGGCACGCCGACCATCCGCGACCTGATCCAGCGTAACGAGTTGACCGAGCTCAAAGGCATCATGGAAAAGTCCGGAAATCTCGGCATGCAGACCTTCGACAGCGCGCTGTTCGATCTGGCCGCAGCTGGTGTGATCAGCGAAGAAGAAGCGCTCAAATACGCCGACTCCCAGAACAACGTCCGCCTGCGTCTCAAGCTGCATGGTGAAGGTGTAACGGCCAACCCCACCGCCGCCCCGAGCGCTCCCGTCGGCACTTCCAGCGTGAATGTATCGGACTGGGGATTGGTGGATGAGCGCGATGAGGGTGGGGGGCAGAGTTGATTTTATACCGGGCAAGCCCAGCTCCCACAGAGTTATGTGCTGGCAGCGCGATAGCTTCTCTGAAGTAAGCCGTCGCGGGCTAGCGTTGCTTTGACAGGCGAGCGCTTTCTCCTGTGGGAGCCGGGCTTGCCCGCGATGCAGACGCCGCGATTTTGCAGTGGAACCGAGTTGATTTTATCGCGGGCAAGCACCGCCCACAGGAATCACTTATGACGTGGGACCTGCTTCAGCCGGGAAGGGGCCTGCACATTCAGTACATCTTCATCGTCAGAAATGCAGCCTTCCCGGCTAAAGCCGGTCCCACGTCGACTTGCGGGCAACCATAGAATCTCCCACAGGACTGCATTTCAAATTTCGAGTGGTCTGATTACCTCACTGCGCCAGCCACCCGCCATCCACATTCCACGCCGCGCCACGGACCTGGCTGCCAGCATCGCTGGACAGGAATAACACCAGTTCGCCCAACTGTGACGGTGTGACGAACTCCAGCGACGGCTGTTTCTCGGCCAGCAGGTCATGTCTGGCCTGATCCGCATCGCCACTGGCCGCTGCCCGATCATTAATTTGCTGCTGGACCAATGGCGTCAGCACCCAGCCGGGGCATATCGCATTGCAGGTGACATTGGTCGTGGCGGTTTCCAGGCCGACGACTTTGGTCAGGCCGATCACGCCGTGCTTGGCCGCCACGTAGGCGGCTTTGCCGGTAGATCCCACCAGACCGTGTACCGACGCGATGTTAATGATGCGTCCCCAGTTTTTGGTTCGCATGCCAGGCAGGCACAGGCGGGTAGTGTGGAAAACCGAAGACAGGTTGATCGCGATAATCGAGTCCCAGCGTTCAACGGGGAAATCCTCGACAGCATCAATGTGCTGGATACCCGCGTTATTGACCAGGATGTCGACTCCGCCAAACTCGCGCTCGGCGTAGGCGATCATGTCGGCGATCTCTTCGGGTTTGCTGACGTCTGCTGGATGATGGCCCACCTTGCCGCCAAGCTTCTCCACCTCGGCAACGACTGCCGAGGCATCACCAAAGCCATTGAGGATCAAATTCGCCCCCGCGTTGGCAAGCGACAGGGCAATGCCCAGCCCGATGCCGCTGGTTGAGCCGGTGACCAGTGCCGTTTTACCTTTAAGACTCATACGTTGCGCCTCACACAATGCCAGTAGCGTAAAAAGTGCCGATTACCACGAACACAGCCAGTGTCTTGATAATGGTGATGCCAAAAATGTCTTTGTAAGCCTCGCGATGGGTCAACCCGGTCACCGCCAGCAAGGTAATCACCGCGCCGTTGTGCGGCAGCGTATCCATACCACCACTGGCCATGGCCGCTACTCGGTGCAACACCTCCAACGGGATGTTGGCGGCATGGGCGGCACTGATGAAGGTTTCCGACATGGCCGCCAGGGCGATGCTCATACCGCCAGACGCCGACCCGGTAATCCCGGCCAGCAAGGTTACAGTGATAGCTTCGTTGACCAGCGGGTTGGGAATGCCTTTGAGCCAGTCCGCCAGCACCAGAAAGCCTGGCAGGGAGGCGATAACCGCACCAAAGCCGTACTCCGAAGCGGTATTCATCGCGGCCAGTAGCGCGCCGTTGACTGCACTTTTGCTGCCTTCAGCCAGACGGCTGCGAATGGCCGTGAAGCCGAACGCCAACACCATCAGAATCCCGATCAGCAACGCGGCTTCGACTGCCCATATGGCGGTGAGCCTGGCGATCTCGGTCTGGACCGGTGTCGCCATGCCTGGCAGGGCCAAAGTATGCGTCTTGCCATACCACTGTGGGATCCACCAGGTGAACAACAGATTCATCACCCCAACCAGCAGCAAAGGTGAAATCGCGATCCATGGGTTGGGCAGCTTGATGTCTTCCGGAGTGTCGGGTTCATTTCGAAGCTCAATGCCGTAACCCTCACCGGCGCGCTGAGCTTTATTGCGCTGGCGCTGAAGGTAGAGCATGCCAGCACAGAACACGAAAATGGTGCCGATCACCCCCAGCCATGGCGCGGCCCAGGCGGTGGTATTGAAGAACGTGGTGGGGATGATGTTCTGGATCTGCGGAGTGCCGGGCAGGGCGTCCATGGTGAACGAAAACGCACCGAGGGCGATGGTCGCCGGTATCAAACGTTTTGGGATGTCACTTTGACGGAACATCTCTGCCGCAAACGGATAGACCGCGAACACCACGACGAACAGTGAGACGCCGCCGTAGGTGAGCAGGGCGCAGACCAGTACGATGACCAGCATCGCCTGGCGGGTGCCCAGTACGCCGATGGCCGCCGCTACGATAGCCCGGGAAAATCCGGACAACTCGATCAGCTTCCCAAACACGGCACCCAGCAGAAATACCGGAAAGTACAGCTTGATGAAGCCGACCATCTTGTCCATGAACACCCCGGTGAAGGCCGGGGCCACGGCGGATGGATCCGTCAGCAGCACTGCGCCGAGGGCGGCAATAGGGGCGAAGAGGATAACGCTGTAACCACGATAAGCAGCAAGCATCAACAGCGCGAGGGCTGCCAGGGCGATGATTACACTCATGGAGTGTCTCCTGGCCTGGGAATCCGGCGTACTCAGAGGCCGCCGAAAGCGCTCTGCATGGTTCGCTGAATCCTGTCGGCATATTGTTATTGTTTTCGGCTGCGGGAGTGCCGCTTGAGGTCTATAGCGGGAATCGTGCCAGTTTTCAACGCATTGATATTTATAGGCTTTTTGCTAATTGGCCGAGTCTGGGATCAGGTTCCGTCTCCGAATCGAGACTGTTTATTTGCTTTGAAAAACATTCGAACCTGTAGGAGCTGCCGAAGGCTGCGGAATGGTCATTCCTGACACACCGCGATCGCAGCCTTCGGCAGCTCCTACAAGAGGCTTAGTTAGATGGATCCGTAGGAGCGCGCTTGCCCGCGATAGCGTCAGTACAGCCAATAAATTTTTTGACTGAACACCGCGTTGCAACGGTAGGAGCGAACTTGTTCGCGAGGCATCTCGCCTGACAGACCGGGTCGCGGGCAAGCGCTTCCACAGCTAAAAAAGCACGCCGAATCAGATGGTTGAATATTGTTTGACAGCATCGACGATGTTGGGCGTGAGATACAGAACCCATGTGGGAGCGGTGCTTGCCCGCGATTCAGGCACCTCGGTGTGTCTAATGGACCGCGGCGCTTCGATCGCGGGCAAGCACCGCTCCCACAAGAGAGCTCGAGTGCCCATGGAGATCGCATGCAATCGTGCATTCTCCATTCAGAGACTAGAGTCTCTCTATTGAGACTCGGCAATCCCCAGCGCAGCCATTTTCTTGTACAGCGTCGAGCGACCGAGTCCAAGTTGACTCGCGGCTTCCACAACATTCCCTGCGCACTGCACCAATGCCTGCTCGATCAATTGCCGATCAAAGCGTTGTCGGGCCTGGCTGAAAGTTTCGAAGCAGGCGGGCTGAGATGCTTCGCTCCGGCTGTTGATCGGGACCAGGCTGCCGATCGACGCCCTGATCTCTTTGGCATTGAGAACCAGATCATCACTGAGCAAGGCCGCGCGCTCCAGCACGTTACGTAGCTCGCGAATATTGCCCGGCCACGCGTGCTGCGCCAGTAATGCCTGTGCGCCCGGATCGAGTTCGTGCTGGCTGCGCAGTTCTTCGAGGATCGATTCGCTGAGCGCAGGCAGGTCGTCCAGCCGTTCGCGCAATGGCGGCACCTGGATTGGCAAGACGCTCAAACGGTAATAAAGGTCTGCGCGGAACTGACCGCGTTTGATTGCGGCTTCAAGGTCAGTGGAAGTCGCAGCAATCAGCCGGATATCGCTCTTGTGCACCTGGTTGGAGCCGACAGGCTCGTACTCTTTTTCCTGCAGGACTCGCAGCAGTTTGCTCTGCAAGGGCAGTGGCATGTCGCCGATTTCATCGAGAAACAACGTGCCGCCCTGGGCGATCTGCAGTTTGCCCGGTCGCCCCTTGCGATCTGCGCCGGTGAAAGCGCCCGGCGCGGTGCCGAAAAACTCCGCCTCCAGTAACGTTTCCGGAATGGCCGCGCTGTTGATGCTGACAAATGCTTTGTGCGCCCGTGGTGATGCGTTGTGAATCGCATGGGCCAGCAATTCCTTGCCGGTGCCCGTTTCGCCCAGCAGCAGAACGGGGGATTCAGCACTGGCGCTGCGTCGCGCGCGGCGCTTGACTTCCAGGCTGGCCGCGCTGGTGCCAATGAAATGCGCAAAACTGTATTTGGCCTGGCGGGCACGCAACAACGAACGGGTCGAGGCCAGTTCCTCTTGCATGCTCAGGTAGCGCTTGAGCAGCGGCGAAAGCGACTGCAGCTCATCAAACAGGGCGAAACCGATGGCTCCGATCAAATCACCGGTGTCATCGTGAATGGGCAAGCGCATGACCACCAATGGGTCCTTGGCGGTGTCCATCATGTCCAGCAGGATTGGTCGCCCGTTGGTGGCGACCTGGCGCAGCAGGCTGCCGGGGATGACCTTCTCACAGGGTTGGCCGAGCGCCAGGCTGGAATCCTGCAACCCGAAGCGGCGGGCGTAACGCTCATTGATCCAGACAATTTTTGCGTTTTTGTCGACAATCACGGTGCCCTCGCTCGACTGCTCGATGATTTCGAACAGCGAACGAATCGCCAGTTGCCGAACCCTGCGGTAATCGTTAAGGCTATGGCTCTCTTTCATGGGGTGTTCCGTTGTGCGTCACCGGCGTCTGGCCGTACAGAATGCCCTTTTTTTCAACTGAATCCAGGGTGTGCCGCCGCCAACAATTCCTTGGTGTAAGGATGTTGGGGGGCGTCGAACAGATCGTGACTGGCGCCACGTTCGACAACTTTGCCATCCTTGACCACGATCACGTCGTGGGCCAGTGCTTTGACCACGGCCAAGTCATGGCTGATGAACAAATACGTGAGTCCGTGCTTTTCCTGTAACTGGCGCAGCAAGGCCACGACTTGTTTCTGAACGGTCCGGTCCAGTGCCGAGGTCGGCTCATCCAGCAGAATCAACGCTGGTTTGAGGACCAGGGCCCTGGCAATGGCGATCCGTTGGCGCTGGCCACCCGAGAACTCATGGGGGTAACGATGCCGGCTTTGCGGGTCGATGCCGACTTCTTCCAGCACCCGAATGACTTCAACCTCGCATTGCGTCGCGTCCATCTCGCTATGAACTTCAAGTCCTTCGCTGATGATTTGCGCCACGGACATACGCGGGCTGAGGCTGCCATAAGGGTCCTGGAAAACCACCTGCATCTGCTTGCGCCACGGCCGCATTTGCTTCTGATTCAAGTCGTCCAGGCTTTGTCCTTGAAAACGGATACTGCCACGCGATTCAAGCAGGCGCAGGATTGCCTGACCAAGTGTCGATTTCCCCGAGCCGGATTCGCCCACGATACCGAGGGTTTTGCCGCGTTCAATGCTCAGGCTAATGTCATCCACTGCTTTCAGGTATTCCTTGTGCTGGCGGAAAATCCCGCCACCCAGTGAGAACCAGACGCGCAGGTTCTCCACTTCCAGCACTTTCTCCCGACTGTCACGGGGCAGAGGTTCGCCAGCAGGCTCGGCGTCGAGCAGCAGTTTGCTGTAGGGGTGCTGTGGCTGTTTGAACAAGGAGTGGCAATTGGATTGCTCGACGATTTCCCCGGCGCGCATCACGCAGACTCGCTGGGCAATGCTGTGCACCAGATTCAGGTCATGGCTGATCAGCAGCAGCGACATGTTCAAGCGCTGCTGCAGCTCTTTGAGCAGCAGCAGGATCTTGCGTTGCACCGTGACATCCAGCGCGGTGGTCGGCTCGTCGGCGATCAGCAACTCCGGTTCACAGGCCAGGGCCATGGCGATCATCACCCGCTGGCGCTGACCACCGGACAACTCGTGGGGATAAGCCTTCAGCCGTTTTTCCGGTTGCTGGATTCCCACCAGTTCGAGCAATTCAATGATGCGTTTCTGGGCAGCCCGGCCCGTCAGCCCCTTGTGCAGCAGAAGGGTCTCACCAATTTGTTTGGATACGGTATGCAGCGGGTTAAGGGAGGTCATCGGCTCCTGAAAGATCATCCCGATCTGATTACCCCGCAAGCGGCGTAATGTGCGGCTGTCTGCACCGAGCAGCTGTTTGTCCCGGTAAAGAATGCTACCGGTGCTGACCGTGCCTTTGGCGGGCAGCAATTGCAGGATCGAATGGGCGGTAACTGACTTGCCGGAGCCGGATTCACCCACCAGCGCCAGACACTCACCGGCGCGGATATCCAGACTCAGGTTCTTGACCACCGTTTGCCCGCTGAAGGCGACGCAAAGGTCACGGATTTCAATCAGGTTGTCCGACATATCAAGACCTCGGGTCGAAGGCATCACGCAGCGCCTCGCCAATGAACACCAGCAGTGACAGGATCAACGCCAGGGTGAAGAAAGCGGTCAAACCCAGCCAGGGCGCTTGCAGGTTCTGTTTGCCCTGGGCGATCAATTCCCCCAGGGAAGCGCTGCCAGCGGGCATGCCGAAGCCCAGGAAGTCCAGCGCTGTCAGGGTGGAAATCGCCCCGGTGAGGATAAACGGAAGATAACTCAGGGTCGCGTTCATCGCGTTGGGCAGGATATGCCGGGTGATGATCTTGCGGTCGCTCATGCCCAAGGCGCGAGCGGCTTTGACGTATTCCAGATTGCGGCCGCGAAGAAATTCGGCGCGCACCACATCCACCAGTGCGAGCCATGAAAACAGCGCCATGATGCCCAGCAACCACCAGAAATTGGGCTCGACGAAACCGGACAGGATGATCAGCAGATACAGCACCGGCAACCCTGACCAGACTTCCAGCAAGCGCTGACCGATCAGATCGACCCAGCCGCCGTAATAACCCTGCAGCGCACCCGCGGCGATACCGATCAGGGCACTTATAGTGGTCAATACCAGTGCAAACAGAATCGACACCCGGGCACCGAAAATCACTCGGGCCAGAACGTCACGCGCCTGATCATCGGTGCCCAGCCAGTTTTGTGCTGTTGGCGGGCTGGGGGCAGGGCGATTGAGGTCGTAATTGGGCGTGTTATCGCTAAATGGAATGGGTGGAAACAGCATCCAGCCGTCACCTTTTCTGATCAGGTCCCGGACGTAATCACTGCGGTAGTCCGGTTGAAACGGCAATTGGCCGCTAAACTCTTGCTCGGTGTAGCGCTTGAGTGCCGGGAAATACAGCGAGTCCTGATAACTGAGAACCAGCGGCTTGTCATTGGCGATCAACTCGCCACCCAGTGTCAGCAGGAACAGACCGCAGAACAGCCACAGCGACCACCAGCCTCGGCGGTTATTGCGGAAGCGGTCCAGTCGTCGTTGGGCCAGCGGAGACAGTCTGTTCATCAGACATTCCTCGCGCTGAAGTCGATTCGTGGATCGACCAGGGTATAGCAGATATCGCCTACCAGTTTTATCAGCAGGCCAAACAGCGTGAAGATGAACAGCGAGCCGAATACCACGGGATAGTCCCGTGAAACCGCCGCTTCATAGCTCATGCGTCCCAGACCATCGAGGGAGAAAATCACCTCGATGAGCAGTGAGCCTGCAAAAAACACGCTGATGAATGCCTGGGGAATACCCGCTACCACCAGCAACATGGCGTTGCGAAACACATGACCGTACAGAACGCGGCGCTCGCTCAAGCCTTTGGCCCTGGCCGTCACCACGTACTGGCGGGTGATTTCATTCAGAAACGAGTTTTTGGTCAGAATCGTCAGCGTCGCGAAACCACCAATGACCAGTGACGAAACGGGCAGCACCAGATGCCAGAAGTAATCGGCGATCTTGCCCACGGTGCTCATCTGCTCGAAGTCTTCGGAAACCAGCCCGCGCACCGGGAACCAGTTAAGCGACGTGCCCCCGGCGAAAAGCACCACCAGCAGCATCGCAAACAGAAACGCCGGCATTGCGTAGCCAATGATGATGGCGGTGCTGCTCCAGATATCGAACTGGCTGCCGTGCCTGACTGCCTTGCGAATGCCCAGAGGGATCGAGACCAGGTACGTGATCAGCGTTGCCCAAAGCCCCAGTGAAATGGACACCGGCATTTTTTGCAGAATCAGGTCGGTGACCGTTGCGCCCCGGAAGAAGCTTTTACCGAAATCCAGCTGCGCATAGCTTTTGAGCATCAGCCACAGGCGTTCGTGCAGAGGCTTGTCGAAACCATATTGATGTTCGATTTCCTTGATCAGTTTCGGGTCGAGGCCGCGAGAAGCGCGTGACGAGTTGGCATTGATTGACTCGCTGGATGCGCCGCCAGCGCTGGAACTGGCACCACCTACGCCCTGCAAGCGGGCAATGGCCTGCTCAACGGGGCCACCGGGGGCCGCCTGTACGATGAAGAAGTTGACCAGCAAAATGCACAGCAGAGTCGGAATGATCAGCAACAGACGTCGCAATAAATAGCCGAGCATTCACTTCATCTCCGAGGCGACGGCGGAAGCACCGCGTTTTTCTGCGAACTGCTCGTTGGTCAGCGGAACAGGACTGACCTCCCACCAGGTTTCAATCGCCTCCGCATTACTGGCCTGGACTTTCGGGATGCCGAAGCGATTCCACCACAGCGTCGACGCGCCCGGCGGGTAATAATTGGGGATCCAGTAATAGCCCCATTGCAGCACCCGATCCAGACAATGAGCGTAATCCACCATGGTGGACTTCTGATCGGCGCTGACCAGTCCGGCGATCAGGCTGTCCACCGCGGGGTTCTGCAGCACCATATAGTTGGTGGAGCCGGGGTCGCGAGCACCTTTGGAGCCGAAATTGTTATACAGCTCCATGCCGGGCGAGGTTGAAACCGAGTAGCCGGTCACGATCATGTCGTAATCACGGGCCATGACCCGGTTCAGGAATTGCGCCGCATCAATGCGGCGGATCTCGAAGTCGATACCGATCTGCGCCAGATTGCGCTTGTAAGGCAGCAGGATTTTTTCAAACCCGGCCTGGCCGTTTAGAAACGTAAAGGTAAACGGCTCACCTTTGGCGTTGACCAGATGATCGCCCTTGGGCGTCCAGCCAGCTTCTTCCATCAGCTTCAGTGCCTCAAGCTGCTTGTCCCGGATGTATCCCGTACCTTCTGTTTTCGGGGTGTGGAACACTTTATTGAAAACTTCCGGCGGCACGTTGGCGCGCAGTGGCTCAAGGATTTTCAGTTCGGCTGGCGTCGGCAGCTCAGTGGCCGCCAGAGACGAGTTGGAGAAGTAGCTGTTCTGGCGGATGTACATGTTGCGCATCATCTGCCGATTGGTCCATTCAAAGTCCCAGAGCATGGATAGCGCCTGGCGCACCCGGCGATCCTGAAAGATGGGGCGGTCCAGGTTGAAGACAAAACCTTGAGAACTCTGCACGGCACCTTTGGCCAGTTGGGCCTTTTGCAGGCGGCCGTCGGTCAGCGCCGGGCTGTCATAGAGAATCGAGTAGGCCGTGGCGGAGTACTCACGGTTGTAGTCGTAGGCACCGCCCTTAAGGACTTGCCGGGCGACGTCAATGTCGCCGAAGTACTCGACGCTGAAAGTGTCGAAGTTGTAGGTACCACGGTTCACCGGCAGATCCCTGGCCCACCAGTCCGGATCGCGGGCGAACGTGATGCTGCGTCCCGGGTCCACCTTGGCGACTTTGTAGGGACCGCTGCCCACCGGAATCTCAAAGCCGCCACCGCCCGCAAAATCGCGGCTCTTCCACCAGTGTTCCGGAAAAACCGGCAGGGAAGTGAGGTCCAGCGGCAGCGTGCGATTTTCACTGGATTTGAAATCAAAGCGTATCCGGGTCGGTGATTCAACCTCAACGCCCTTGATGTCCTGAAATTGTGTCCGGTATGACAGGCTGCCTTGCGTCATCAGCAGGTTGTAGGTGTAGCGCACGTCTTCGGCCGTAATAGGCATGCCGTCTGCGAAGCGGGCTTTCGGGTTGATATAGAACCGCAGCGACAGGCCGTCCTCGCTGCGCTCGATGCGTTCGGCGACCAGACCATAAACGGTGTAAGGCTCGTCCAGCGATCGTACGGCCAGTGGTGAATACAGCATGCCGTTGATTTGCGACACACCGGTGCCTTTGTCGAGATAGGGCATCAGGTGGTCGAACTGGCCGATTTCCTGAGCCGAGCGACGCATGCTGCCACCTTTAGGCGCGTCCGGATTCACATAGTCGAAGTGCTTGAAATCCGCAGGGTAACGAGGCGCTTCGCCATAAACCGTCAGGGCGTGCTGCGGTGCAGCGGACAATAATTGAGGGCCAGAGAGCAGGGCCAGTAGTGCCACGATCAGCGATGAAAAAACAAAACGCATTACTGGGATCCTGACTGACGTCGGCGGGCAAACATCAGGGTTAAGGGGGGCGATGATTAAAGTCATACGACAGGCACGGTCAGGCAACGTTCTTGCCCCGTCAATGCAGCATTCCACAAGGTACCGGAACCCGGGCCGGTTTGTAACTGGATGATGCGCGGTGCAGAGCGGGTTATGCGCCAGGGCCGGCACTTGCTTGCCGGTATGGCTCTGCTTTTACAGGAGATTCTATGTTTGCCTGCAATCCCGTAGGAGCGGCCGTAGGACCGGCTTTAGCCGGGAGAGCGGTATTTCTGGCGAAGAATATGTGGTGACATGTCCGACGCCCTCCCGGCTAAAGCCGGTCCTACGCAATAGCGTGGTCTATGTGGGGTGCTTGCTCGCAATAAGGCTGAATGCGGTTCACTTTGGATCGCGTCCACATATCAATGCATATGGGCTTACCACACACACAAAAACGGCCCGCCGTGAGGCGAGCCGTTTGTGAACATCAGTGGCGAGGAATCAATCCTGGCGGCTGGTCACTTCCAGCAGGTGGTAACCGAACTGGGTTTTCACCGGGCCTTGCACGACGTTAACTGGCGCGCTGAACACGACAGTGTCGAACTCCTTGACCATCTGGCCTGGGCCGAACGAGCCCAGATCACCGCCTTGACGGCTGGAAGGGCAGCTGGAGTTGGATTTGGCGACTTCCGCGAAATCAGCACCGCCTTCGATCTGCGCTTTGAGTTCGTTGCATTTCTCTTCGCTGGATACAAGGATGTGGCGGGCAGTGGCTTTAGCCATGGGGAATTACTCCTGTCAAAAAAAAGAAAGAGCCTACCGGATTAAGGAAGGCATTTCTCGATAAAGTTCAGGGCAATAACCATGGGATGCGTTGAGCGGCGTTTGTCCGCCGCTCTTTTTCGCTCGTTACCTGTAGCGCAATTTGCTTACGGCGTCGCGCAGCAGATGCTCGGTCGAGTCCCATCCCAGGCAGCCATCAGTCACCGAAACCCCGTAACGCATGGATGCGCTGATCGGCTGGCAGCCTTCAAACAGATGACTTTCGATCATCATGCCGACCAGCGATGAATCGCCTTCCAAGCGCTGCGCGAGCACCTCATTGAACACCTCGGGCTGACGCAACGGGTCTTTGCCACTGTTCGCGTGACTGCAGTCGACCATGATGCGTTCGGCAATTCGCTGTTTCGCCAGGTTCTCGCGTACTTGCGCCACGTTCTGACGATCGTAGTTAGGGCCTTTGTGCCCACCGCGCAGCACGATGTGAGTGTCCGGATTGCCTTGGGTTTCGATAATCGCCGGATGCCCCTGGCGATCCATACCGAAATGACGATGCCCATGAGCAGCCGAACGCATGGCGTCACAGGCAATGGCGACGCCGCCGTCAGTCCCGTTCTTGAAGCCCACTGGCATGGACAGGCCGCTGGCCATTTCCCGGTGGATCTGCGACTCAGTGGTGCGAGCGCCGATTGCTACCCAACTGAGCAGGTCATCGAAGTAGCCGGCTGCCATGGGTTGCAGGATCTCTGTTGCAACAGGCAGTCCCAGGCGCAGCATCTCGCGCATCAGATGACGTGAGAGCGTCAGGCCCGCCGCCATGTCATCGCTGCCATTGAGTTGCGGATCATAGGCCAGGCCTTTCCAGCCGACCGTGGTACGAGGCTTTTCTACGTAGGCGCGCATCACCAGCAGCATTTGATCGCTGACTTCACCGGCAAGTGCTGCCAGGCGTTCGGCGTATTCGATCGCTGATTGCGGATCATGGAGGGAGCAGGGGCCTACAACTACCAGCAGGCGGGTGTCTTCGCCATTGAGGATGGCGCGAACAGCACGGCGATGCGCGGCGACTTGATCGCTTAAAGCCAGATCCAGAGGCAGTTGGGATTTCAGTTGCAGCGTACTCGGCAGGCGCTGCGGGGCAGGGATGCTGTCGAGCACGGTCAGGTTGCGGGTCGACAGGTCGGACGGTTTCACGGCGATAGACGAATTCATGGTTCTGCTTCCTGGGCTGGCGGGTCAGGCCCGCTTGAGCCCTACTGGGGTGTTCGACAATTTGCCGGTTGGGCGTTCTGTAATGGGTTGCCACCTGTCAGTGACCGAACGGAGGCGGCTTGCTGTCCCGAACGGAGGCTGCTAAATCGCCAGGCAGTGCAAATGTCGGTGCGGTAATAGGTGCTGTAGGTCATGTCGTAATCCTCGATTCGATTCAATTTTCAGGGGCGTTAAAAAACAAAACCCCCGGTCGGGTAGCCGACCGGGGGTAGAGAATTCTCTGGTTGGCGTCCCCTTGATATGGGCGCCGGATGGGTATCAGGCGCGCCAGTGGCTAAACCAATACCCAAAATAAGAAGTG
This sequence comes from Pseudomonas sp. Irchel 3A5, assembly GCF_900187575.1. Classification (NCBI taxonomy): domain Bacteria; kingdom Pseudomonadati; phylum Pseudomonadota; class Gammaproteobacteria; order Pseudomonadales; family Pseudomonadaceae; genus Pseudomonas; species Pseudomonas sp. Irchel 3A5. The sequence continues at coordinate 209,340 of NZ_FYDU01000004.1, read as the reverse complement.
CTTTGCGGAGCGACGTTTGCTGACTGACCACGCACGGCTGCACGCGCTGCCAGACGATCAACGCTGGTCTGCAACAGTAGCTGTGAGGTGGATGGCAACATGACACGTCTCCGTTAAGTGCAGCGAGCTTACTTCAGCCTTGCGGGCCATTTCAATCAGAAATATCAATGGCGGCTATAGGCGGATTCAGCGAGATCAGTCGAGGGACTCGCGTTTTTTCGTTCAACGAGTTCGAGACAAGATGTTTAAAACCATAGAGGAATCGAGAAGATTCCTACGGGCGAGTGTCCATTAATACCGCGTATTCATCTGCATTTTCTGACGCAGAAAAATCTCAATCAGCAGCCGCTTCGACCTGACGTTGTGGCTCGGCGGGAATGATGCCGTCTTTCATGCCCAGTAAAACCGCCACTTTGTGGGCTTCTCCACGCCGACCCTTCTTACGGCCAGCCAAAACCTGATATGTGGTTGCCGGATCAATGCTGTGCTCACGGGCAAACTCTTGAACAGATTTACCTTGATGTTCAAGCCATGCTTTGGCTTGTGCGGCAGTGCGTATTCCGGGCATAGTTCAAAACCGTTCAAATCAGTTTAATTTAACTCGATTCTACCATTCGTAAGGATGGGGTCAACAGGATTACGCATTCAAATGAGTGGAATAGGTTCCCGACTGAGAAAAGAAAGAGAACGCCTGGGTTTATCTCAGCGAGCTTTTGGAGAAATCGGAGGCGTGGAGGCCAACGCTCAGGGCAAATACGAAAGTGGTGACCGTGCCCCCAAGGCCGATTACCTCGCAGCCATCGCCGCCAAGGGCGTGGATGTATTGTTTGTTCTGACCGGAAGCGCTACGCCTATCCTTGTCGAAAATCTAAGCAATGCTGAGGAGAAAGTTCTGGGTAGCTACCGTACCCTTACCAAGGAAGATCAGGATGCCATCAGGCGATTGACCATCACCATGGCTGAGCTGTCAGCTTCATATGCGATCCAGAACAAGGCGCGTTAACCCTGGGGGAGTTTGAAACTTCATTGTGTTAACGATTAGCGGCGCAAATAATTTCATCATTTGAGGGCATCGGTGATAGCGTGTCCTCAGCGCCATATCAAAATCATTGTGGGCCAGACCTTGCGTGACGCTAGGTCTGGCCCTTTGTTTTTGCTATGGTGACCCGTATTCGTTATGACCGTTTTGCGAGGTGTCTGCTTGATTAAGGTGCTAGTTGTTGATGACCATGATCTTGTCCGGACAGGCATTACGCGCATGTTGGCCGATATCGATGGGCTTCAGGTAGTTGGCCAGGCGGACTCTGGCGAAGAATCGCTAAAGAAAGCGCGCGAGCTGAAACCGGACGTTGTGCTGATGGACGTCAAGATGCCCGGCATCGGCGGCCTGGAAGCGACTCGCAAAATGTTGCGCAGCCATCCTGAAATCAAGGTTGTGGCCGTTACGGTCTGCGAGGAAGATCCTTTCCCAACGCGGCTGTTGCAAGCCGGGGCGGCGGGTTACATGACCAAAGGTGCTGGCCTGGCAGAAATGGTGCAAGCCATTCGTCTGGTCTTTGCCGGGCAGCGTTACATCAGTCCGCAGATCGCCCAGCAACTGGCCCTCAAGTCTTTTCAGCCGCAGGTCAACAACTCGCCTTTCGATCTGCTCTCGGAGCGTGAGATCCAAATTGCCCTGATGATCGTTGGCTGCCAGAAAGTCCAGACCATCTCCGATAAGCTGTGTCTGTCCCCCAAAACCGTAAATACCTACCGTTACCGTATCTTTGAGAAGCTGTCGATTGGCAGCGATGTCGAGCTGGCTTTGCTGGCGGTACGTCACGGCATGGTCGATGCCAGCGCCTGAAATGAACCCACCGTTTGACCCGAGTGCCTTTCTTGCAACCTGTAGCGGTCGTCCTGGCGTGTATCGCATGTTCGATACCGAGGCGCGCCTGCTGTATGTCGGCAAAGCCAAGAATCTGAAAAACCGGCTGGCGAGCTACTTTCGCAAGACCGGCCACGCCCCAAAGACCAGTGCATTGGTCTCGCGGATCGCTCAGATCGAAACCACCATCACCGCCAATGAAACCGAGGCGCTGCTGCTTGAGCAGACGCTGATCAAAGAATGGCGGCCGCCCTACAACATTCTGCTGCGCGACGATAAGTCCTATCCCTACGTCTATCTTTCGGATGGCGACTTTCCGCGTCTGAGCATTCATCGCGGCGCCAAGAAATCCAAAGGTCGTTATTTCGGTCCTTACCCCAGTGCCGGCGCGGTGCGGGAAAGCCTGAGCCTGATGCAGAAGACCTTTTTGGTGCGTCAGTGCGAAGACAGCTTTTACAAGAACCGCACCCGACCGTGCCTGCAATACCAGATCAAACGCTGCAAGGGGCCTTGCGTCGGTCTCGTGGAACCCCAGGTTTACGCGGAAGATGTGCGCCACTCGGTGATGTTCCTCGAAGGTCGCAGTAATACGCTGACCGACGAGTTGAACGCGCTGATGGAAAAAGCCGCCATGAGCCTGGATTTTGAACAGGCTGCCGAACTGCGCGACCAGATTGCGTTGCTGCGCCGGGTTCAGGATCAACAGAGCATGGAAGGCGGCACGGGTGATGTGGATGTCGTTGCCGCGTTCGTCAACCCCGGCGGTGCTTGCGTGCACCTGATCAGCGTGCGCGGGGGCAGGGTGCTGGGTAGCAAGAACTTCTTCCCGCAGGTCGGTATCGAGGAGGAGGTGGGTGAGGTCATGTCGGCCTTCCTGTCGCAGTATTTCCTTGGCGGTGTTGATCGTGAGCTGCCAGCTGAAATCATCGTCAATGTGCTGCATGACGACTTCCCGACCCTGATCGACGCCATTGAAGAGTCCCGAGGCCGCGAGCTGGTGATCAGTCATCGGGTGCGTGGCACTCGTGCCCGCTGGCAGCAGATGGCGGTGACCAACGCGGAACAGGCATTGGCTGCGCGGCTTGCCAATCGTCAGCATGTGGCGGCGCGCTTCGATGCACTGCAAAAGGTTTTGAAACTCGACGAGCCGCCGTTGCGCCTTGAGTGTTATGACATCAGCCATTCCAGCGGTGAAGCCACAGTGGCCTCCTGCGTGGTATTTGGTCCTGAAGGGCCGATCAAGTCGGATTATCGCCGCTACAATATCGAAGGTGTTACGGCGGGGGATGACTATGCCGCCATGCACCAGGCGCTTACCCGGCGTTTCAGCAAACTGAAAGACGGCGAGGGCAAGCTGCCGGATATTCTGCTGGTTGACGGTGGTAAAGGGCAGATGTCCATGGCTCGGGATGTATTGAATGAGCTGGCGGTGCCTGACCTGATCCTGCTGGGTGTTGCCAAAGGCACTACTCGTAAGGCAGGCTTTGAAACGCTGTACCTTAACGATTCCGCTCACGAATTTACCCTGCCGGGGGATTCTCCGGCGCTGCACCTGATTCAACAGATTCGCGACGAAGCTCACCGTTTTGCAATTACTGGACACCGGGCACGGCGCGGCAAGACACGGCGCACTTCGAGTCTTGAAGGCGTTGCCGGAGTAGGGCCGACACGGCGTCGGGACCTGCTCAAGCATTTTGGTGGTTTGCAGGAATTGTCCCGCGCCAGCATCGAAGAAATCGCAAAAGCGCCCGGAATCAGTAAAAAGCTTGCAGAGTCGATTTATGCAAACCTGCACAGCGAGTAGAATGCCCGCTCACCTCGTAGCAAGTTGTGCCGATGAATATCCCTAATCTGATCACCGTTCTACGTGTCCTCCTGATTCCGATCTTCATTCTGCTGTTTTATCTGCCTTACCACTGGAGCTACATGGCAGCCAGTAGCGTGTTCGCTTTTGCCGCGGCGACCGACTGGCTCGATGGTTATCTGGCTCGCCGTCTGGAGCAGAGCACGCCGTTTGGCGCGTTTCTCGATCCGGTGGCGGACAAACTGATGGTTGCAGTGGCACTGGTGTTGCTGGTTCAGGCCCACGCCAATCTATGGCTGACATTGCCTGCGGCGGTGATTATCGGCCGTGAGATCGTCATTTCCGCGTTGCGCGAATGGATGGCCGAACTGGGCGCCAGGGCCCAGGTTGCGGTATCCAACCTGGGCAAATGGAAGACCGCTGCGCAAATGCTTGCGCTGGTCATCCTGCTGGCTAATCCCCCTGCGTTTACTTTCTGGGTGGTGTTGGGTTACGTGTTGCTGATTCTTGCAGCAGGCCTGACTTTATGGTCGATGCTGCAATACCTGAGAGCTGCATGGCCGCATCTGAAAACCACGGCCGATAAAAAATAAGTTTTTAAAACAAAGGGTTGACGGCGCGGTTTGAATCTATAGAATAGCGCCCGTCACCAAGATGCGGGAATAGCTCAGTTGGTAGAGCACGACCTTGCCAAGGTCGGGGTCGCGAGTTCGAGTCTCGTTTCCCGCTCCAAGTTTGTACACATTGAGTGTTTGTTGTTTGGGCACTGGATGTTTGAGGCCGAGTAGCAAAATGGTTATGCCGCGGATTGCAAATCCGCTTACGCCGGTTCGATTCCGACCTCGGCCTCCACTATTAAAGAACCCGAAGATTAACGTCTTCGGGTTTTTTATTGCGTTCGAAAAACCTGCAGGAACGATCGGGGTAGCGATCCGCATTGCCTGCGATAGCAGGTGATATTGCCAATGGTTCGATTGTTTTCTTCGGTTGGGCTTTTAGCCAGTCGGCGAAAGAAAGGCAGGTTTCTCTATCTCGTGGTCATCGGCTTGATCCAGGTCGCTCCAAGAGTCGTTCCGTACGAGAACCCCTCCTTTATCTATCGAGCCTGTCGAGCGCTTCCTTCAGGCCCGAAATTGCAGATAGTGCCCACAGGTGGTGCTGCTCTGTACTGTGCCCGAGAGTGATGTCGTATCCGAGCATCGATGATGAGTGAGAGCGTAGCCGCTCGATGTTTTCGGCAGCGTACGGAGCGCGCTCCTTGAAATACTCATCGAGTCCTTTAGTAAGGATAGATATCGCGCTGAATGCCGCGGCATGCAGAAACAGATCGTCTGTCCCGCGTGCAGCGCTGAGAAGATCTTCTATTTTGTTGAGAGCCTGTTTCGGGTCATTCATCAGATAATCTCGATCTGTAACGCTCGGGTGAAGCCAGAAACTACTGCTCGGTCTGCATCGCCGCCACTGGCGATTACCCGGATTTCTGGAGATGTTTAGAGCCTGGAAGCCTGAATGGCTGCTTCGAACAAAGGGCCCGTGATCCGGCGGCTTTTGTACTCACTGACAAAATAATTGATTCGGTTAGCCAGGTGCTGAATGGATAGCCAGCCTAAGCCTATGTAGTCGCGCAATTCTTCATCGTTGAGTTTAATCAGGCATTCATAACTCACAAAAGACGCCTCGCAGTTGACGAGGATATAGATTGAGCCATCTCTTGCGCGAAGAAGCTGCCAATAATCATCCGTTGTGTGATATGTCGCAGGCGTGAGCTGAATCAGATCCATGTTTTATCTTCTTACCTTACCGTGCAGGTTCTAACCATAACATGACTGCGAGAGACGATTCTTGAACGCCGGCTATAGGTCCGAAGCGGTTGTTATCATGTGATGGTTTTGGCCATTTCAGAGGTTCCCATCCAGCCAATTTGCTCATACACGGGCTTTCCAGTCTTGGTTGCGTGTAGCACGGCGAAGGTGAGTCCTCGTCTGGCAAACTCAGCCTCGGCTAGTTGCATCAAGCCTGAAGCCAGGCCACGACGCCGGTATGCCGGCTCGACAAATACATTGAGCACGTAACCACGCTGACCCATGGTGGGGTGCGAAGGGTGGGGTGGCCAGTCGATGGTCATAAGACCAATCGCTGCAACAACCTGATCAGCATCGCAGAGTGCAAATCCGTAGTAACGACCGTCATCCAGGCGCTCCTTGAGCCATGGCCGAAAATGTTCAGTCATGACTCGTAAATTCTCAGGATCCCCGCCAGCTTCAAGAAACATTGTTTGACGGTGCAAGCTGATCATATTGGCGTCATCTCGCCCAAGAGGTCGGCATTGCAGCCCGGAAAACTCGATACGTCCTTGTGGTTCGATCATTACTTTCTCGTTGCCGGGTGGGTGTCGAAGAAAAAACAGACTATGGTATTTCAGGAGTAAGCGTCCAGCCTCCGCCGCCTGTGACTCCTGTCCATAACTCGCTACGCGCGAGCTGGAAATCTGGATCGAACCCGTAAGGAGCTGCCGAAGGCTGCGAGGCATTCACCCTGACACACCGCCATCGCAGCCTCCGGCAGCGCCTACAAAAAGTGCATTTCAATCACTTCCGTAGCATGGCTGATTCGCGGGGCGATTCACCAATCCGGCCCCCATACCGCACTTTTCTCGATTTTCCCGATCTATGTCTGTCCCGACCGCGCTGATTTCCCGCGCGGACAGCGAATCTGACTGAGTGCCGATGGATCGCACGTTACCTGCATGTTTCATTCAATTGATGCGCCAGCGGCTTGTGCTGGCGGTGGTTTTTCTGCTCGGTATCAGCGGTTGCAGCCAGCAGCAGGGCCGCGATATCGCCAATCAATTCAGCAAAGGCAAACCTGACGAGATCTTCCAGACCAGCGTTGACCGTATGGCCACGTTAGGCATGCACGACAATCTGCAAAGCCTGTATCTGTTGATGAACAAGCTTTATATGCGCAATCCTAACCAGTGGCGGCAATCGGGTTACACCGATGAGGTCAGTGCCGCGCGGGCGATCCGCCAAGCCATAGAATTGCGTCAGCCGTTGCCTGCCCTTGGGGAGCGTCGGGATCTGGCAGCGCTAAGTTATTCCTTGAGTCCGGAGTTTCGCGGCGATCGTGTGGGGGCATTCATCTACGCGATTGGTAGCATGCTGATCACTGCTCACGGAGGCCGCACCGAGTTTTATGTAACGGACTCCATCAATCCGCAGTTCGTCAGCAATGCTGCCCGCAATATCGAAAAAGCCACCTGGTTGCTGAGCCAGCGTCAGGATGCCAATGGCGACCTGCTGCTGTTCTCCAATGAGATATCCGACCAAACCAGTAACCTGAGTTTCGCCGTGGAGTTTGGCAAGATAGTCGCGCGTCTGGATTTGCTGGCGCAGATTCAGGATGAGCGTTACCGGCGTATTGGCCTTAATTACGCGCAGAGTTTATTGCTGATGAATTTTCTGCCGGTACAGTAGTGGGCAAGTAAGCGGCGTGCGCGCGTACGCATGCTTGTGCTTTGTTCGAAAGGATTCGCCAAGGTGTAAAGGCCGCGTTGCCAGCGCGGCCGTGACATGAGTCGAGAGGGATAGCATTAGTTCGCCAGACCGTCGTCCCGCATGTTCTGCAAATCAGTCAAAAGCGTTGGCCCCTGTGGATTCCATTGCAAGGCCTCTCTGGTCAGGGCGCTGGAGGCAGACATATCTTTGCTCACGAAAGGGGTTAGCCAGCCAAAATGAGCGGCTGCGCTTTCCGCATCCAGAGCAACTAACGGTAGCCCCCATTTATGGGCGATCATCTCCGCGATGCGCCTGAATGGAACAGACTCTTCAGCGGTAGCGTGATAGCGCGAACCGGATGCCTGCCTTTCCAATGCCAGGCGATACAGCTGCGCCGTGTCCTTGATATGCGTTGCGGACCAGCCGTTGAGCGCGCCTTCGATATAAGCAGAGATTCCAGTCTTGCGGGCTAATCCAATGACCTCCGTCACCAAGCCTTGCTTTCTGGTGTCGTGAATCTGGGAAAGGCGCATGACCGAGACATTAACGCCTCGTTGAGACAGTTCCAGGCCCGCCAATTCCGAGGCCACTCTGGGATTGGGATGGTCAGGGTTAAAAGAGTTCTCGAGCGCTTTTTGCCCGGGCACCGTCGAACCCATTGCCGTGCTTGAGGTGATGATCAGCGGGCGGTCACTTCCTTCAAGTGCCGCACCGAGAGCAAGAATTGCACGTCGATCCTTCTGGCAGTTTTCCACAAAGTTCGCAAAGTTGTGATCGAAGGCGGTATGGATCACGCCATCACATTCGCTGGCACCACGTTGCAGGCTTTGCAGGTCTTCGATATTTCCCGGATAAGCGTGCACCCCGATTGCTGCCAGCGCTTGTCTACCTGACTCGGAACGCGTAAGTCCGGATACCTCGTGCCCTGATGCAATCAGCTCCGACGCGACATTTGAGCCAATAAACCCTGTTGAACCGGTTAAAAAGATACGCATGATCGAACTCTCTATGTGCTGATCCGATACAGTGCGCTTAAGCTGCATCCTGTAAAAGCAGGGACATTATCAGGGTATAAATACTACTGGGATAAAACATGCCGGACCCGTCGAATAACGCACTGGGACTTTACTTGAAGGATTGTCGGGGCCGTATTGATCCTTTGGCTCTCGGATTCCCGGCAGGGCGACGTCGCACTCCTGGTTTACGTCGGGAGGAAGTTGCGGCCAGGGCAAATATCAGCCCCACCTGGTATACGTGGCTTGAGCAAGGCCGGGGCGGAAACCCGTCAGCGGAAGTGTTGAACCGGATTGTTGAAAGTCTTTTGTTGACCGACTCCGAGCGAGAGCATGTTTTCATGCTCGCGTTCGGCCATCCGCCGGAAGTTGTCTACAAGCCGCCCGAGGGAGTTACACCCCGGCTACAACGGCTGCTGGACAGTTTTGAGACCAGCCCAGCTATTATCAAAAGCGCGACATGGGATGTGCTTGCCTGGAACCGTGCCGCGGCGGCTGTGCTCACTGACTATGGGACGCTGCCGGTGGAACAGCGCAATATCCTGCGGCTGATTTTCTGCAGCCCGAAGATTCGCGCGGGGCAACTTGACTGGGAAGCAACGGCAAGGTTTGTGGTCGGTGCATTCAGGGCGGATGCCATTCGGGCCGGTGCCCAATCGGAAGTCGCCAGACTTGTGGAAGAACTCTGTGCACAGAGCCCCGAATTTGCTTCGTTCTGGCGTGACAATGATGTGCGTGTCCATGGCGACGGAGTCAAACGCCTGCGACACGAAACCCTTGGATTGATCGAACTCGAATATTCCGGCTTTGCCGTAGAAGGCCGCCCGGACCTGGGAATGATTGTTTATAGTCCTATGACGAAATCGGACGCTGATCGAATCCGTGCACTTATTCAAGCGTCGTTAGCCAGCTGATATCAGGTCAAGTGCCCGGATCATATCCGCTTGACCTACGCCGACCTGGCTATAAGGTGCCGTTGTAAGGTGCTTGCGAAATAAACATGTCTTGCAACGGCAATCTTTTTAATCATCTGCTAAAAAGACACTCGACCGGTAATGCAGTTTTGAACTTCCCCTCCGACCCAGATACGCTCGCCAATTTGTTCCACCTGAATTCGTCCGAGACGTCCCAACGCTGTACCTTGGCTGGCGGCATATCGTTTTGGTATTAGCCCGGCTGGTATTAGCCATTGGGCAAGGCCGGCATTAAGGCTACCAGTAACAGGGTCTTCGGTAGACCTGTTACTAATAAAGGCTCGAACTTCGATATCAGCTCCTGCATCTCGCCCGACCCAAGGCGCAAAGGCTCCTACGTTCAACCCGTTCAGTGCTGCATAGTCTGGATGTATTGCCAACAGTTCTTCACGCGACCGCAGCATTACGACAACCCAACCCGGGCCGTTGTCTGCCCATTGGCTCGCAATGATACGGTCAGGTGCAATACGCAACCCCTCGATGATGCGGTGCAAAACCTCGTCTTCAACTGCGCCTCCACGTAGCAATGGTGGTGCCGCGAAAGCCAGGCGAGGGCCGTCGCATCGGATGTGAACCAAACCTGCACCACATTCCTGAACGACTTCTTTACGTTGCGATAAACCATTATCCCCCAGCCACACGTAACAGCTGCCTAAGGTAGGGTGGCCAGCGAAGGGAAGTTCACGCATTGGAGTAAAGATACGTACACGATAATCCGCATCAGGATTGGCAGGACGCATGAGAAATGTAGTCTCGCTGAGGTTTGTCCAGCGTGCGAACGCAGCCATTTGTTCGGTGGTCAGATCATCAGCGTCGCTTACGACTGCGAGGGCATTGCCTTCCAGGGGCTTGCTAGCGAATACATCGACCTGGTGAAAACTCAGTGTATTGGGCATAAAGCTCTCGCAAGTCGGCATACATGTGAAAGGTAACCCTAAATAGATCGCAGGATAGTGTCCACATACTTGATCGATCAGCACCCAGGTACTGCGTGGTGCCATCGACTATGCGGCAGCAACTCACCAATCTGATTAATCTTCTGCGTTGGCAGCGTGATACGGTAGTAAACCGCAATGGAGTAACCATCGCGGTGATGGACAGGAAGAGTGTATGCAACTCGAAGTCAGCGGCAACTGGATTTTCGGAGAGGGGATAAGGTTTGAAGTTGAATATCCCGCCCTTGAAGCTGTGTTGATCAATCGACGGGTGCTGGTGACGTTTGACTGGATGGCTTTTGAGAGGAGTGCTCCTGCGCGAAATCTTTTCTGCTACGACTCGTCAGGCAATTTACTTTGGCGAGCACCCGCTATTGGAATCGGGGCAGTCGATGCCTATACCGGTGTAACGAATGAGGAGCCCCTTTGGGTAGGAAATTTTTCTGGATTCAATTGCCGGATAGATGAAACATCTGGTCAGGTTCTACAGACTTGCTTCACTAAATAAACACTGCCTTCAGGTAAGCGTCAGGCGCCTGGAAGCTAACGGTTTTTTTGCGACCTGAAGATTTTACGTTTTCTTTATATTCCATCCTCTCGATTTACCTAAAATTTACGCCTTTCGCTAAGACGTCTGACGGTCACTCTGGGCCGGATAACCTGGCGCCCGAAACGGCGTGGCGAAACCTCCGCTAATCAAACACAACGCGCGTATTGAAGAATTCGTGTATGGCCTCTGTCAGGCGAAGAAATGCGTCCTGCTCATAGAACCGCCCCCAACACAGTGAGAACCGCTCTTGACTCAATCGTCGACCATTACCGCTGAGAGTACCGTTAAAAAAAGCACAGCAAGCGGACTGCTAATTGCCGCCATTGGCGTTGTGTATGGAGATATCGGTACCAGCCCTTTATATACGATGAAAGAGATTTTCGGCGGCCATTACGGGGTGCTGCCCACAGAAGCTGGGGTCTATGGCGTTCTGTCACTCATCTTTTGGTCGCTCATCTGGGTCGTAACGATTAAATATGTGCTGTTCATCCTTCGAGCAAGTCATCAGGGTGAGGGCGGCATTATGGCGCTGACAGTGCTGGCTCGCAGAGCAACGGTGGGGCTTCCGAGACTGCAAACGCTGTTAGTCATGCTTGGGATCTTTGGTGCCGCGCTGTTTTACGGCGACAGCATGATCACCCCTGCGATTTCGGTTCTGTCAGCGGTTGAGGGCCTTGATCTGGCGTTTGATGGCATCAGCGCGTGGGTCGTACTTATAGCTACGATTATTTTGATCGCGTTATTTGCCATCCAGAAACACGGGACTGCAAAGATTGGTGCGCTGTTCGGCCCGGTCATGGTTCTTTGGTTCGTCGTCCTGGGTTGCTTGGGCGTGCACGGTATCATTCAGCGTCCAGAGGTGCTGCAGGCACTGAATCCGGTATGGGCGTTCAATTTTTTCATCAGTCACCCAGGTATCGGCATCACGATTCTGGGCGCTGTCGTGCTCGCCTTGACGGGTGCAGAAGCCCTTTATGCTGACATGGGCCATTTCGGGCGCAAGCCGATTGCAAGGGCGTGGTTTCTGTTGGTCTTGCCAGGCCTGGTGTTGAACTACTTCGGCCAAGGCGCGCTGATATTGGGTGCACCGGATACCGTGCGGAACCCATTTTATCTGTTGGCACCTGACTGGGCACTGCTGCCCATGGTAGCGCTGTCGACTTTGGCAACTGTTATCGCCTCACAGGCCGTCATTTCGGGCGCGTTTTCGCTGACCCATCAGGCCATTCAATTGGGCTATGTGCCGCGAATGTTCATTCAACACACCTCAAGCCAAGAGCAAGGGCAGATCTATATAGGCGTTGTAAACTGGGCCTTGATGGTCGGCGTCGTACTTCTGGTCATCGGCTTTGAATCGTCAGGTGCATTGGCTGCCGCTTATGGGGTCGCTGTAACTGGCACGATGTTGATTACCACCTTTCTGGCTTCGGCAGTTGCTCTGCTGCTGTGGAAGGCACCACGCTGGTTTGCCATTCCCATGCTGTTCGGATTTCTGCTCGTCGATGGTCTGTATTTCGCTGCCAATGTGCCGAAGATTTTCCAGGGCGGTGCGTTTCCGGTCGTTGCGGGCATCGCGCTCTTCGTGTTGATGACAACGTGGAAGCGGGGTCGTGAAATCTTGATGGAGCGACTGGATGAAACCCATCTTGCTCTGCCGGTATTTGTCGAGAGTATTGCCGCTGGCCCGCCGCATCGGGTGCAAGGCACGGCGGTCTTCCTGACGGCTAAGTCCGGCGCGGTTCCACATGCCTTGCTGCACAACATGCTGCACAATCAGGTGTTGCATGAGCAGGTCGTTCTCTTGACGGTCATATCTGACGAGAGACCACGGGTGCCGCCCAATGAGCGTGTTGAGGTAGAAAGCTGTGGGGAAGGGTTTTACAGAGTCACTCTTAATTTCGGTTTTATTGAAGAGCCGGATGTACCCCGCGCGCTGCTCCACTGTCGATTCGATGGACTGGAGTTTGCTCCGATGCGTACAACGTATTTCCTGAGTCGAGAAACCATCATCCCTACCAAACAGATCGGGATGGCGCTTTGGAGAGAACGCCTCTTCTCGTTCATGTTGAAGAACGCCAACGGAAGCCTCAGGTACTTCAATTTGCCGGTTAACCGGGTTATTGAGCTCGGTACACAAGTGGAGATGTAGGTAAGGCCGACTCTGGGGGGCTTGCGCTGCTTGAATGCCAATCCAGGCTGGTCCGTGAACCTTTCAGGACACGTGCTAGCCGTAGAGAAGGTTGATGCCCGCTTGGCTTGCCGCTGACGTTCGAACCGAACTTGTCCCCAGCGCCTGTAAAAGGTTCTCCACGCGGGCAGAGAACAATTTGAACTGCCGCTCCCTCAAGGTGCCGAAACAGCACCAACCATGAGGACAGTGCAATGACTGACGAAAAGAAAGAGCCGCCGAAAGATGACACACCTGCTCATTCCACCAAGGAAGAGCAGGAACGTCTGAAGGATTTCAATAAGGGTGGTATTCCGCCTGGCGCCTGCTGAGCAGCCGACGTCGCTATTCGCGCCTTGCTTCGAGCGCGCGAATAGCGGCTGCAGGTGATTTGCGTCGAGCTAGCGAGGCTCTTCGACGGATTCCCGATTAATTCGTCCAGCCTTCACTTCATCTGCGAAGCTGAGCAGGTTCGATTCGCAAGCCTGATAATTATTTACGATTTCCCGTATTGCATCAGCTTCCGTCTGGTTGCCAGCATCAGCTAAATCCTGCGCCTTTTTGTGCAGATCCGCGGACGACCACTTGAGCAGAAATGCTGCCGACACAAGTGCATCCCGAAGTTCCTGATTATCCCTGGTCATGCCTGTCTGGTCCTTTTTAAAGTCGACCCTCTTTAGTTCAGAGGTAGTTCAGAGGTCGAAGACGCGCCAAATTGTATCTTGAATACGTACTCGATATTTAGCGAGAAAAGGGTTGAGTCGCGGCTATGGTTTTGAGGCCCGGAAAACAACAAGGGCCTACGCCAGAAATCTGTGTAAGCCCTTGATTTAAAATAATGTTCCGCGCCGTTATCGAATCGGCAGTCCAGGGCGAGGCATTCTAAGGCCCGGTCTGAGCGTTTGACAATCATAATGATAAACATAAAGAAGCCCGCATCATGCACGGCTTGCGCGTTTGGCTCAGAGATCCTTTTTCACCTCTTTGTCGATGTGCTTGTCAGCCTTGTGGCGCTCTTTGTCATCATGTTTAGCGCCTTTATCCACCTCGTCTGCGTCGTGCTTCACGCCTTTATCCACTTCCTTTGCATCATGTTCAACACCTTTGTCCAATTCACGATTGTCGTGCCGGATGCCTTTCTCCAGTTCGCTTTCAGCCAAGGCGAGAGGTACGGCCGCGCCCATCAGGAAAGTAGCGGTTATTGCCGACAGAATGAATTTGCTCATTGAATTTCTCCCAAGCGTGAAAAACTGACCCGTCATGGACCATCAATTTCGAGCATAGGCCAAGGATATCGGGCCTTCAAGGCACTCGATGAAGCGTTTCACTTGGCTGAGGACAAGCAGGATTTGACTGGTGATGACGACGGCTCGGTGACTGTCAGATGGGATTGCTCGCGGTTCAGGATCGCTCGGTTGGGGCGATAGAGGAGCGGCAGTCGGTGTATGCGCCATTCTGGCTATCAGAATCAGGCCAAGCCGGTTGAATTGTCGGCAGGTCTCTTTGTCAGCTTTCTTTTAAGGAGGAACGCTCATGGCAGTCACATTGAAAACGCTAACCGGTGAAGATATCCCAAGTGAGCATCGTCGCCCCGATCTTGAAGCCCTGATCGAAGTGAAAAGTCACGACGGAACGCTTCATTATCTGGAGTCAGAAGAAGAGGCGGCGAACCTGGTTGTGGATTTGCACAAGGAAGATCAGGAGGAGGGCGGCTGACGAATACCTTAATTCCGCGCAAAGAAAAGCCCGCGATGGGGGAGCGGGCTAAGGCCTGATAGAGCCTGTAATTAGATTACGAGACTCTATGTGAAAACAATGTGAAGAATGGCCGGTTGGTTGGGCCTTTTATCTGCTCTCCATCCTGAAAACAATCGCACGGTAATAGGCCGCCAGCCAGCCGATGCCGGTCCATCCCAACAGCAGGTTCAGCTTGAAGATCGAATTGCGGATCTCGACCCCATGAGTGATGGCGTAAAGAGTGGGGTAGAAATAAAGTCCGACTGCGCTTGTGATGAACAATAGGTTTGCAGCTGTAGCGGCCAAGCCCTCGCCATTTCGACATAGGTAGCTGAACGTGAGTAGAAGGATCAGCAGGATCCAACCAAAGATATGCATCTAAAGCGCCTTATCGAGTTATCGTCGCGCCGATGGAGGCGTTCTGATATCACTATGGGCGTGTGGCGAAAAGAATCCTGCTCAAAAAAATCTATAGGGTCGATAGCCTGAATGTAGGGTCCGGCTTCTTGTCCCCTTGACCACTACATCATGTCTTTGGAATAACCACGTTGATTATGATCCTGGAGTTTTTCGTGCCTGAACTGCGACAGTCGAAAATCCATCTGATTGACTGGTCTGTTCATGGCATGGCCTCGCTCGCCGATGATCGCGAGGCTGTAAAAGCTTTAGTGGGGAAGTGGGCGTTGCTCAATACATGGGTCGGACTCCATAACCTTACCGTTCGTCAGAACCCGAGCACTATCAAGGAGATGACTAGTCGATAAATAGCCAATAATTAAAAGGGATTTTTATGAACTCCAATTTTTTTGACACAACGAACGCACATGATCTGGTTGTTGAACTCGACAGAGCGACTGAGATAATGATGTCCCTGCACGTGGGACAGGTTGGCGGTGAGCAATGGAGGGATGCATGCTCGCGTCAGCAGAGCGCCTTTCGGGTATGGCGTGAATACCTCTATCGCAAAGCTGATGAGAAGCCGCCTGCGCGTTTGCTTAGCATTGGCTGACATTCCAGCGCAGGCCTGTTCTGATGCATCGCGGCTGGTCATATTGGCGCCAGCCCTGCTAGTGCGGCCGCTCGAACAATTGCGTGACGAGTTCAGAACTCGTGTCTCAGTGATAATGAAATGCCCCCCATACCTGGACTACTCAGCGCCTGCTGAGTCGCTATCCTTCATTAATACGAATACAGATTTGTTGCCGAACGAGGCGAGAGTTTCGCGTACCCCCCCATAGCGCATCGGCCACGCTGATCATACGCCACTTGGCGGCCCATTCTCGGTCTCAACGCAGAAGTGCCCTTCCTGCCAGCCACGTTTTCCGGTATTCCGCACAGTACTTGAATTGGCTTTCGAAATGCTGAGCGATCCCTGCGAAGTATCCGTTCGTCTGAATCTTTGAAATCCGCGTGCAGACTCGATTTGTCATGGTCTCATTTGTTCACCTCTTAAGAAGAAGCCAACAATGGTCCTCATAAGGAAAATTTCCGAAGGCAGTCATGACCTGTTGAGCCAGCTCAATCGCGCTACGGCAGAGATGATGTCTCTGCCGATAAGTAGCATCGGCAGCTGCGAGTGGCGAATCGCCCAATCTCGTCAGGAGCAGGCATTCCTCCGATGGCATTGCTACATCAGTAAGGAAAATGTTCTGAGACTCAAGGAGCCGCGGTTAGCCACTACTGCACACGTTGCCTGATTTCGAAAATCCACTCTCATCCGCCTGACACTACCGCACCTGGTCGTTGGTGAGGGTGTGCGCGGCAGGCTGTCGCGACTGCTCAGGCGGGGCTTCGTAGAGACCTCTGCCTGCGCGGGTCGCGATTTTTGTCTGCCGGGCAGTGGATCCTCGTCTGGGCTTTCGACTTCGCAGACCAAGGCTCGAAGTCGAGCGGCTTCCGTGTCGCATGCGGGTTGGTAGCATTCAGGCAGGTACGTCATGGCTTGCGTTCAGTGCAGCGTGATTTGGGATGATGAGGAAAGCTGATGCCGATTTGACCTTCATAGAAACAGCCCCCTACTGAGCAGGTTTCATCACCAGCGCCCACCGCATCGCTGCTGAATTTTCGCGATGTGCCTGAGGAGGAGGCCGTATGACAATGCTTATAATCAAACACGGCTATCAGGCAGGGAGCTTTTGAAGTGGGGATTGTTTTAAGCATGATTTTGACGTTGGGCGGGTTCATGCTGGGCGCCACCGTCATCTATGAGTTGCCCGGGATCAGTCACGAGACCGGTACCTGGCTTTTTGTCGCCTGGATGGTCTTACAGACTCTTATACTCCGTTACATCGAAATCAAAATCACCGGACGCTGACGGTTGGCTAAAGAAGTAGATCGAAATAATGAAAATAGAAAATCTGGAAGTGTTTTCAGCAGAGGTTAAAAAAGCTGATTTTTTTCAATTTCTGCAAGCCATCGATGATTGGGATTCACTATTGGATCAGCGAGATGAGGAGGGCTTTGACGCTTCATGGGTAGAGCAGAACGAGCACCTCGCAGCGTTGAGTTACGGCGCTTCAGCTGATGAAGCTGACATCACCAAGCTGAGGGAGTATGCCTTTAAAACGGCTCTGCGCCTTACTAGCAACGCTGAGGCTGCTGGATACGTTTCAGACGATATTGGTTTGTTGGCGGAAGCATTTTCAAAAAAAATCATGACAGCGTGGCTGGGTGAATTATTGAGTTCGTATATTTCTGGAAGCTTTCCTCACCGGCCTTTCAAGTTGAGTGATTGTAACTAGTGTGCTGTTCGCGAAATGACTTTTAGCGGCTGCGCTCTGGATTTTATTCCAGCCCTGGAGAGCTTATAAACAGGGCTCTGGGTATCACGCTTAGCCCTGAATGAACGGTCGAGCTCAAGCAGCGGATGTGGGTGAACATACATGGTGATGGTTCAAGAGATTGTCTTTTCTGACGATTTAAAAAGCGCTGGGATTGTTATAGGTGGTGACTCAGTAAGATTAAATACTTGGCCGATGAACCCTGATGGAGAAGCTCTGGTATTAATTGCCACCATAGACTGCGCCGCCCTGAGGAGGGTTCACGATTACAACTCAATACCCCAAGAGGGCATGCTGTATGTTTTTTCAACCTACAGCAGCTCTGATTATTTCCTCGACAATGTCACTTACAGTGGTGACGCTTCAGAGTTTGAGTCGATATCCAGTGGTTACACGCTAGTAGTTGTGGAGAGCTCAGACTCGGAAATTATTAGCCCGGGCGATAGGGTTCCGAAAACGAACACCGCATTTTGCGACAAAGAAGTACAAGATGACGAGTTTCCAGTATTCTCGATGCTTACGAATACCCCACCTAATGGAATAGCGTTGCCCTCGGAGGTGTTGGAAGAATACGAGTTTGTGATGCAGCTATACTCATCAGACTTTCCAGATCCATATAAAGATATATTTTATTTGACCGATGCTGTTGGATGCCTTCTCTTGAAAAGAGACGGCTCAGGCACCGGATTTTTTTTCGTGCACACGGCGTAAGTAGCACACCGCAAACGTGCCCTCTGATCCTGAATCGGCAGGACGCCGGGGTAGGTGCTGAAAACGAGAGTTCCAGCTCAACAACAAGGGACTCACTGCCAATGCGGCTGCGCACTCAAGCGTATAGGTGAATACGCCAGCGAGAAGCTGGACTACACGCCGGGCGTATTTATCGTTGAATGCCACATCCGTGGCAAATGGGTCGGCGATGATTGCGAAACACTGATTCAGGCGCCGGTTCCGGCGCAGATCATCGACAAGGGTATCCCGGCAGCTGGGCTTCTGGCGCACATCATGATCGCCAGGTTTGCCGACCATCTTCCGCTTTACCGCCAGGATCGATTTTGATTCGAGCCGGCCTGGCGATTCCACGTTCAACATTGGCCCAGTGGGTAGGCGTGACGGGGGGGCAGTTGCGGCCTCTGGTTGATGCATTGAACGACGTGGTACTCAAATAGCACGTCATCCACGCCGATGAAACTCGTGCAGATGCTCGCTCGAGGTTTGAAGAAACACAAAGCAGTTCTTTCATTCATGAGCTTGTTTGCTATCGCCCGGCGCTTGATCACGATCCTCAAGACTATAATCTCGAACTACTTGAGCGATGCGCAGGTGATAGTCATCGAAAACCTGCCTGCGGCCTGCTAATTGAGCCGAACGATGTAGCTCAAGGCCGCGCCACCGCTTAATAGCTTCCTCGTCACGCCAAAATGATAGTGAGAGAACCTTTCCTGGTTCACTTAGGCTTTGGAAACGCTCAACTGAGATGAAACCATCCAGCTCTGCTAGCAATGGTCTCAGTTGAGCGGCAAGGTCAAGATACCGCTGGTATTGCTCCTCATGAGGCCATGCTTCAAAGATAACCGCGATCATTGCTGAGTTTCCCGATCACGATAAAAATGAGGGATGCGACCATTAAGGGAGGGCAAATAACTCCACCGATAAGGACGGGCAGACGAGGCTGGTTGTCGATGCAGCCATGCCAAAACCGCCTCAGAGGCGATAGTCAACGCAAGTTGCTGGCCAGGACATTTATGTCGTCCTGAGCCAAAGCTGAAAGTTCGTCGTTGCGTTCGTTTGACCAAGAGTCTATCGGGGTCTGAGTTCGCGTAGGGATCTCTATTGGCTGAAGCAAGTAACACTAGAACGGTATCACCCGCCTCCAGGACGATGTCTCCGATAGTGCATCTCTTCGCAACGAATCGCCGGGTGTTTTGCACGGGCGAGTCGTAGCGCGCTACCTCTTCCACCAAGTCTGCAACGAGCATCTGCGTAGGTTGCATGTCTTTAATCAGATCAGGGTTAAGATGGAGCGCTACAAGGGTGTTGCCGATCAGGCCCGCGGTCGCTTCGCAGGTCTGTGACAACAGGCCGATCAGGTTAGCGATCAATGCATCATGATCTCTCCAGTCGGTGGCTTCGCATCCGCTCCAGATATGGCTCAAGAAGCGGTTACTTTCATCGTCGTTACTCAGCAGCGCGCTGAATAATTGACTAAGTCGAGTGGCCCCTGAATTAGCTTCACCGAGTTGAATTTCGCTGCTTAACGGCGACAGGCAGGCGACAAAATCCCGTGTCAGCCTCGCTACTTCCTGTAGCCGGCTGGATGGTAGGCCTATCAAGGCGGCAACAACGGAAACCGGTAACGTGAACATCAACTCATCTACGTTTTCGATCGGGTTATCGAGGGTCTCGACCACACGTGACACGATGTCTGCGATGCTATCTGTCTCGACAGAGGCCAAGGCAGGTTCAATAGCCATCCTGGGGCACAGGTGCTGCGGGCCGTCGTTCATGCGCATCAAACGACCGAAAATCGTTCCTGCCACGCCTTGCGCAATCGCGTGAGGAATCGGCTCGTTTAGCGGACGCACCCGACAGTCGGGATGCCCCAGAATGGCTTGGACAGCTTTGGCACTACTTGCAATCCATAAGCGAAGATCTGCATCGAATAGCAGGCCGTTTTGTCGCCTGAGGCCTGAGTAATAAATGTAGGGATCAGCATGGGTAGCTGCTTCAAAAGGCGTCATTCCAGAAGTCCTGTTCACAAAGAACGGCTACTATCGGACATCCTTCATGGTGACGATTCGCTCAGGAACGAAATATGGACGCTCGAAGCAATGACACCGCGATTTCCAGGGTAGCCGGGGCTATTGCCGAACCAGCGAGGACTAAAATGCTTTGTTCGCTGATGGACGGCCACGCCCGTACCAGTACCGAAATGGCCGTCATCGCCGACGTCAGTGCATCCACGGCGAGCGCGCATTTGGCAAGACTAAAAGAGGACGGTTTGGTAAAGCTGCACACGCAGGGCAGGCATCGTTACTACAGTCTGGCTGACGCGCAAGTGGCCCAGGCTATTGAGGCCCTCATGGTGATCAGCCAAAACGCAGAGGCACAATATGTGTCCACGACCCCAACCCGATTGCAGTTCGCGCGTACCTGTTATGACCATATGGCAGGAACACTGGCTGTACAACTGCACGATCATTTCATGGAGTCAGGCTGGTTAGTCGTGCCGGTTTCCGGGGAGAGTATGTATCAGCTTACGATGAGCGGCGAAAAAGCCATGACCGATCTCGGTATCGAGATAGGAAAAGTAAGGGCACAACGGCGGCGTTTCGCGTGCTCCTGCCTGGACTGGAGCATGCGGCGCCCTCATCTTGCCGGAGCACTTGGAGCGGCTTTTCTACAGACGGTCATAAGCCGCAAGTGGGTTATCCAAGACCTTGATAGTCGGGCACTCGCATTGACATCCAAGGGCCGAAAGGAGCTGTCTGGCCGATTCGGGATCATGCTGGAAAACAATGAAAGGGAGAGATCAGTCGTGGGGAATGCGACACGACACGCCGAGCTGGCTTTGCCGGCGCGATAATTACTTATCCCTTCAACCAGACATCTATCAAGAAGCGGGCACTGCTTCGCGTACCCTATTGAAATCAACGTGTATTAGCGGGACGCTAACGGCGGAAAAGAAAAGGCAGATTTCGTAGGTCGGCATGGCGTCGGAGAAGGCGGGGAATTGCGGACCGGAAACAACAAGGGCCGACGCCAGAAACCTGGGTAAGCCCTTGATTTTAATTGGTGCCCCGAGCCGGGGTCGAACCGGCACGTCCAAAGGACGAGGGATTTTAAGTCCCTTGCGTCTACCAATTTCGCCATCGGGGCGGTAGCGCTGAAGAGCAGGGAATATATACACCCAACCCCCTTGAAGCAAGCCCGCAAGATATTGAAATAAGACAAGATCTTGCATTTTGGGCCAGAAAAAACGTGAGGGCCTCGTCTGTCGGGACCGAGACCCTTGCTGAGCAGGCCACCTGCGGACCGTATCAGGCGTTTAGAACCTGCCTCAAAAACGGCGCGGTTTTGCTCGCTGCAACTTTCACCACCTGCTCCGGAGTTCCGGCAGCCACGATCTCGCCTCCCTGATCGCCTGCGCCGGGGCCTATGTCGATCACCCAGTCGCTTTGGGCCACGACGCGCATTTCATGCTCGACAACCACAACGCTGTTGCCGGCATCCACCAGAAGGTTGAGTTGTTTCAACAAGCGGTCGACGTCGGTCGGGTGCAGGCCGGTGGTAGGTTCATCCAATACGTACAAAGTCGCGCCGCGCTGAGTGCGTTGCAGCTCGGTGGCGAGTTTGATGCGCTGTGCTTCACCGCCCGACAGCTCTGTCGCGGGTTGCCCGAGGCGTAGATAACCCAGGCCGATGTCGCGGAGCACGGTCAGCGGCCTTAGCACTGCGGGTTCGTCTTTGAACAGCGCTACCGCGTCATCCACGGTGAGTCGAAGCACTTCGGCGATGTTCAATCCTTCCCAGGTAATGGTCAGGGTTTCAGGGTTGTAGCGCGCACCTTGGCAGGTAGAGCAGGGTGCGTAGACGCTGGGCATGAAGAGCAGCTCAACACTGACAAAGCCTTCGCCTTCGCAAACCGGGCATCGTCCTTTGGCAACGTTGAAGGAGAACTGACCCGCGTCGTAGCCTTTCTTGCGTGATTCCGGGGTGGCGGCGAACAGCTTGCGCACCTGATCGAAGAGGCCCGTGTACGTGGCGAGGTTTGAACGTGGGGTTCGGCCAATGGGTTTCTGATCGACCTTGATGAGCCTGCGAATCGCGTCCAGTCCGCTGACAACTTTGCCGCTGGCGGATTGCGGAGCGTCGTCTTCCAGGCTCGGCGCATCGGTCTCGGTATTTTCAGTGACATGGCCCAGATGCGAGCCCACCAGCTCAAGCAGCGCATGGCTGACGAGGCTGGATTTGCCCGAGCCGGAGATACCCGTGACTGAGGTAAAGCAGCCCAGCGGAAATGCAGCATCGAGGCTGTTCAGGTTATTGCGCGTGACACCTTCCAGCTTCAGCCAGTCGGTTGCTTTGCGTCGCTTGGGTTTACCGGCTTTGTGTTCGGCAAACAGGTGTAACCGGGTCTGGGACTCTTCGACTTCCGCAAGTCCGGCCGGCGGACCGCTGTAAAGAACGCGCCCGCCGTGTTCGCCAGCTGCTGGGCCGACATCGATCAGCCAGTCGGCGCGGCGCATGGTTTCCAGATCATGCTCGACCACAAACAGTGAGTTGCCCTCGGCTTTCAAGCGTTGCAGGGCGCTGAACAGTGCCTCGCCGTCAGCGGGATGCAGCCCGGCAGAGGGTTCGTCCAGCACGTAAATAACGCCGAACAGCTGCGAGCCGAGCTGGGTTGCCAGACGCAGTCGTTGCAGTTCTCCGGACGACAGGGTTGGCGTACTGCGCTCCAGTGCCAGATAACCTAGGCCCAGATCGGTCAGGGTACTGACTCTCGCCAAAAGATCCTGAGCGATCCTTTGCGCAGCAATACGTTTCTCGATAGACAGTTCGGCTTCAAGTGGCGCGTCGGAGGCGGCGACGGGACGCAACACCTCAGCCAGTTGCAGCAGAGACATCTGGCCCAGTTCACCGATATCGAAACCGGCAAACTTCACTGACAGTGCGGCCTGCGTCAGGCGCTTGCCGTCACACAGTGCGCACGGGCTGCCGATCATGAATTGTGCAACGCGCTTCTTCATCAGGGCGCTTTGCGAGTGTGTGAAGGTGTGCAGCACGTAGCGACGTGCCCCGGTGAAAGTGCCTTGATAGCTGGGTTCAAGTTTCTGTTTCAGGGCCTTGCGGGTTTCTGCAGGTGTCAGGCCGCCGTACACCGGCACGGTGGGTTGTTCGTCGGTGAACAGAATCCAGTCCCGCTGCTTCTTCGGCAGATCGCGCCATGGAATGTCCACGTCGTAGCCAAGGGTGACGAGAATATCCCGCAGGTTCTGGCCTTGCCATGCAGTAGGCCACGAGGCGATGGCACGCTGGCGAATGGTCAACGAATCATCCGGGACCATCGACTGTTCAGTCACCTCATAAACCCGACCCAAGCCATGGCACTGCGGACAGGCCCCCTGAGGCGTATTGGGCGAGAAGTCCTCGGCGTACAGCATAGATTGCCCGGCAGGGTAGCTGCCCGCGCGGGAGTACAGCATGCGGATCAGGCTCGACAGGGTCGTCACACTCCCCACCGAGGAACGTGTGCTCGGCGTGCCGCGCTGCTGTTGCAAGGCTACTGCCGGCGGCAGCCCTTCGATAGAGTCCACATCAGGCACGCCAACCTGATCGATCAGTCTTCTGGCGTAGGGCGCAACTGATTCAAAGTAGCGGCGCTGGGCTTCGGCATACAGCGTCGAGAACGCCAGCGAAGATTTGCCCGAACCGGAAACGCCGGTGAACACCACCAGCGCGTCACGGGGCACATCCACGTCGACGTTTTTCAGATTGTGCTCGCGTGCGCCGCGTACTCGCACGAAACCGTTGTGCTGCTGAGGTGCTGCGGCGGAGAGGGTCTTTTCGTCGGGAGGGGTGTGCTGTGAAGTCATCGTCCAGCCTTGTCATTGAATAAAGGCGACGGCACGGCCCACGCCTGCTGCTTGAGTTGATTAATCAGTGTTTTTTCGGCGCGTTGGCATTTGCGCCAGGGACCTTTGGCGCATGCCCCTGATCGTCCTGCTGCCCGCCAGTCTGCGCCTGTTCTTCTCGGGTTTCTTCAGTGCGATCCTGATGGTCTGCAATATCCGCCGGGTGCTGCTCGGGATCGTTGAGATTGTTGCCTGGGAGGTCGCGTTTGTCTTGAGGCATTAGGGTCGTCCAGAGTTTGAGGCTAAAAGTCACAGGATTACGATCAGGTAGCGCCACTGATCGTTCAATCCAATGCGTCCAGCGACGATTCATACGCTTCGTCGGCTGATGATCATTCAGTTCAAACCCGCTGGCCAGCGAAGGGTCATCCACATGTGAGCGAGTGTCCCGCGTCGTGATGAGGAAACGGCTGTACATGCAGTGCTATTTAGGCGCTATATCACTAAATGCCACCATGGTGTCCGCCGCACCGCGCTGTCTCACGTCCAACCGGGAACCTGTAGGAGCGCACGAGCACCGCGAGGCCGCGATAGCGGTTTATCAGACAGACTGCCGTCGCGTGAGCACCCACTGAATGCTTTTCAATTCTGGGGCTTGCATGTAGTTGATAGGAGTAATCGGCAACTTACGTAGGAATGGTCCTACAGTCTCTGGGTCTGTTGTGCGGGCTTTGAGATTGGCTGTTTAATCCGTTTTTTCCTGACCCACTAACAAGCTTGATATGGAGCAAGCAGATCCATGATCGATATCGGTAGCAGACTAAAGCAGGAGCGTAAGCGTCTGGGGCTTTCCCAAAAAGAAATGGGTGAGCTGGGTGGGGTGGCCGCCAATGCGCAAGGCAAGTATGAAAGCGGAGAACGTGCGCCCAGGGCCGATTATCTAGCGGCTCTGGCGAAGGCGGGAGTGGACGTTTTGTTCGTGCTCACCAGCCGTCGTTCGGCGCGTGTCCAGATTGACAGCGCATTCAGTAAAGTAGACGCCGTGCCCATCAATTCGGAGTTGCTGCTGATCGAAGTCCAACAAGCTGTTCGTCACTTTGTGTCGACGATAGAGGGGCTTTCCGGCAGCAGTGAAGTGGTCGGCGAGCACCTGAATGTTGAGGGTAAAAAGTAGCACGCTATTGAACCTGTCCATTCAATAGCGTGGTTGCAGCAGGTGCTGAAGAATCAAGCGCTGCCTGAGGGTTCCGCGAGCACCTTCTGCGCGAGGCTCTGGAGATAAGTTGCCAGCGCTACCTCTTCATGACGTAGGCCTTTCCGTTGTCGGGACTTGGGTATGAGCGCAAGCTCCCCCAACAGGAAGCCTTCCAGCACAGCGGGATGGATGTAGCACTTGCGGCAGACCGCCGGGGTATTGCCCAGTTGCTTGGCGACCTGCTTCACCATATCGACAATGTGTTTTTTCGCGTCCGCCTCTGGCTCCCAGTGCAGTTTGCTGAGGGTGGCGAGTGCCAGCGCGCTGCCCGCCCAGGTTCGGTAGTCCTTCGCTGTGAAATCCGAGCCAGTGAGCTGTTGCAGGTAAGCATTGATATCTGAAGAACTCACGCTATGCCGCTCGCCGTTGTCGTCCAGATACTGGAACAGGTTCTGGCCGGGCAATTCCATGCAACGCTTGATGACCTTGGCCAGGCGTCGGTCAGTCACGTTGATCTGGTGCTCGACGCCGCTTTTGCCGCGAAACTCAAACAGGATGTCGTTGCCGTGAACTTCGACATGCTTGTTGCGCAGCGTGGTCAACCCATAAGAACGGTTATCCCGTGCGTACTGGCTGTTACCGATACGGATCAGTGTTGCATCAAGCAACGAAACAACCGTGGCCATGACCTTGTCCCGGCCAATCCCGGGTTCGGCGAGCTGCGCTTCGATCTTCCTGCGCACCTTGGGCAAGGCCAGACCGAATTCGATCATGCGTGAGTATTTGTTCTGATCGCGAACTTCCCGCCAACGCGCGTGATAGCGGTATTGCTTGCGCCCACGGGCGTCGCGGCCAGTGGCTTGCAAGTGTCCACGTGGATCCGGACAAATCCAGACATCGGTGTAAGCAGGCGGAATCACCAATGCATTGATGCGTTTGATTTCCGCTTCGTCACGAATCCGTTGACCGTCTTTGTCAAAGTAAACGAACTTGCCCCGCAGGATCTTTCGGCTGAAACCCGCCTGGGTATCCTCTACGTAATGCAGGTCCGGCGGCAGTTGGTCGATAACGGTCGAGTCAGGCATGGGTTCAATCCACAGGGCAGGTAATTGGATTGACCGCGCTGTTTCTCAAGGGTGCCCAGTATTTACACTCAGGCCAGCACCGCTACCGATTTGATCTGCGCCCAGAGCTGTTGCCCCGGCACCAGTTGCAAATGGTCTCGGGAATAGCGGGTGATACGGGCTAACAAGGGCGTACCGGCTGCGTCGAGACGGACCAGCACATGAGCGGCATTGTCTGCGGGCATCTCGCTGACAACGTTGACGGGCAGGCGATTGAGGATGCTGCTCTGGTTGTCGGGTTGCAGGCTGAGACTGATGTCCCGGGCTTGAACCTTGAAGCGCAGCGCTTTGCCTGATGGCAGCGGTGTATGGGCAAGGCGCATTTGCAGATCGCTGTGGGGCAGGGCGACGCTGAGCAATTGATACTCGGCATCGTGGGCAATCACCGTGCCTTCAATCACCACGCCCGCGTCGTCGCCCATGGCCATGGGCAGGTCCAGCCGCGCCAGGGTTTCACCAATCGGGCCGCTGGCCAGCGCCTTGCCGTCGCTCATCAGCACCAGATGATCAGCCAGTCGTGCCACTTCGTCCTGAGAGTGGCTGACATACAGCATGGGGATGTCCAGCTCATCGTGCAGGCGTTCCAGATAGGGCAGGATTTCGCTTTTGCGCTTGGTATCCAGCGCTGCCAGCGGCTCATCGAGCAGCAGCAGACGCGGGCTGGTCAGCAGCGCACGGGCAATACCAACCCGTTGCCGCTCACCGCCGGAGAGTTTGTCCGGGCGTCTTGCAAGCAGGTGCTCGATTCCCAACAACTGCGTCGCGTGTTGCAAATCCACATGACGCTGATCAGCGGGGATGCGCCTCAGCCCAAATTCCAGATTGCCGCGCACCGACAAATGCGGGAACAGGCTGGCTTCCTGAAAGACATAGCCCAAAGCGCGTTTGTGTGGCGGGACGAACAGACCTTTGGCCGAGTCCTGCCAAACTTCGTCGTTGATCTGGATAAAACCGTGCTCGGGCTTTTCCAGGCCAGCGATGCAGCGCAGGCAGGTGGTCTTGCCGGAACCCGAGTGGCCGTAAAGCGCCGTCACCCCGCGACCGGGTAAAACCAGGTCGACGTCCACACTGAATTCCGGGTACTTCACCTGCAGGCGGACCTGAATCTCTGCACCCATGAATCAGCTCCAGGCCGTTTTGGTTTTGCCGCTGGAATAGAGCGCCAGAAGAACCAGGAATGAGAACACCACCATCGAGCCAGCAAGCCAGTGGGCTTGCAGATATTCCATGGACTCGACGTGATCGAAAATCTGTACCGACACTACTCGGGTTTTCTCGGGGATATTGCCGCCGATCATCAACACCACGCCAAATTCACCCACAGTGTGAGCGAAGCCAAGAATGGCCCCGGTAATGAAACCGGGTTTTGCGAGGGGCAACACCACACTGAAGAAAGTATCCCAGGGATTGGCACGCAAGGTTGCCGCCACCTCAAGTGGGCGCGTGCCGATGGCAGCAAAAGCGTTGTGCAGCGGCTGTACCACGAAGGGCATGGAGTACAGCACCGAACCGATGACCAGACCGGGAAAGCTGAACGTCAGCGTTCCCAGACCCAGGCTTTGAGTCAACTGACCGACAGTACCGTTGGGACCGAGCAGCAGCAGCAGATAAAAACCGATCACCGTGGGCGGCAGCACCAGAGGCAGGGCGACAATGGCGCCGACAGGGCCTTTGAGCCATGAGCGAGTGTGCGCCAGCCACAGGGCGATAGGCGTGCCGATTACCAGAAGAATCAAGGTGGTCAGCGACGCCAGCTTAAGGGTCAACCAGATGGCAGCAAAGTCGGTACTGTCGAGCGGCATCTTACAGTTGGTATCCGAAGGACTTGATCACAGCGGCAGCTTTAGGACCTTTGAGGTATTCGACCAGCGCCTTGGCGGCGGCGTTGTCTTTGCCTTTGTTGAGGATCACGGCGTCCTGTTTGATTGGGTCGTGCAGCTCAGCCGGTACGATCCACGCCGAGCCGTCAGTCACTTTACCGTCTTTGTAAATCTGCGACAGGGCAACGAAACCCAGCTCGGCATTGCCGGTGGACACGAATTGATAGGCCTGAGTGATGCTTTGGCCTTCAACAATTTTTGGCCTGGTGACATCGGTCAGGCCGAGTTTGGCGAGTACCTGGGTAGCAGCGAGGCCGTAAGGTGCGGCTTTCGGGTTGGCGATGGACAGATGCTGATATTGATTTTTCTTGAGGACGTCGCCTTTGGCGTCCACGTAGCCTTCTTTCGCGGACCACAGGGCCAGCGTGCCAACCGCATACGTGAAGCGCGAACCTTTGACGATATCGCCTTCGCTTTCCAGCTTGGCCGGGGTGCTGTCGTCAGCAGAGAGGAACACTTCGAACGGCGCGCCGTTCTTGATCTGGGTGTAGAACTGCCCGGTGGAGCCGAACGACGCCACCAGCTTATGACCGGTGTCGGCCTCGAAATCCTTGGCGATGGCCTGAATCGGCGCGGTGAAGTTGGCGGCAACCGCTACCTGGACTTCGTCAGCGAATGCAGAGCCCATCGCCAGTGCGGCAATGACCCCCGTCAGGGATTTGAAGGCGAGGCTTTTGTGAAACGTGGGCATTGAACAGCTCCATGGCGTAGGCGGTATCTGAACGAACTCATATGGTCGCTCGCTATATAACAGAATATATAGCGACGCCAGATCCCATGGAAGCTAAGTTTATGAACGGGTCAATTTTTCCAGTGCTTGACGGGCGATCAGACGAGTCAGAGCCTCTGCACCCTGTTCATGCTTTATCCCGACGGCCTGTCCAGCCCAGAGGTTCATGAAATCGCCATTGCCTTGGGGCTCGGCAATCGCTCGCAAAGGCAACAGGGCACCTCCGGCCAGGGGGAATGCCGGTGCCAAAGGGCTCATCGGGCCCAGTTCGGACATGATCCGATTTACGATGCCTCGGGCCGGGCGGCCGGTGAAAATATTGGTCAGTGCGGTCTGGCTTTCGTCAGCGCTACGCAGCGCCTGATAGTGAGGCTTGCTGACTTTGGCTTCCGCGCAAAACAGGTAGGCAGTACCGACCTGTACCGCTGAGGCGCCCAACATGAAGGCCGCCGCAATCCCACGCCCGTCAGCAATACCCCCGGCGGCAATCACCGGCACGTTGACCGCATCGACGATCTGCGGCACCAGCGCCATGGTTCCGACCTGCGTGTCCAATTGGGTGTTGAGGAACATCCCGCGGTGCCCGCCAGCCTCGTAGCCCATAGCAATGATCGCGTCACAGCCATGGCTCTCAAGCCAGACGGCTTCGGCTACGGTGGTGGCGCATGCAATAACCTTGGCTCCGGTGGCCTTGACCCGCAAGAGCAGGGCGGTTTCGGGCAGGCCGAAGTGAAAACTGACCACTTCGGGTTTCAGTGCTTCGACCAGTTCACAACTGACCAGATCAAACGGAGCGCGGCTGGACACAGGCGTAGGGGCCTCAAAGTCAGCGCCTAGCTCCTGATAATAAGGCTGCAGCGCTTCCTTCCAGCGCACGTGGCTTTGTGGGTCATCCTTGGGTGACTGATGGCAGAAGAAATTCAGGTTCAGCGGAGCATTGCTGTGCTGGCGAATCAGAGCCACTTCTTCGCGGATCTGCTGCGGGCCAAGCATCGCGCAGGCGAGGGAAGCCAGACCACCCGCGTTGCCCACCGCAATGGCTAGCGCCGAACCACCAGCGCCCGCCATAGGCCCGAGAAGGATCGGCATTTGAATACCAAACAAGTCAAGGACACGGGTATCAGGCCAGGCGCTCATAGAAGGCTCCATGCGATGTTGGTTGAAGTGTTTTTTGAAGGGCTGTTCGAGGCGCTATTGAGCGTCGGCGCGGAGCTTTTGGCAACCTTCGAGGTGAGCGCATTGACATAAAAGACGATCGGTCTAATATTGCGCCTCATGAACACACCTGAATTGAAACGCCGCCCAGGCCGTCCACCCAAGGTCGACCGGGAGAACTTCGAAACCCGTGAAGCGCTGATTCGCTGCGGCACCGAAGTGCTCACCGAGCAAGGCTTCACTGCCACCGGCATCGACTACATCCTCAAGCGGGTCGGTGTCCCCAAGGGCTCGTTCTATCACTACTTTCCCAGCAAGGAAGCCTTCGGCCACGCGGTGCTGGATAACTACGCCAGTTACTTCTCGCAAAGGCTCGACCGCTGGCTGCTCGATGAAACCCTGAGCCCGCTTGAACGCCTGGTCGGCTTCGTGCAAAACGCCAAGGCCGGCATGGCCCGCCATGAATATCGCCGCGGCTGCCTGGTGGGCAATATGGGCCAGGAAGTCAGTCTGTTGCCGGAAGGCTTTCGAGGAATCCTTGAAGGCATATTTCTCGACTGGCAATCGCGCTTGAGCGCCTGTTTCCGGGCGGCTCAAGTCCATGGCGAACTGTCTCGCGATGCTGATTGCGACGAACTGGCGGCGTTCTTCTGGATTGGCTGGGAAGGCGCGGTGCTGCGCGCGCGCCTGGTTGCCAGTGATGCGCCGCTCAATACCTTCATTACGGGGTTTCTGCGCGGACTACCGCAATGAACCTTTTTGGCTATTAAAAGACGATCGGTCTAAATTGGAGGCACCCATGTTCAAAGGCATCCTGATCGAAAAGGACGACAACGGCTACCGTTCAACACTGACTGAGCTGAGCGAAGATTCGCTACCCGAAGGCGACGTGGCAGTGGACGTCGCCTACAGCACGCTCAATTACAAGGACGGCCTGGCAATTACCGGTGACGGTCCGATTGTGCGCAGTTTTCCTATGGTGCCGGGTGTCGATCTGGCAGGCACCGTTACTGCCAGCAGCGATCCGGATTTCGCCGTGGGTGACAAGGTGGTGCTCAACGGCTGGGGAGTCGGTGAAGGCCATTGGGGCGGACTGGCACAGAAAGCCCGCTTGCAGGGCAAGTGGCTGATCAAGCTGCCCGATGCATTCAGTGCGGCACAGGCCATGGCGATCGGTACTGCCGGTTACACGGCGATGCTCGCGGTGATGGCGTTGGAGAGTAACGGGGTAACCCCTGACAAGGGCGATGTGCTGGTCACCGGGGCCAATGGCGGCGTGGGCAGTTTTGCCATAGCGATCCTGTCCCGACTGGGATATCGAGTCGTGGCGTCCACCGGGCGTTTGAATGAAACCGCCTACCTTGAACAACTGGGTGCGGCTGAGGTGATTGATCGCAAGACCCTGTCCGAGCCGGGCCGTCCGTTGAGCAAAGAGCGCTGGGCGGGTGCCATTGATTCGATCGGCAGCCACACCCTCGCCAATATCTGCGCCGCCACGCGCTATCGCGGTACCGTCGCAGCGTGCGGGCTAGCTCAGGGCATGGAGTTTCCGGCGTCTGTGGCGCCATTTATTCTGCGCGGCATCACCCTCGCGGGCATCGACAGCGTCACCCGGCCACGCGCCGACCGAGTCGCCGCGTGGGCGAGGCTGGCGACCGATCTGGATCTAGCGTTGCTGCCACTGATCAGCCGTGAAATCGGCTTGAAAGAAGTGATCGATATTGCGCCGAAGTTACTGGCGGGCGAGGTCAGGGGCAGGGTGGTGGTGGATGTGAATCGCTAGGGGTTGGGCTGGATTCATTCCGGGACGGGGCGGCGTGAATGTCGTGGGACCGGCTTTAGCCGGGAAGAGGCCGGTACAGACCACGCATATATATTGTCAGAAACATCGCCTTCCCGGCTGAAGCCGGTCCCACGTCGCTAATCAGCGTGGAGATCAGTGTTTCCAGAAAGACTAAGGCAGCTTCGCCAATTCAATCTCCCGATCCAGCAACTGCTGCTTGCGTTCAACGCCCCATCGATACCCCGACAGACCACCATCGCTGCGTACCACCCGGTGGCAGGGAATGGCCACGGCCAGCTGGTTGGCGCCGCAGGCCATGGCCACTGCGCGGAAAGATTTCGGTGCGCCAATGCGCTGGGCGATTTGCGCGTAACTGGCGGTGCTGCCAGGCGGAATGTCTTTGAGCGCGAGCCAAACCCGCTGTTGAAAGGCCGTGCCCCGCATATCCAGCGGCAGGTCCAGGCCCAGATTCGGCGACTCGATAAAGCCCACCACGCGGGCAATCATCTGCTCGAAATCATCGTCAGCACCGACCAGGGTTGCGTGGCGGAACTGATCCTGAAAATCCCTCACCAGCACTTCTGGATCATCGCCGAGCAGAATGGCGCAAACGCCTCGCTGACTCTGAGCCACCAGAATCGAACCTAACGAGCATTCGCCAATAGCGAAGCGGATCTCTGTGTCGTGACCGCCCTGACGGTACTGCGCCGGTTTCATGCCAAGCAACGCATCGGATGCGGCGTAAAAGCGGCTGCTGGAGTTGAAGCCAGCATCGTACAGCGCGTCGGTGATCGAGCCGCCCGAAGCCAGTTGCTGGCGTATCTTTTTTGCCCGATGTGCATCGGCGTAAGCCTTGGGTGTCAGGCCGGTCACGGTTTTGAACACTCGATGGAAGTGGTACGGACTGAGTCCCGCCTCCTGCGCCAACGCCTTCAGGCTGGGGGCAGACTCAGCCTGCTCGATGCAACGACAGGCGCTGGCGACTAAGGCGGCATGCTGTTGAGCGACATGGCTTTGGTCAGTGGCGATGCGTTTGCTGGGCCGATAACCGGCCGCTTCCGCCTGCTCCGCGCTATCAAAAAACACCACGTTGCCTGGGTTGGGCAGCCGCGACAGGCTGCTCGGGCGGCAATACACGCCTGTCGTCCGCACCCCGTAGACAAACTGGCCGTCAGCCGCCGCATCCCGGGCCAGCACTGAGCGCCAGCGCGGGTCATTTTCAGCGGACGACGAGGGCGATCTATTGCGAGTCATGAGCCGATACCTTGCATCGATACAATGAGTTCCAGCTTATGCAGTGGCCGAAGAGGCTGCACTCCGAGTCTTGCGGTCAAACTCGACCTATTCGGCAAGCATCGGTGGCAATGTCCCCAGCAGTGATACCGCCGCCAGCGCAGCTATGCCAAACAGGCACTCGACCACGATGCTGACTCGCACGATGTCGAGCCGTAACTCGCTGCGACTGAGCATCAACCTGTTGAACAGGGCCAGCGCCAGCATGCACAACACCATGGTTACTTTGACGGCGAGCACCAGGCCGAAGCCGGAAAAAGCTGGCGCAGGCCACGGCGCGCCACTCATGACCCGGACGTTGATCAGCCCGGTCACGATAATCATCGCCACCATGAAATACCCGAACCCGCCAAAACGCAGCAGGACGGCCCGCATATCAATATTTGTGTGGCGGTCAGGCAACAATACCAATACCAGCAGCAAGCAAAGACCACCCAGCCAGGCACCGACAGCCAGCAAGTGAATGAACTGGTTAAGGATCAACAACCCGCCATAGATACCGTCGAACATTGCCACATGCCCAACCGGTGCCAACGTTGCCAGAAGCAGGGTCGCAAGTAGCAAGCGTAGCGGGGGAGATGGAGTGCCCGGCTTGAGCAGCAGCGCCAGCAATACCAGATTCAGACCCAGATGCCAGGCCCAGAACTTGCCGAAAGATGTGTGGCTCAGCACCAGCAGCAGGGTTTGCGGGTCAAGGCTTTCAACCCAACTGCCCGCCATGCTCGCGGCGGTCAGCATCAGCCAGGCAATGGCACTGATCAGCGCTGATCCGGCAAGCCAGCGCATGCCCCGGATGGGCAGCAGATGCTTGCCTTGCGCAAGTCGATAACGCAGCAGCAGATCGTGGGACAGGTACATCCCAAACAGCGTCAACAGCACCCAAAAGTGCACAAAACGACACAGGATGAGTGCAGTCTGCATGGATCAGGGGCTTACAGTGAAGCTGTAGCTGCCTTCGCTTTTGTGGGTATCAACCGAGACGGCGTGCCACTCAACTTTGTAGTCACCCGCCGCCAAAGGCGCGGCTGGCGTCACAATCAGGGTTTTCTTGTCCGCCGGATCGGTGGCGATAGCCGGAACCGGTTCAACCATGTTTTTCCCGCTTTTCGCGGTTGAGGTGATGGTGACCTTGGTGAATTTCTCCTCGACACCTTCCGAGAATTGTAGGCGCAGTTCTTTAGGGCTGGTGACGGTGCTTTTAGCCGCGGGCAGTTGGCTCTCAAGATGCGCGTGAGCGGAAGCGGTTGCAGCCATGCTGAGTGATGCGAGAACGGTAAAGGTCGTGAAGATGTGCTTGTAACGTTGGGCAGACATTAAAAAATTACCTTTTTGCGGACGCTGGATGTGCGCTTTGGATCGGCAGTCGAGGGGCTAATAGACCAGAAACTGCCGTGCGACTCCAGTGCTGAGCACCACATCAGGGCAAAACCCAAAAAAAAGCCACCGCACAAAAAGTGAGGTGGCTTAAAGTTTTAACCAAAGGAATGATGAAGCGGGAGCATCAATCTGGCGCTTTCTGATGCGGAGTCAGAAAGCGATTGAAACATGTTCTTCATCGCCGCCAACACTAACACCGGCCGGAAGATTTGGACTATTACGAAAGTTGATAGTGACTATTATCGGTTTTGCATGATGGCTCTTCGGTGAGGTTTATTGCAGTTCAGACTCCGGATGAGAAACTCACGAGCAAAAGTTTCTTATATGTCAATAATGCTGTTGTTAATTATATTTCGTGGTGTTTCTCAGGGAGAACATCTGACTCGACATGAAAACGCATGTGTTCAACTATTAATATTTTGTTTGATAGGAATTCGCCCCCCGAAGCAAACGAAGACCTGTAGGCGCGCACGAGCCCCGCGAGGCCGCGATAACGGTCTGTCTGATACACCGCCATCGCGGCCTCGCGGTGCTCGTGCGCTCCTACAGAAAACCATTCCACATCCGGCAGTTGCGTTCTGTCTGACTAGTGTTCGCCTCTGCTTTCCTGACACTTCGCTGTCCCGAAGTACTGAGACCTGTAGGAGCGCACGAGCTCCTACAGAAAAGCATTCTGATAGTTGCATTGTTTTATAAGAGCTAACCCATCTACATAACGAAAAAACCTCGGTTGGAGAGCGACCCTGCCGCCCTGAAAATCTAAAAATTCGATACGAAGCTGGCGATCTATCAATGGATCAGATAGCCACTTTTCGCCGTCGATTGCATGCTCCTGGCCATCAATTAGCCACGGAGGCTGAACATGCAGAAGTTCGAAATACTTCGACAAACCCGCTTCGATAATCTCGTTCATGAGTACGGTCTGGACGGCAGTCGTTTACTGCCATGGCAGGGCTATCCCATGCCGTTTGCCGGGGGATGGTGCGTCGTCCGGCCAGGAACAAGCAGCGAAGCGCACACCCAGATCGATCAGGAAATCTTCATCGCCATCAAAGGCCGCTCCCGACTGATCGTGGGTGAACGTGAGCTGGAGTTCGGCGTGGGTGATATCGCGGCGATTCCGAAACACACCAATCACTACATCATCAATGACTCGGAAGAGGACTTTCACTTCTACGTGGTCTGGTGGGACATGAACTACGTCAATGACTTCGTCGCCCGGCACAACGAAACCACGGGGTGCCTGAATGACTAGGTTCGTTGTCACCATCACGCCACCGACCCCCAATGGCGACCTGCACATCGGGCACATCGCCGGGCCTTTTCTGGGGGCGGATGTTTTCACCCGTGTTCAGCGCCAGCGGGGTCACGACTGCGTGCTGGTTTCCTATTCCGACGATTACCAGTCGTACATGCTGCGCAAAGGGCTGGAGCAAGGCGTGGACCCGGTCCAGCTGGCGGGGCGCAACTCTGACCGGATTGAGGCGTCGCTGGCGGCGATCAATATCAGACCCGACAACTGGATGCGGCCCCACGGCAATGCGTTTTTTGCTGACGCCGTGCGAGAGGTTTTCGACAAGGCCCGTGAGGCGGGTGTTATCGAATTTCGTGATTCCAGCGAAGCGTACTGCCCTGATTGTGACGTCTGGGGTTACGAAGCATTTGCTCGTGGCCTGTGTAGCTACTGCGGGGCCGAGTCCGATGCCAGTCAGTGTGAAAACTGCGCTCAGGCTCCCGACTCCGAACTGATGACCGAACTGCGTTGCAAGCTGTGCAGTGAGCCGGTGCAATGGCGCAGCAGCCATCGGGCATTCCTAAAACTGGCGCAGTTCAAACCCGCGTTACGCGACAGCCTGCTCAATCGCAAGTGGCGCAAGCCGCTGGACAGCTGGCTGCCCGAAACGCTCGAACATCTGCACGACTGGGGCGTGACCCGGCCCGGCGACGCTGGGCTGGATCTGGCCGAAGGCGATTCGTGCCGGGTGCACACCTGGTTCATGGGGCTGGCCGGTTATATGGCCGCA
Organism: Pseudomonas sp. Irchel 3A5; assembly: GCF_900187575.1. Taxonomy (NCBI): domain Bacteria; kingdom Pseudomonadati; phylum Pseudomonadota; class Gammaproteobacteria; order Pseudomonadales; family Pseudomonadaceae; genus Pseudomonas; species Pseudomonas sp. Irchel 3A5. The sequence continues at coordinate 172,880 of NZ_FYDU01000004.1, read as the reverse complement.
TTCCGTGAGCACGCCGCTCGTATAGGCGAGCCCGAGCTGTTCCAGCAGTACTGGCAATCGGGGCAGGGCACGCTGGTGCATTTTCTCGGCTTCGACTGTGTGTTCAGCCACGCGGTGGTCTACCCGGCCCTGTTGTCTGTGCTGGACGATCTGCAGATCCGCCAACATTTCATGCCCAACCAGTTCCTCAAGCTTGACGGCCTGAACCTGTCCACCAGCCGCAACCATGCGATCTGGGTCGCCGATCTGGCCCGACAAGCCTGTACCGACAGCGCCCGGCTGTATCTGGCGAGTATTGCGCCGGAGGAGTGTGAGGGCGATTTCCGTCTGCAGCATTTCCTGCTCTGGCGCGACAGCCTGTTTGGCGAGTTTTTCCCTGCGTTGCTTGAGGCGGGTGCCCAGCAGCGCGGCAGTTGGTGGAGCGGCATGTGTGGACCTGACGCTGGCCTGCTTGAAGCGTTGCGCCTGCAATGGATCAAGGCCACCCAGCCGGAACAATTCTCCATGAAAACCATGGCCAGCGTGCTGCTCGACGTGATTGCAATCGCGCGTATTCGTCTGGGTGAAGGACGCCCGGTCAGCCACTTCGCGGCGTTCATTGCTGTGACTGGTCAAGCACTGATTCCGGACACGACCGCACGCATCGTCGAATCATTCGAGCTGCCCCTGGACAGGGTCAGCGCAACGATTCTCACCGGCTCGGCCGCTGAATACTGCATTTGAACGGACGCGCACCTCATGTTGATGGACTATGACGTCGCAGTGATCGGCGCGGGCATTGTCGGCGCCAGTATTGCGGCCCGGCTCAGCACTGCCGGACTGGCTGTGGCCCTGATCGATAAGGACGCGGCAGGCGCTGGCGGAGCAAGTGCGCTGTCCGGCGGGCTGGTGCGGCTGTATGACCCCGATCCACTGTTGATGGATCTGGCTGCGTTTTCCATCGGCTTGATGGAAGACGCCATTTTTGCGGGTACTTACGCCCGGGCTTTGCAGCGCAGCGGCGCAATCTATCGCGCTGCACCTGAGCAAATGGACGACCTGTGCCGCGCCATTGAGCAACACGCCAGCCCTCGTTACCCCATGCGCCTGATCGCCAGTCGCGAGCTGGATGGCGGGCAGTTTCCACTGTGCCCTGATCAAGCGCGGGTCAATCTGTACGAGCCCTATGCCTGCATCGGCAATGTAAGGCTGGCTGCGCAACTATTGGCAGATGTGGTGCGGCGCAATGGCCTGTTGCTGGAACATTGCCAAGTACGCGCCATCGATTGCAAATCACCTCAGGAGGTTCATGTAGGCCTGGGCGAGAGCACCTTGCGCTGCCGTGCGGTGGTGGTGGCTGCCGGTGGATGGAGTCGGCAATGGGTGCCGGATTTGCAACTGCACACCCGCTCTATTCCGCTGGCTCGTGTGCTGACCGACACAGAATGCCGCATGCCGCTGATTGATGCCGTCAGCCAGAGTTACCTGATCCCTCTGACCCGTCAGGTGGTGCAGACCGGCTGTGGCTTTCGCGACACGCAGCAATCCCCGGATGATCTGCCACCCACCGACCTGCGCAATCGGCAAAACGCTGTTGAGCGGGTGCGCCAGCTCACCGGCTGCATCCACCCTGAACTGCTTGACGTGCTGCCGGGTTTTGACAGCTACAGCCCTGACGGTCGCCCGTTGCTGGGCTTTGTCGGGGAGGACAGCCCGGTGTTCCTTGCCACTGGTATGTCCGGCCTGGGTTTCAAATTTGCGCCAGGCATCGCCCAGATCGCTTTTGAGCACATGCAAAGGCATCTGCTGGGTCAGGAAGCCAGCGCTGGCTGGTCGGCACTTTCCCCAAAACGTGCCATGCAACATGGGGAAGTTGTCGCGGGAGTGCAGCCATGACGTTGCTCAAAGTCGGTGTGTCTGCCTTGTTTGATCCTGCGGATACCCCGCACGCCAGAACCTTTCTGCGGGCGATGTGCGTGGCACGTAATTTCATCCCGGCACTGGCTCAGGTGCAGTGGCATTTCCTTGATGATGGCGCTAATCGTGCGCGTGCCAAGCAGGTCGCGGAGCACATGGTGGCTGCTGACGTCGATCTGGTGATCGGCCATTTCTCATCCGATGCGGCAGTCAGCGCAGCACCGGTTTATCGGCAAGCAGGAATTGCGCTTTTGACTCCGGCGGCGACGATTGATTGCCTGACCCAGGACCACCACAACGTGTTTCGTTTTTGCCCGTCGGACCGGCAACTGGCCAGGGATCTGCTGGGCTGGATAGCCTTGAAAGGCTGGCAAACCCTGCACATCAGCGCCGACCACAGCGCGCACGGGCAAGCCTTGGCCAAGTGCATAGCTCAGGCCGCAAGGGATGGCGGGCTACGCCAGACCGATGAGCGTGAACTGGCACAGGTGGAAGTATTTGCCGGGCGCCTACGCAGCAGCCGTGAGCATTGGCAGCAACGTCGTGCGGCGGGCAGTCACCGGCCGTTGATCCTGACTGATGACGCCGCTTCGCCGTACTTGGGCAACGCCGCCGCAGACGATCGCACGACCTGGGTGATCGGTTTCGGCAATGCCGAGAACGCAGCGCAGCCATGTCCGGGCACCTCGCAGTATCGCGAGCTATTCGGGGATGGCGTCGATGTTGTCCCCGAGACCTATTACCGGGAAAGCCTGCTGCTGTTTCACGTACTGGGCGTATTGGCCGGCCGCCACTGGCGTCGCGCCGAGCTCCTGCATGCCTTGAATCACACCACCTTCAACACGCCGTTGGGCGACGTCAGTTTCGACCAGGGCGAGCGCCGGGGCGCGTGTAACAACCTCTGGCGAGTGGGCCCCCAAGGGCTGCAAGCCATTAACGAATAGCAACGCCTTAAACACTATGGATGGGACGCAAATGAGTGCATCAACAACAAGGGGCGTTCACGCAGACGCCGTGTGTATCGGCTTCGGCCCGGCTGGCATCGCGCTGTCGTGTGTCTTCGAAGACGCACGCGAGCTGGGCTCGCCGCTTGGCGAACTCTCGATGTGTTTTCTGGAAGCCGCACATGACACGCAGTGGCATCGCGAACTGCTCCTCAGCGGCACCGACATCAACCATCACGTGTTCCGTGATCTGGTCACGCCGCGCAATCCGCGCAGCCGCTTTTCGTTCGCCATGTACCTCAAGGACCAGGGCCGCCTGTTCGACTTCGGACTGCTGGGGCGTCCGGCCAGTCGCCACGAATGGTCGGACTACCTGCGCTGGGTCTCGGCGCAAGTCGATGGTCAGACGCAATTCAATGCGCCGGTCAGGGAAATTCTGCCGGTGATGGAGGAGGGGCGCCTTAGCCGTGTTCAGATCGAAACACCGAACGGCCGTGTAGAAACCCGCAATATCGTGCTGTCCAGCGGCAGCGCGCCTCATATTCCTCAGCTTTTCCAGGGTCTACCTGGCCCGACGTTATTTCACACCTCGCAGTTCCTGACCCGCTTGCAGGCGTTCGGCGAGTTATTGCCCAAGCGCTGGCTGGTGGTCGGCTCAGGGCAGAGTGCAAGCGAATCGGTGCTGGAGCTGATCGCCCGGGAGCGCAACATCCTTGTGCATTCGGTTCATCGTTCTGCGGGTTTCAAACTGACCCAGCTCGGACAATTCCCCAATCGGGTGTTCGCCCCAGACCACGTGGATTACTTCCACAGCCTGGACCCTGCCGCCCGGCAGCGTTTTCTGGACTGGAGTCGCTCGACCAATTACGCCGGAATCGATCCGGACGAAAGCCAGAAGCTGTTTTCACTGATTTACGAAGACGCCATCGCCGGTCGCCAACGCCTGCGCACCCATGCCTACAGCGAGATCAGCCAGGTGGAAAAAACCACTGATGGCTACCGGGTCACACTGACGGACACCTTCAGCTTGAGCAGTCAGGTGCTGGAGGTTGACGTGATCGTGCTGGGCACCGGTTATCAGCAGCCTGTCTTGCCGCCGCTGCTGAGCAACTTGCAGCCGTGGCTCAAGGCCGATCTGGATGGCGGACTGGTGATTGATCGTGATTACCGCATCGCTACTCAGGGCCAATGCGACATCAAGGTGTGGGTCAACGGGCTCTCCGAACGCAGTCACGGCATCAGCGACAGTCAGTCGTTTTCGCTGATGGCATTGCGTGCAGAGCGTATCGCGCTGGGCCTCGAACGTGCCGTGCAGGCACAAACCCTTGAACCGCTGCTGGCTGAATGACGTGACCCTCATGTACAACAACATTTCCGAAATCGTTCACGACCAGACCTTTCTCAAAGTAGCGGGAATCGGGCCTGAGTTCTTTCTAAAGCTGGAGTCGCTGAATCCTGCTGGCTCGATCAAGCTCAAAACGGCGGTTGGCCTGGTCGATGATTTGCAGAGTCGGGGCCAGATCAACGCGGACACCGTGCTGATCGAATCCTCGTCGGGCAATCTGGGTGTGGCGCTGGCGATGATCTGTGCCGAGCGCGGCATCAGGTTCACTTGCGTGGTTGATCCCAACAGCTCCAATCACAACATCCGCCTGATGCAGACCTATGGCGCCGAGGTCATTCAGGTCAATGAGCTGGACGCCAATGGTGGCTATCTCGGCACGCGCATTGCGCTGATCCGCGAGAAAGTCGCTGCCGATCCGCGATACGTGTGGCTCAACCAATACGAAAACGCTGCCAACCCCCGCGCCCATGCCCGAACCACCGCGCAGTCCATCGGTCGGCACTTCGGCCATGTGGATTACCTGTTTGTCGGCGCGGGCACTACTGGCACGCTGATGGGCTGCGTACAGTATTTCCGCCGTCACCATCCCGCGACGACGATTGTGGCGGTGGACAGTGTGGGCTCGGTGACTTTTGATACGCCGCCCGGCAAGCGTTTCATTCCGGGGCTGGGCACCAGTCAGCGGCCGCCGATCTTCAATGCCGAGGGCATTCATTATCTGGAAATGGTCCCGGAGGAGCGGACCATTGCCATGTGCCGTTTGCTGGCACGCAACAAAGGTCTGCTAGTAGGAGGTTCCACCGCGACGGTCATCGCCGCGGTGCATGCCTGGCGCGATCGCATTGAACCGGGTTCGGTGGTCGTCGCGCTCTCGCCGGATTGGGGCGAACGCTATCTCGACACCCTTTACGACGATCACTGGGTCGAGCAGCGGTTTGGCCGTCATGTGTTGCAGATGACCCTGGATGATATGCCTGTCGAGTCATCGCGGACCACTGACTTGTACAGTGCTCGCCTCAAGCAGTCTGCTTTTCATGTGGTCGATGGCAAGACTGTCGCGCGAATCCTCGCCGAGGATCCAGTGGCCTGCATCGATGATGTTCAGCAGGCCTATCTGGAACATCATGCCGGGCGCAGCATCAACCCAGACAGTTACTTCCTGCGCTTCCCGCAGGCTCCGGCCAATCGCATTATTGCGCTGCCTGCCAGCCTGTCCGGAGAGCAACCGGTCAGTGGCATCAAGTGGATCTCCAGTTTCCCCGGCAACATCGAGTCCGGCCTGCAACGCGCTTCAGCGGTATTGATCCTCAATGATGCGCGTAGCGGTTATGCCTACGCCTGCCTGGAAGCATCGCGGATCAGCGCCATGCGTACGGCAGCTTCAGCGGTGCTGGCGGTGCGCTGGCTGAACCGGCAGCAACGCAGGATCGGACGTTTGTCAGTGGTGGGTGCCGGGTTCATTGCCCGGACCATCCTCGATATGTTCGTCAGCGACGGCTGGCAGATCGAAGCGCTGGAAGTATTCGATCTGCACAGCGATTCAGCCGCCGCACTCGTCGGTCACGCCACCGTGCGACACCAACTGGTGTGTCAGGCAGTTGACCTCGATAGGGCATTGCAGGCCGATGTCGTGGTGTTCGCCACCACGGCACCCAGCCCTTACGTTATTGAACAGCGCTTTGGGCCTGAGCAGATCCTGCTGAATATTTCGCTGCGGGACTTGGGGCCGGAGATCATTGCGCAGGCCAATAACATCCTGGACGACGTCGAGCATTGCCTCAAAGCCCAGACTTCGCCGGATCTGGCCGTACAGCACTATCAGCATCGTTCGTTCATCACGGGCACCCTGGCGCAACTGATGCTGGGCGAGGTGGAAGTCAGCCCGGACCGGCCGACGATTTTCTCGCCGTTCGGCCTGGGAGTACTCGATCTGGCGGTGGGCAAGCGGGTCTATGACCGCGCAGTGGAACAGGGCGCGGCGTTGCCGGTGCCGGAGTTTTTCTTTGAATCGAAGCGCTGGTGATGCCTATGCCAACGTTTTTCGACGCCCAACGGATTGTCATCATCGGTATGGGCTCTCGCGGCCTCAGTGTGCTGGAACAACTGATCGGCGAGGCCCGGCGGGATCCGCACAGGCCGCTGGTGATCGACCTGTTCGACCCACAACTGCCCGGCAGTGGTCTGCATCTGCCGGAGCAGCCTGACTACTTGATGCTCAACACCATGGCGGGCCAGTTGTCCGGCTTTTCATCGGCGTACCCGGCCTGGGAGCCTGATGAAGCGCCGGGCCTGACCTTCCTGCAATGGTGCACCGCCGAGGGGCTAAGCCTGGATGAGCGCGGTCATTCAAGTGTCAGCGAATCAGGGCGGCCCATCGAGTTTGCTGACTTCGTGCCACGTAAGCTGCTCGGCCGTTACCTACAGGATTGCTATCGACATCTGCTGACGCTTTGCCCGCCACATGTGCAGGTCAACCATCGTCGGAACCTGATTACTGGCTGTCGACCGAAATCTAGTAATCAAGGCTTTCAACTGCACACCGCTGACGGGCTGGACGTTGAGGCTGACGCAGTGTTTCTGACCACCGGACACACGCCGCAACCAAAGGCAGATTGCGAAGGTAAACGCGTAGCGATCGAAGGACTTGGTCTGAGCGCCATGGATCAGATCGCCCACCTGACTGAAGGCCGGGGTGGCCGCTTTGTCCGCGATGACAGCCAGGGCAGCTGGCGTTACGTGCCTTCGGGGCGGGAGCCGCAGATATATCTGTTTTCCCGTTCGGGCCTGCCGTTTCATTGCCGGCCGCAGGGGGCGCCGTCCGCCGTAGTGACTCAGCGGTTGTTCTTTACGGCGCAGGCCATCGTCGGACTGCGCAAAAACAGCCCGGATGGGCGACTGGATTTCGCTCAGCAGGTTTTGCCGCTGATCGAAGACGAGATGCGCAGTGTTTTCTACCTGGCGCAAGCGCGTCTGCACCAGCCGGGCCGCCTGCAGTTCGTTAGCCACTCGCTGCAAAACGCGAGGACTGAACAAGCGGTACGGGATGTTTTTGCATCATTGGCCGAGGAGTTTGGCCCGTTCGAGCCGCAGGACTATCTGGGTATTCAGGGCTGGCAGGGCGATCCGCAGCACTACCCCCAATGGTTTCGGCAATGGATTGCCCGCGATCTGGCGCGCAGTTGTCTGGGTGTCGATGCCAGTCCACTCACGCAAGCGCTAGAGGTCTGGCGTGACTGCCGGGACCTGTTGCGATTGGTCGCCGATCACGATGGCCTCAATGATCGCTCGACCCTTGAATTCTACGGCGCATGGGCGGGCCTTGGTAATCGACTGGTCGGCGGGCCGCAGAAAGAACGTTACGAAGATTTGTTGGCGCTGATGGATTCAGGCGTGGTCAGGCCTTTAGCGCCTGGTGGCATCCACGCGATTGAAGTCGACAGCCTGATCAATGCCCGTAACGCCCACAGCGGCCTGAGCCAGAGCCATTTGCCTTTGATCAACGACATGCTGACGCAGGGGCTGATCAGGGCGGCGCATCCATACCCGGCTGACGGCATCGCGGTTGATGCCCAAAGCCGGGCGCTACGTCGCGACGGTTCTACCCACGAACGCCTTTGGGTACTGGGGCCCGGCGTCGAAGGCAGCAGCTTTTACAACCATTACGTGCCAACGCCGGACCCTGCCTGTAAAGCACCGTTGCAGGCGCGGACCGCGGTGCTGGCCTGCTTCGCTGCGCTGCATGCCGAGGTCGAGAGCCTGGCGGTTGATTAACTCTACCCATTCACTTTTATCCAATTACTGAAGAAGGATTATCTCCATGGTCGAGATTACGTTGCTGACCGCGCTTGCCGGCGCTTTTATCGTATTGATCATCAGTCCCGGGCCGAATTTTCTGGTCATTACCCAACTGTCCATCAGCCAGTCCCGGCAGCAGGGGATTTGCGCCGGACTCGGCGTCGCCTCGGGCAGCATCATCTGGGCATTGCTGGCGTGCACGGGGTTGGGTCTGATGTTCCAGCAGTTGCCTTGGGCGCAACCCGCGTTGCAGGTGCTGGGGGGCGCGTACCTGATCTGGCTGGGCAGCAAAAGCCTGCGCAATGCCGGGGCGCAACCCAAGCCGCGCAACATCGGCGAGCTGGGTATTGGCAGTCTCGGCCGGGCGTATCGGTTCGGTTTGCTGACCAACATGACCAATCCCAAGGCGTTGGCGTTCTACACCAGCGTGTTCACCACTGTTTCGACACCAGGCTTGCCAATGTGGGTGCGTACGGCCGGAGTATTGATCATTGCCGTGCTGGCCATCTCCTGGTTCGTGCTGCTTGCCACGCTGTTTTCCATTCCCGCCGTGCAGGCGCGTTATCAGCGCATGAAAAAGGCCATCGACATCATCACCGGAGTGTTCATGGTCGCGTTTGGCCTGCGCTTGCTGATCGGGTTGTGGCCTATCTGATCCGCAACCTGCGCAACCCCCTATCAAACAAATCATGAATCACTGAATAGGTGCGATTTTTGTGGGAGCGGTGCTTGCCCGCGATAAGAGCACCGCGATTTACCCTTCAGACCGCGTCGCCCTTATCGCGGGCAAGCACCGCTCCCACACGGAACTGTGTTTGCTGCGCGATAGTGCGGTGTCAGGGGCACGGGGCGACTCTTATTGATTTGAACAAGGATGAACACCATGCAAAGCAATGATTGGCACTACCCGACGTCGATCCGGGTGGGGCCGGGGCGCGTTCGGGAATTGGCCCAGGCGTGCGAAGCCAGCGGTATCCGTCGGCCACTGTTGGTGACTGACCGATTCCTCGGCGGTACTGACATGATTCAGCGTGCACTGGCGGACTGCCGTAGAGCGCTTGGGCTCTGCGGTCTGTTCGATCAGGTCAAAGGCAACCCGACCGGGACCAACGTTGCCGAGGGTCTGCAAGCCTACAAAGCGGGCGCCCATGATGGAGTGATCGCCTTTGGTGGCGGCTCCGCGCTGGATGCCGCCAAAGCCATCGCGTTGATGTCCGGTCAGACTCGGCCGTTGTGGGACTTTGAAGACATCGGTGAAAACCATAAGCGCGCTGATCCTGACGGCATTGCCCCGATTATCGCGTTGCCCACCACGGCCGGGACTGGCTCGGAAGTCGGTCGGGCCTCAGTGATCACTGACGAACAGGCACGGGTCAAACGCACGATTCTGCATATCCGGATGATGCCGCGGGTGGCGATTCTGGATGCCAACCTGACACTGGGTTTGCCCGCCGACCTCACCGCGGCAACCGGCGTCGATGCCTTGACCCACTGCATGGAAGCGTACTGCTCGCCGAAGTATCACCCCATGGCAGAAGCCGTTGCGGTGAAGGGCATGCAGATGATCAAACAGTTCCTGCCTCGAGCGGTTGCCGATGGCAGCGACCTGCAGGCCCGGCAGGAAATGCTCGTGGCTTCCAGCCTGGGCGCAGCGGCCTTTCAGCGCGGCCTGGGTGGCGTGCATGCGATTGCTCAGACGCTGGGCGCTCTGTATGACCATCACCATGGGTTGCTCAACGCGATCCTGCTGCCCTACGTGTTGCAGGCCAATCAATCGGCGTTGGGGCCGCAGATGGATGCATTGGCCGTGGCGCTGGGTTTGACCCGGCCTGGGTTCAACGGGGTGATGGAGTGGTTGCTGACGCTGCGTGAGCACATCGGTATTCCCCATACGCTTGGTGCATTGGGTATCGACGAACACGATGCCGAGCTGGTGGGGCAGATGGCGTTTGCCGATGGCTGCTCGCACACCAATCCGATCCGCCATTCGGCTGAGATGTACGCGCAGATATTCTGCAATGCGGTGCGAGGCCGGTGATTGTCGACGCGGCAACCATCAAGCGCATCGACGAAGTCTGGCGTGGCGTTGTTGATCAAGGCCGGATTGTCGGTGGCGTGGTGCTGCTGGCTCAGGCGGGTGAACTTCGTTACGCCTGTGCCCGGGGTTGGGCGGATCGCGAGGCGCAGAGGCCCATCACCCGGCATCAACGTTTCAGGCTGGCGTCCCTGACCAAGCTGATTACTTCGGTCTGCATTCTGCGTTTGCAGGAACATGGCGTGCTACATATCGATGATGCGCTGACCCGCTGGCTGCCGGATTTCACGCCGAAACTGGCGGACGGCTCAATGCCGATTATCACGCTGCGCCATCTGCTGTCTCATACGTCGGGGCTGGCTTATGGTTTTGAATTGCCCCCCGGTAACGCCTATGAGCAGATTGGCGTCAGCGACGGGCTGGATCTCGTCGCTTTCGATCAGGCTGAAAACCTGCGGCGGCTGGCGAGCGTCCCGTTGCTGTTCAAACCGGGCAGCGCGTGGCGGTATTCACTCGCCACAGATGTACTGGGCGTGGTTGTTGAACGTGTGACTGGCATGACATTGCCTGAGGCCATCAGGCATTGGGTCACCGAGCCGCTGGGAATGGGCGCTACCGGGTTTCACGAGGGTGATCCGCAGTCCTTGGCATGTGCCTACAAGGATGACGCCCATTTGCCGGTGTTAATCAACTGCGCTGATGAGCTGCATCTGGACACTGGCAGGGTCAGCGTTTCGGCCTGTCGCAGCAGTGATCCGCATGCCTGGTCATCGGCCGGGGCCGGGATGATCGGCAGCGCCGATGACTATCTACGTTTGCTGGAGTGCTTGCGGCTCGGCGGTGCGCCGTTATTGACCGAGGCTGCCACGTCCAGCCTGTTAAGCAATGCGATTGGCGAGGTGCAGATCAAGGGAAGGGGGGCGGGCTGGAAATTTGGCCTAGGCCCCATGCTGCTGACCGATCCGCTTCAGGCCCGGCAATCACAAGGACCCGGAAGCTGGTCGTGGTGCGGGATTTACGGCTGCCATTATTGGGTGGATCCGCAAGCCGAAATCAGTCTGGTGGCGATGACCAACACAGCGGTGGCGGGGGCCTGGGGGGAGTTTCCAGAGGCCCTGATCGAAGCGATTTATTCGCCGTTAGCCATCAAGCCCTGGTGAACTGCTTGCGGTAGCTGCTGGGGCTGACGCCGACGATGTTGCGGAAGTGGCGACGGAACGACTCCTCGGAGCCGAACCCTGCGACATCGACGACTTCAGTCAGGCGCATGTTCGAGGACTCGAGCAATTCCTTCGCGTAGGCAATGCGTTCACCCAGCAGCCAGTCGTTGGGGGTCAGGCCGGTGCTTTCCATGAAACTGCGGTGCAGCGTGCGAGTGCTGACGGCCGCGTGGTCCGCCATGTCCTTGATGCTGTGCTGGCGTTGCAGGTCGCTGCGGATCCAGTCCATCAACTTCGAGATCGGTCCTTCATTGGCAGACACCAGCTGGCGCGAGGCATATTGCGACTGACCGCCTTCACGATGGGGCGGGATGACCATGCGTTGCGCGACCATGTTCGCCACTTTTGCGCCGTGATCGTTACGCACCAGATGCAACATCATGTCCAGGCCCGCCGCAGAACCCGCAGCAGTCACAATCTGGCCCTGATCGACATACAGCTCGTTGGGCTGGATGGTCAGTTCCGGGTACATGCTGGCCAGCAAATCGGTGTAGCGCCAATGCGTCGTGACGCGCTTGCCTTCGAGCAATCCCGCCGCAGCCAGGACAAATGCACCGGTACAGATCGAGCAGATACGTGCGCCACGGGCGTGGGCGGCCTGTAACTGGGCAATCAGCTTGGGAGGGACCTCTGATTCGACTCCGCGCCAGCCAGGCACAATGATGGTATCGGCGTTCTCCAGCAACACTTCGCCCGGCGTCGGCACGATGGTAATACCGCCTGCCGCCGTAATCTGGCCTTCGTCCACCGGGAACGTAGCGAACTCATACCAGGTGACACCCAGCTCGGGTCTTTTAAGGGCGAATACTTCAACCGTGCAGCCGAATTCAAAGGTGCACAGCTGGTTGTAGATGAGGGCGACGACAAGATGATTTTTCATGGCACGATGTTACCGGATATTGGCATTTCCGCCAGTAGTGCGGTGCAAATGTACTGGTTAACCTGAAGCCCTGAAATCAGGCGGTTGCCTTACCATTTGCCAGCGGTCGCCGGTGCGATCCAGGAGTACGTTCGTGTCTATCAACATCGGTATCTACGTCTACGACGACGTTGAAGTTCTCGACTTCGCAGGTCCTTACGAAGTCTTCACTACCGCGACGCGCATGCACTTGCGTAAAAGCCGCGATGACCGGGCGTTGTTCAACGTATTCACCATTGGTCGTACCACCGACCCGATCCGCGCCCGTGCCGGGTTGAAAGTCGATCCGGATTTCTCGATCAATGACCACCCTGCGATAGATTGTCTGATCGTGCCGGGCGGTGTGGTCAATGCCGAGCTGGAAAAGCCTGACGTGATCCGCTGGATCAGCGAGCAGTCAGTACCGGAGCGCGTGGTGGCGGCAGTCTGCACTGGAGCCTTTTTGCTGGTCAAGACCGGCAAGCTGGCCGGTAAGCAAGTCACCACGCACTGGGAAGACATTGATGACCTTAAAGAGATGTTCCCGTCGGTCGATGTGCTGAGCACATTGCGTTGGGTGGACGAGGGTGCTTTCGTGACGTCGGCGGGGATCTCTGCGGGGATCGACATGAGCCTGCACCTTGTGGAGCGCCTGCACAGTCGAGAACTGGCCGAGCGTACTGCATTGCAACTGGATTTCGATTGGACCGAGAACGATTGATCTGACGGTGTCGACCGGTCTGGCCAGATGCTTGCTGAGATTTTGGTTATAAAAAAAGCATAAATACTTGATCTGGAAGATCTTTCTGTAGGAGCTCACGAGCACCGCGAGGCAGCGATGGCGTCCTGTCTGACACACCGCTATCGCGGCCTCGCGGTGCTCGTGCACTCCTACAGATTCACCATTTGACGCAAAACAGCGCGGTGCCATGTACACCGGGGCAGTTCCTGCATTTTCTATCCCCGCCTTTTTCCGCAACAAGCTGGCATAGCAGGTTTGTTGCACGCCACTATCTCCTCAACGCGCAGTCCAGAGCCTTCAACGCTTACAGAGTGCAAGAAAAATGAATACCCACTTCTTCAAAATCGTCCAGACCGTTGCTTCCCATGGCTCGTTTTCGGAAGCCGCTGCGATTCTGGGTTGCAGTCAATCGAACATCAGTTATGCCATCAAGGAAGTGGAGGACTATTTCAACAAGCGGCTGTTCATTCGCAGTCGCGCAGGTTGCACCCTGACGCCGGAGGGGCAGGTCATCAGCCGTACGCTGGACAGTCTGCTGGCGACCCTTGAGCATCTAAAAAAAGTGAGCTCAGCGGCAGTGTCACGGTTCATTACTGTAACCACATGGACGAGACGTCTCTGGCGGCGTGCGTCGAGGCGATGACCCGGCTGCACCCCGGGGTGCATTTGAATGTGGTGCATGGCAGTGAGCAGCATCCAACCCTGGATGTGTTGCGACGGGAGCTGGCGGATATTCTGATCCTGCCCACGACGACGCTTGATGAGCATCATGTTGAGCATGTGCACTGGTCGGACGCTTATGTGTTGGTCGCTGCCCGAAGCCGTTTGCTGACGCCGCGGCCGTTTCACGAGCTATGTGAGGGCGTAAGGTATGTGTCGTGGCGCCATGCGGGTGTGGAGCGGTTGCATGGTCAGTTGGCTGCCGCTCAGGTGCGCCTCAGTCACCGCGGGGAGTTGAGTTGTGTGGCGACGTTGCTGGATCTGGTCGGGAAGGGGCAGTGTATGACGATTCTGCCCAGCCGCCTGGTTCCGGACGAGGGCCGTCTGTTCGAGTGCGTTCGTTTGCCGGTGCAGGTTGAGCGCAGTATCAGCGTGATTGCCCGACCAGGGTCGTTGTTGTCCAATGCGGCGAATGAAGTGATCGAGGTGCTGAAGCGGCTGCGGGTGGGGGATTAGGATCCACTGAGCCGTAGACCCATTATCGATGTGCGATTGCCCTGTAAGAATTCATTCGCGAAGAGGCCAGTGCATACGTGCCTATGACTTGTTGCGTACATATCCGTTTCTGCGGTCACTGCTGATATTGGTTGCGCTTTTACAGCGCCTCACTTTTGATGGAGCGCAAAGAAAGCAAAACGCTCTTGCCCCACACAGCAATATCGAATTCCGGATCAAAAGCAGATCAAAAGCATGTCGGTTTCTGTTGATGCGGTTCGATGCCCGGCCTCACGGCCTCATCAAACCCCAGAAAGCACGAAGGGGAGCCTGGGCTCCCCTTCAAGGTTTTTTCGATGCTCTTTTTTGTTGTTGGGCGGCCTGTTGTTGTTTTTGGTGGCCGTACCCTTGTCGCTGTTTTTAAGCGATCCCATTGGGGATCAAGAGCAAACGTATTTTTTTGAGCGCTGATGCGGCTTTTATCTTGTTGATCCAACCAGGTCTGGAGCTACCTCAGGGTAGTTTTGTTGTTCTCTGTCCGGTTGCGAGGGTCTTTTGCAAGGTCCTCAGAAAAGCTATCCACTCCAAAAAAATCTGTTAGCTGCGCCTCTGTCCGTGTTGTTCTTGTTATGTCAGAGCCGATACGTCTTGTTTTTATTGGGTTACTGCACGTTTTTATTTTTGTTGTACCGAACATATAGCAGGAGGCGTGCCAGTTTATTTAAATCCTTTTAAAAACAGGGGCTTGATGGAAATCGTCAGTCTGAGACTCGATCAATCATGCCGCTAGCTGTTTCCGTGTTACCCGCTTTTTCCTGCTTGATGCGGGCAGGGTAACACTCTGCGGCAACATGTCGCACCTCAGGCCGACAGACGTGCCTTGGCTACCTTCGAGCCATTGACCTTGCCAAGGACATCGCAGATGCCTTGGCCAGCGTTGATCAGCCGATCCAGATCAACTCCGGTTTCGATCCCCAGCCCGTCAAGCAGGTAAAGCACATCTTCGCTGGCGACGTTGCCGCTGGCACCTTTTGCGTAGGGGCAGCCACCCAGCCCGGCGACGGAGCAGTCGAAGACGTGGATGCCTTCCAGCAAGCTGGCGTAGATATTGGCCAAGGCCTGGCCATAGGTGTCGTGGAAATGCCCGGCGAGTTTGCCCCGGGCGATGCGCCCTGCAACGACATTGAATAACTCACGGGTTTTATCGGGGGTTCCAACACCAATGGTATCGCCAAGGGATATTTCGTAGCAGCCCATGCCAAGCAGCTCGTTGGCGACGGCTGCGACTTGTGCTGGCGCGATTCGGCCTTCATACGGACAGCCCAATACGCAGGAGACATAACCGCGCACCCGCATACCGTGCAAGCGTGCGGCCTCCAGGATTGGAGCGAAGCGTTCCAGGCTCTCACTGATCGAACAGTTGATGTTGCGTTGCGAGAAGGTGTCGGACGCAGAGGCGAAAACGGCAACTTCTCTGACTCCAGCGGCGAGGGCATCTTCAAAGCCGCGAAAGTTGGGAGTCAGTGCGGCGTAAGTCACCTTTTCATTGCGCTGTATACCGGCGAAGACCTCTGCCGAGCCTGCCATCTGCGGCACCCACTTGGGTGACACAAAGCTCCCGACTTCGATGTAGCTCAGGCCGGTTGCCGACAGCTCATCCACCAGTCTGGTTTTGTCCGCAACGCTGACAGGCCGCGATTCGTTCTGCAATCCGTCGCGAGGACCCACTTCTACCATGCGGACTTTTTCAGGTAGTGGCATGACTGGCTCCTTCTCGATTCATTCGAGAATAATTCTGCAGTTACTTGATTTTTATAGTTTTACTGAGCGCCAACTTGCAGCGCTCTTCAGCGGTGTCCAGCTCCAGCTGCATGTGCTGGATATCCAGGAGTTGTTGTTCCAGCTGAATACGGCGTTCGCCGATTTTGCCGAGCATGGTCTCCAGTTGTTTGTGATTGCCGCCGGCAGGGTCGTAAAGCTCGATCAATTCGCGGCATTCAGCCAGGGAAAAACCGATGCGCTTGCCACGCAGAATGAGCTTGAGCGTGACCTTGTCTCTGGCCGAGTAGATACGCTCCAGCCCACGTCTTTCAGGGGCAAGCATGCCTTGTTCTTCATAGAAACGGATCGCCCGGGTGGTGATATCCAGCTCACGGGCGAGATCAGAGATGCTGTAGGTCTGGCTGGTCATGTACGCGCTCGGCGGGGAAACAGAGGCTTAACCTAAGGTTCCCTTTACGTTTACGTCAAGCAGGAAATACTGCAGGGCCTACACAGATCAAGGATCTTGGAATGCATTTCTGTGGGAGCGGTGCTTGCCCGCGATAAACGATGACGCGGTGTGCCTTGCAACCGCGTCTCATGCATCGCGGGCAAGCACCGCTCCCACAGGAGATCGGCTTCTATGATTAAAAAATTTTTAAACAACAAATGATTACATTCTGATGTTCAAGCCATCTCTAGCTTGTTCTCATGTGCCGTGACCTGCTGACACAGCTCAATAATCTGCTCGCGCATCCAGCGATTCGCGGGATCCTGATCGGTGCTTTCATGCCAGTACAGGTGAGTTTCCACCGCTGGAACGTCATTCACGGGTAGCGGGAAATAACGCAGTTCATGGCGTTTGGCGAAACGTTCCGGCACGGTCATGACCATATCGGTCTGTTGCAGCACCTGTGATGCCATCAGGTAGTGTTGTGAGCGCAGGGCAACTTTGCGCTGGATGCCCATTTTCCCCAACGCCAGGTCCACGTAACCCAGCCCACTGCGACGGCTGGAAATGTGAATGTGCGATGCCGACAGGTAGTCATCCAGCTTGAAGGTTTCCTTGCCCGCCAAGGGATGGCCCTGGCGCATGGCGCAGACGTATTTGTCAGCCATCAACTTGACGTGGCGCACCTGCGGGTCAGTGTTGAGCGGCGCATCCACGGCGAAATCCAGGCGTCCGGCAGCCAGCTCCTTGGTCATCTCCCGACGTTTCGACAGAAAGCTCTCGATGGTCACTTGCGGTGCCTGGCGACGCAGACGCTGAAACAGGGCGGGCAGGATCACCGCTTCAGTCAGGTCAGTCATGCTGATCCGGTAGTTTTTTACGGCCTGTAACGGTGTGAAAATCCGGCTTTCCTGCACAGAGACTCTCAACAGCGACAGCGCGTTGCGCACCGGACCGATGATGTTCTGGGCCATCGGCGTGGGCACCATGCCCTGGGCAGTGCGAACGAACAGCGGATCGTTGAAGGTTTCCCGAAGGCGGGCCAGCGCATTGGATACTGCGGGCTGGGTGATGCCGACGATTTGTCCGGCGCGGGTCAGGTTGGCTTCCGTGTAGATCGCGTCAAAGACAATGAAAAGGTTGAGATCGACCTTGCTCAGGTTCATTCCGTGCGCCTCTTGTGCTGTTCTTGTTGTGTCGCTTCCGTGGCGGAGCGTGGCCCGATCATATATCGGTTATGAATGTTTATACACGCCGAGAATAGGTTAGATAAATGTTAGGAGTAGGCCTAGCATCGTCACATGCCCTTACAACCTCAGTCACAAGGTAGTTGCCCATGGATTTTGCTTACTCCCCGAAGGTTCAGGAATTGCGCGAGCGCGTCACAGCGTTCATGGATGACCATGTCTATCCCGCTGAGCCGATATTCGAGCAGCAAGTGGCTGAGGGCGACCGCTGGCAGCCTACGGCAATCATGGAGGAGCTCAAGACCAGAGCCAAAGCCGAGGGCTTGTGGAACCTGTTCTTGCCTGAGTCTGAACTGGGGGCGGGTCTGACCAATCTGGAATATGCGCCGTTGGCGGAGATCATGGGGCGTTCGTTGTTGGGGCCGGAGCCTTTCAATTGCTCGGCGCCTGATACCGGCAACATGGAGGTCCTGGTGCGCTATGCCAGTGAATCTCAGAAAAAACAGTGGCTCGAACCCTTGCTGCGCGGGGAGATTCGCTCGGCGTTCGCCATGACCGAGCCTGATGTGGCCTCGTCGGATGCCACCAATATGGCCGCCCGTGCCGAGCGCCAGGGTGATGAGTGGATCATCAACGGACGCAAATGGTGGACGTCGGGTGCCTGCGATCCGCGCTGCAAGATTCTGATCTTCATGGGCCTGAGCAATCCCGATGGGCCGCGCCATCAACAGCATTCGATGATCCTGGTGCCGACCGACACCCCCGGCGTGAAAATTGTCCGTCCGTTACCCGTATTCGGTTACGACGATGCGCCTCATGGGCACGCTGAAGTCGTCTTCGAGAATGTTCGGGTGCCCTATGAGAATGTATTGCTGGGCGAGGCGCGCGGCTTTGAGATTGCCCAGGGGCGGCTAGGACCGGGGCGCATTCACCATTGCATGCGCTCGATAGGTATGGCTGAACGCGCCCTGGAATTGATGTGCAGACGAGCGATCAGCCGCGAGGCTTTTGGGCGGCCATTGGCGCGGTTGGGCGGCAACGTCGACAAGATTGCCGACTCGCGAATGGAGATCGATATGGCACGCCTGCTCACATTGAAGGCGGCCTACATGATGGACACGGTGGGTAACAAGGTCGCGAAAAGTGAAATCGCCCAGATCAAGGTGGTGGCGCCGAACGTGGCGTTGAGGGTGATTGACCGGGCAATCCAGATTCATGGCGGTGCAGGGGTATCCAACGACTTTCCGCTGGCCTATATGTACGCCATGCAGCGCACGCTGCGCCTGGCAGACGGCCCGGATGAAGTACACCGGGCGGCGATTGGCAAGTTCGAGATTGGCAAGTACGTGCCAAAGGAAATGCTGCGGGGCTGAGCTGTCTATGAGTTAGAGCGCGGTCTAACTGTGGGAGCGGTGCTTGCCCGCGATAAGGCCGGACGCGGTTCACTTTAGATCGCGTCCAGCCTCATCGCGGGCAAGCACCGCTCCCACATTTGGACCGCATTATCAGTTCAATCCCCCAGGATTACTGCTTACTCCTCATACCCCAGATTCGGCGCCAGCCAGCGCTCGGTTACGCTCAGATCCTGACCTTTGCGCGCGGTGTAGCTTTCCACCTGATCCTTGTCGACCTTGCCCACGGCAAAGTACTGCGCCTGCGGGTGGGCGAAGTACCAGCCGCTGACCGCTGCTGCAGGGAACATGGCGTAGTGTTCGGTGAGGAATACGCCGCTTTTGCCCGGCTTGCCGTCCGGCATCGGGTCCAGCAGTTCGAACAAGGTGCCTTTTTCGGTGTGATCCGGGCAGGCGGGATAACCGGGAGCAGGGCGGATGCCCGCGTATTGCTCTTTGATCAGCGCATCGTTGTCCAGTTGCTCGTCCTTGGCATAACCCCAGTGCTCTTTACGCACTTGTTGGTGCAGCCACTCGGCACAGGCTTCGGCGAGGCGATCGGCAAGGGCTTTGACCATGATTGCGTTGTAGTCATCGCCTGCATCCTGATAAGCCTTGGACACTTCTTCAGCGCCAATACCCGCGGTGGTGATGAAGCCGCCCACGTAGTCAGTGATCCCGCTGTCTTTAGGCGCAACGAAGTCGGCCAGCGAGAAGTTCGGCTTGCCGTCGGTCTTGATGATCTGTTGGCGCAGGTGATGCAGTTTCGCCAAGGGCTGGCCGTCGTCGCCGTAGACTTCCAGATCGTCGTCATTCACCTGATTGGCCGGCCAGAAGCCGAATACCGCGCGGGCGCTGATCAATTTTTCGTCGATCAGCTTACGCAGCATTTGCTGGGCATCGGCGAACAATGACGTGGCTGCTTCACCGACCACTTCATCAGTGAGGATGCGTGGGTATTTGCCTGCCAGATCCCAAGAGATGAAGAATGGCGTCCAGTCGATGTATTCGGCCAATACGTCCAGATCGATATTTTCCAGCACCTTGGCACCGGTAAACGTCGGCTTCACCGGATTGTAGGCCGCCCAGTCAAATTGCGGCTTCTTGGCGACGGCAGCGCCATAGCTCAGGCGCTCGGTGCGAGCGCTTCGAGCCGAAGTGCGCTCACGCACTTCGATGTATTCGAGGCGGGTCTTCTCGATGAAGGCCGGTTTCAGCTCCTTGGACAGCAGTTGCGTCGCCACGCCAACAGCACGAGAGGCGTCCGTCACGTAGATCACGGCATCGTTGCTGTACTTGGGTTCGATCTTCACCGCCGTGTGGGCTTTGGAGGTGGTCGCACCGCCGATCATCAGGGGCAGGTGGAAGTCCTGACGCTGCATTTCCCGGGCAACATGGACCATTTCATCCAGCGACGGAGTAATCAGGCCAGACAGGCCGATGATGTCGCACTTCTGTTCCCTGGCAACTTGCAGGATCTTCTCAGCGGGGACCATCACGCCCAGGTCGACGATGTCGTAGCCGTTACAGCCCAGTACCACGCCCACGATGTTCTTGCCGATGTCGTGTACGTCGCCCTTGACCGTAGCCATGAGGATCTTGCCTTTGGCTTCCGGCTTGTCGCCTTTCTCCAGCTCGATGAACGGGATCAAGTGAGCTACTGCCTGCTTCATCACACGGGCGGACTTGACCACCTGCGGGAGGAACATTTTCCCCGAGCCGAACAAGTCACCGACGATGTTCATGCCGGACATCAACGGGCCTTCGATCACTTCGATCGGGCGAGCAAAGGACTGACGGGACTCTTCGGTGTCTTCAACGATGTGGGTCGTGATGCCTTTGACCAGCGCATGTTCCAGACGCTTGTTCACCGGCCAGCCGCGCCACTCTTCGGTTTCCGCTTCCTTGACGCTGCCATCGCCCTTGAACTTGTCGGCAATGGCCAGCAGGGCGTCGGTACCATCGGCGTTGCGGTTGAGTACGACGTCTTCGACACAGTCGCGCAACTCGGCCGGGATCTGGTCGTAGATTTCCAGCTGCCCGGCGTTGACGATGCCCATGCTCAAGCCGTTGCGGATCGCATGCAGCAAGAACACCGAGTGAATCGCTTCGCGCACCGGGTTGTTGCCCCGGAAAGAGAACGACACGTTGGACACGCCGCCCGACGTCAGTGCATAGGGGAGTTCATCGCGGATGTAGGCACAGGCATTGATGAAATCGACTGCATAGTTGTTGTGCTCTTCGATACCGGTGGCGATGGCGAAGATGTTCGGGTCGAAGATGATGTCTTCCGGCGGAAAGCCGACTTCATTAACCAGAATGTCGTAGGAGCGTTTGCAGATTTCTTTCTTGCGCGCTTCGGTATCGGCCTGACCGGCTTCATCGAACGCCATGACCACAACCGCAGCACCGTAGCGCTTGCACAGCCTGGCGTGGTGAATGAACTGCTCGACGCCTTCCTTCATGCTGATGGAGTTGACGATGCCTTTGCCCTGGATGCACTTGAGGCCGGCTTCGATCACTTCCCACTTGGAGGAGTCGATCATGATCGGCACCCGGGAGATGTCCGGTTCACCGGCGATCAGATTAAGGAAGGTCACCATGGCCTTCTTCGAATCCAGCATGCCTTCGTCCATGTTGATGTCGATCACCTGAGCGCCGGCTTCGACCTGCTGCAGGGCGACTTCCAGGGCTTCGGTGTAGTTATCTTCACGGATCAGGCGAGCAAAACGGGCGGAACCGGTGATGTTGGTCCGCTCGCCGACGTTGACGAACAACGAGTTGCGATCAATGGTGAACGGCTCAAGACCGGACAGACGACAGGCTTTCGGGATGTCCGGAATCTGTCGCGGCGCATAACCGGCGACGGCTTCGGCGATGGCCTTGATGTGGCCCGGCGTGGTACCGCAGCAACCGCCGACGATGTTCAGGAAGCCGCTTTGGGCGAATTCCTCAATGATTTTTGCCGTCTGGCTCGGTAGTTCGTCGTACTCGCCGAATTCGTTGGGCAGGCCCGCGTTAGGGTGCGCAGAAACGTAGGTGCTGGCCTTGTTCGACAGCTCTTGCAGATAAGGTCGCAGATCACTGGCGCCCAGCGCGCAGTTCAAGCCCACCGAGATCGGTTTTGCATGGGCTACCGAGTTCCAGAACGCTTCAGTGGTCTGCCCGGACAGGGTACGGCCGGAGGCGTCGGTGATGGTCCCGGAAATCATGATCGGCAATTCGAAGCCGATCTCTTCGAAGACACCTTGTACGGCAAAGATCGCGGCCTTGGCGTTCAGGGTATCGAAAATGGTTTCGATCAGGATCAGGTCTGCGCCACCTTCGATCAGGCCGCGTGTCGCCTCTGTGTAGTTTTCCACCAGCTCATCGAAGGTGACGTTGCGATAGCCAGGATTGTTGACGTCCGGGGACAGCGAACAGGTCCGGCTGGTCGGGCCGAGAACACCCGCTACGAAGCGCGGCTTGTCCGGAGTCTCCAGAGTCTTGGCATCGGCGACTTTACGCGCCAGTCGTGCACCTTCGACGTTCAGCTCGTAAACGATCTCTTCCATGCCGTAGTCGGCCTGGGACACCTGGGTGGCGTTGAAGGTGTTGGTCTCGAGAATATCGGCACCGGCGTCCAGATAAGCCTTTTCGATAGCGCCGATCACGTCCGGGCGGGTGAGCACCAGCAGGTCGTTGTTGCCCTTGACGTCGCTGGGCCAGTCAGCAAAGCGCTTGCCGCGATAGTCTTCTTCCTCAAGGCGATAGCTCTGGATCATGGTGCCCATGCCGCCGTCGAGGATCAGGATCCTCTGCTGAAGAGCTTGCTGGAGAGCATGAAGACGGGCGCTGCGATCAGACATAGGGCTACCTGGAAAAGATCGATACAGAAAGGTCGAAATGATAGCAAACCCGAACGGTTTTGGTGTTGATAAGACTTTGGTATGAATATCGCTCATGTTGGCCTGCGATATCCTCGGTAGAATTGCTGCGTTTTTTCATCTTTTAAGACCCTTTGGACGCCGGATATGCCGTATCGCTTGGCTGTAAGCATCACAGTGTTGTTGATGTGCGGCATATTTCAGGTCCAGGCGGGCGACAAGCCTATGCAGCCGAACATTTCCTATGTTCGGGACATCCAGCCGATCCTTACCGAGAAGTGCGTTGCATGCCATGCCTGCAACGATGCGCCATGCCAGTTGAACCTGGGCGCCGGGGAGGGGGTCGCTCGGGGTGCCAGCAAGATTCCGGTTTATGAGGGCGATCGCAGCGTTGCCCAGGCTCCCACCCGCCTGTTCATTGATGCCAAAGGGCCGAAAGCCTGGGAGAGCAAGGGTTTCTACTCGGTGCTTGACGCTCAGGGCAGCCAGGCTGCGCTGATGAGCAGAATGCTTGATCTAGGGCGCAACGCGCCACTTGAACCGAACGCGAAAGTCCCGCCTGAAATCGTACTGGGCCTGAATCGTGAAAATCTCTGCGCTCAGCCGGGGGAGTTCAATGTTTACGCCCGGGCGCACCCCAAGGAAGGTATGCCGCTGGCCGTCGCCGGGTTGACCGACGCTGAGTACGAGACCCTGCAACGCTGGTTCGCAGCGGGCGCTCCGGTGGATGACCAGGCGCAAAGCCCCTCAATCAGTGAAATGGCGCAGATTGCCGAGTGGGAAGCCTTGCTCAATCAACCCGGCTCCACTCAGGCGCTGGTGGGCCGGTGGCTGTACGAGCACCTGTTCCTCGCGCACATCTATTTTGCAGGCGGTGAGCCGGGGCATTTCTTTCAATGGGTTCGTTCTCGGACGCCAAGTGGTCAGCCCATCGATGTGATTGCCACCCGCAGGCCGGACGATGATCCGGGCAGTGACTTCTATTACCGTCTTGAGCAAGTCAAAGGTGTGATCGTCCACAAGACGCACATTACCTATGCGCTGGGCCCGCAGAAGATGGCGCGGGTCAAACAGCTGTTCTATGGCAACGACTGGCGTGTGGATTCGCTGCCGGGCTATGGCCCCGGCCGTCGTGCCAATCCGTTTGAAACCTTTGAAGCGATTCCTGCCGCCGCGCGCTATCAGTTCATGCTGGATAACGCCGAGTACTTTGTCCGTACTTTTATTCGCGGGCCTGTGTGTCGGGGGCAGATCGCAACGGACGTGATTCGCGACCAGTTCTGGGTGACGTTTCAGGATCCGGCCCATGATCGCTATATCGTCGATGCCCGCTATCGGGGGTTGGCGACGCCTCTGCTGGCGATGCCGGGGCAGAACGATGATGTCGGCAGTGTGCTGGGTCTGTGGCACGCCTATCGGGACAAACGCAACGAATACGAAGATCTGCGCCGCGACAGCTACGCGCACATGCCAGCGCCGGGCTGGGCCACGTTGTGGGCGGGTAACGATAACTCGCTGCTGACAGTCTTCCGTCACTTCGACAGTGCTTCGGTCAATAAAGGGCTGATTGGTGAAGTGCCACAGACTTTCTGGCTGTTCGACTACCCGCTGCTGGAGCGCACGTATTATCAACTGGCGGTGAATTTCGACGTTTACGGCAACGTGTCCCATCAGGTGCAGACGCGGCTGTATTTCGACCTGATCCGTAACGGCGCCGAGGTTAACTTTTTGCGGCTGATGCCCGCCGACAAACGCGATGACCTGTTGAGCGATTGGTACCGCAACGGCGGCAAGCTGAAAATGTGGCTGGATTATCAAGACATCGACGATGACACGCCGAGTGGCATACCGCTGGATGAAAAAGATCCGAAGCGCGATTTCGCCCTGAAGCTGATAGAGCGGTCCGGCACGTTGAATGCTGCGCCGGATCCGATCAATCGTTGCTCGGGGGCTTATTGTTCCCGGGCCGGTATCAGTGACAGTTTCGCTCAGGTCGAGCAGTCCTTGAGCCATTTGACGTCCCGACCTGCGGCGGGCTTGAAAGTGATCGATTATCTGCCTGAAGCGACGATGTTGCGAATTGAGGACAGCAACGGCAAACGGATGATGTACAGCATGCTGCGTAACCGGGCGCATACGAACGTGGCGTTTTTATTGGGTGAATCGCATCGCTATGAGCCCGGGCTGGACTCGTTGACGATTTATCCGGGCGTGCTGGCGAGTTATCCGAATTTCATGTTCAACGTACCTGCCAACGAGGTGCCTGAGTTTGTTGAGCGTATGCAGCAGGCGAGGCATAAGAGCGAGTTCGAGAAGATTGTGGAGCGTTGGGGCGTGCGGCGCAGCAACCCGCAGTTCTGGACGTATTTCCATGACCTGACTCGCTATATTCAGGAGACGGAACCTGTTGAGGCGGGGGTGATGGACATGAATCGGTACGAGAATCTGTAGATTTGTGTCGCCCTTGTCGCGGGCAAGCCGCTCCCGCATGAGATTGCATTTCTCCTGTGGAAGATTCTATGTTTGCCCGGAAGCCGACGTGGGACCGGCTTTAGCCGGGAAGGCGGTATTTCTAACGATAGAGCTGTACTGCATGTACGAGCCTCTTCCCGGCTAAAGCCGGTCCTACGTCATCAGTGAATGCTGCACACCATGCTCCACATGGCCCGCAGCCATCTACCGCTGACCGGAAATCTCATTTTTTCATGACCTTTTAGGAACTATCACGGTCCGACCCCGTGAGTGTCCTTGTGCATGCTGATGTATCTGCAGCCCTGGATTGTTGTTCAAAGAGGCAATGAGGTTTGTGATGTTGATTTCTGTTCAAGCCCTGCGGGCACTCGCCGCGTGGGTCGTTGTATGTCATCACTTTATGCAGATTTTCTTCAATTTCCACGCCAGCGGCCCGATTGGCGACTTCTTCGTGACGAAGGGTGCGGTAGGGGTTGATATCTTTTTCGTCATCAGTGGCCTGGTAATCTTCCTCTCTACTCAGAACAGTGAAATGCCAGCAAGGCGCTTCATGCTCAACCGCATCATCCGGATTGTCCCCGCATACTGGTTCTACACCGCAGCCATGGGCCTGTTACTGGTGTTTGCCGCACCGTTGCTGCCGCATCAGGTGATCAACTGGCAGACGTTCATGCTGTCGCTGTTTTTCATCCCCGCGGAAAATCCCGGTGGTTATGGGCTGTACCCCACGCTGAACGTGGGCTGGACGCTTAACTACGAGATGTTCTTCTATCTATTGTTCTCCACAGTCTTCCTGTTCAAGCAGCGCCATCGGCCATTGATCGTGGCTGCAGCGCTGTTTGCGGTGTGTGAGGTCTTGGCGCGTTCCGGGTTGATCAGCCGTTTTTATGGCAACGACATCATTTATGAGTTCTTGCTTGGCATTGGCATCGGCATCATCTATCGCCGGGGCTGGATCAAGGAAGGGTTATGGCTACCGTTGCTGGGTATCGCCACAGGGTTAGTGGTCATTTATCACTTGGGCGCAGATCAGCAGCGATTGCTCAATTGGGGCCTGCCAAGTGCATTGATTGTGCTGTCGTGCATCGCCATGGAGCCGGTATTCCGCGGCAACAGACTGCTTAAAGTGCTGGGCGATTGCTCCTATTCGGTTTATCTGCTCCACGTATTGGTGCTGTACGGTGGCTGGCTTGCTTCGCAGCATTACGACCTCAACCCTTATCTGGTATTTGCCATTTGTGTGCCTGTGATCGCCCTGGGTGCATGGATCAGTTACGAGTGGCTGGAGAAGGGCTTGTACCGTCGCATGAAGGGCTGGCTGGACGACCGCCGGGCCAGAAACACCTCTCAAGCGCTTTCCTGACAAAAATACTAGGACTTTGTGCGAAGCTGGGGATTGGCGTAAACTGCCCGCACGTCTGCGAGGAATTTTCATGACCGCTATTACAATTACCGATGCTGCCCACGATTACCTGGCCGATCTGCTGGAAAAGCAGAACACCCCGGGCATTGGCATCCGCGTGTTTATTACCCAGCCTGGCACCCAGTACGCTGAAACCTGCATTGCCTACTGCAAGCCCGGCGAAGAAAAACCGGAAGACAAGGCCATTGGTCTGAAGAGCTTCACCGCCTGGATCGATGGTTTCAGCGAAAACTTTCTGGACGATGCCGTTGTGGATTACGCCACAGACCGCATGGGCGGCCAGTTGACGATCAAGGCTCCTAACGCAAAAGTACCGATGGTCAATGCCGACAGCCCGATCAACGAGCGCATCAACTATTACCTGCAAACCGAGATCAACCCCGGTTTGGCCAGCCACGGCGGTCAGGTTACGTTGATCGACGTGGTTGAAGAGCAGGAGCAGCACATCGCTGTTCTGCAATTCGGCGGCGGTTGCCAGGGTTGCGGTCAGGCCGATGTAACGCTGAAGGAAGGCATCGAACGCACTTTGCTTGAGCGCATTCCAGAGCTGCACGGCGTACGTGACGTGACTGACCACACGCAGAAAGAAAACGCTTACTACTAAGCTGTTTGCTGCGCAGTATCAAAAGCCCCGACGTGTTCGGGGTTTTTTGTGCCTGATCAGAAGACTTGAGCATCACGCGACTATGGGGGGAATGCTTATCCCCTGTGGGAGATTCTATGTTTGCCCGCAAGCTGATTGATGATGTGGGACCGGCTTTAGCCGGGAAGGCGGTATTTCTGACGATAAGATGTACTTGAATGTACTGACCTCTTCCCGGCTAAAGCCGGTCCCACAGCAGCTCTCACGGGAAATCGCGCTTACTGCGTCATCTCACTTCCTGAACAAATGAGCATGCCCGGCACGGTACAGCGATGACTCGCTGAATGTATCGCTGGACAGCACTCGGCCCACCAGAATCAGCGCCGTGCGGCGGAAACCCTTGTCTTCCACTTTGGCTTCAATATCCGCCAGCGTGCCAACCGCCCAATCCTGATCCGGCCAACTGGCGCGATGAACCACCGCAATCGGGCAATCTGCGCCGTAATGGGGTGTCAGTTCAGCGACGATCTTCGGCAGGTTGTTGACCCCCAGATGGATCGCCATGGTTGCCTTGTGACGGGCCAGGTCGGCCAGGGCTTCGCCTTCGGGCATAGACGTCTTGTCCGCGTAGCGGGTCAGGATTACCGTTTGGGAAATATCCGGCAGCGTCAGCTCGGTCTCCAGCAGTGCAGCGCAGGCTGCGGTAGCCGTAACGCCGGGAATAATCTCGAACGGAATGCCCAACTCACGCAGGTGGCGAATCTGCTCGCCAATAGCGCCATACAGGCCAGGGTCTCCGGAGTGCACCCGCGCGACGTCCTGTCCCTGTTCATGAGCAGATTTCATCAAGGCGATGATCTGCTCCAGGTGCAATTCAGCACTGTTGCTCACTTGAACCGCCTGATGACCTTCCAGAACGGCAGCAGGCACCAGCGAGCCCGCATAGATGATCACCGGGCAACTGCGGATCAATCGTTGCCCCTTGACCGTAATCAGCTCGGGATCGCCGGGGCCTGCGCCGATGAAAAAAACCGTCATGAAGACTCCAGATGTGAAGGGGCAAAAATGGCGATTATCAGCGAATTGGCCGGGCAATGGCCAAAGCAAAAGTGGCTTGCGAGGATTTTTGGCGGGGTATCAGCAGCTCGGCCGAACCGGATTGGCTCGCCAGCGCCAGAGCTGAGCTTTCTGCGATGCCGAAACACCCCGTGTGCTCGAAGGCGATCTGTGAGCGATGGCTGAGCTGCGACTCGTAAGTAGCCAGCTGTTCCGCGTTGAAGAAACTCAACGGCAAATCACGCTGAATCGCCAGTTCCAGCAGCCCGGGCTCCTGGCTTTTCAGATCGATGGAGGCGAGGGCGCTGATGTCTTGCAAGCGCAGATCATGCGCTTCAAGGCTGTGCTCAATAAGCTCCAGCAGCGCCGCTGCGGAGCAACCGCGTTGGCAACCCAAGCCTGCCACCAGTATCGGCTGCTTGTTATCAAACAAAATATAACTCACTGAATTTAAATGCTTTTCTGTAGGAGCTCATGAGCATTGCGAGGCAGCGATGAGGGTGTATCAGGCAGGACGCCATCGCTGCCTCGCGGTGCTCGTGAACTCCTACAGGTCCAATGTTTGCTGCGAGACAGCTTATGTCAAATTTGCTCAAGATCAGGCTGGGTCGAGATCAGGGTTGTTACGACGGAACAGCCACGTGCTGATCAGGCCCATGGCGATCCAGAACACCGCGTTGGTCAGCAGTGAAGCGATCACGAATTGCGACTCCAGCGCTTCAGGTGCCAGGCTTTCGTGGATTTCAGGCTGCGGTGCGCCAATCACATGAGGCACTACCAGAATCGCCACGCCCAAGGCTTTCAATAGCCAGTTCCGGGCAAAGACGATCAGCGCGAGAGCGACAGCCGTCGAGGCTGCGGTGCCGATCCACCAGATCTGTCGCTGATTGAGGTCCGCAGCAGCGGTGCCCGGTAGTTCGGGCGGCAGGCCCAGGGTTGGCGCCAGGGTAAACACGGCAAAACCGGCCAGCCCCCAGAACAGGCCTTGGGAGGTTCTGCCCGGCGCTCGCAAGGTGTACAGCGCCGCCAGCATCAGCGCGAAACCCACTGCCACCACCAGATTACCGCCGGTGGTGGACACAATGCGCTGCCAGCCGTCTTGCGGCGACCAGGCTTCGACGTCATGCACATGGCCCGCCTGTGCAGTCTCGCCGTGAGCGTGTTCATGGACCTGCTCGGCAGGCGCGTTTTCGTAGGTTTCGGCTTGCAGGATCAACGGCGTGATCCAGAAGCTTTGCAGCAGGGTCAACAGCAGGGCGGCGAGCAGGCCGGTGAACCCGGCCGTTTGAGCGATTCGCTTGAACATGGCGTCAGGTCTCAATGGCAAGGAAAGGCGGCGCTGTGGCGAGTGTCATGGGCGGCGTTGTGGACCGCTTCGATGTGCGAGAAACCGGCGAAGTACACCAGACAGGCGCCGAGAATCGCTGCGCCGATGGCGGCGGTCAGGCGTTGGGTCTGGGTGGTTGCGGTACTGGCGGAGTGGCTGGTTGTAATGATCGACATGGCGCTTCCCTCTTGATGTCGGCAAGCAGGCATGCGCAGCACTGTCCGCTGACGAGTGTCAGGGGAGTGCAACTGCGCCCGCCCACCGCGGGTTCGTTATTTGTTTCATGTCGGGCCGGTCTCCGGGCTTGCGAGGGGTTGAGCGCACCATGGCGTCAACCTGCAAGAATCGCCTTCCCATGCCGTGATGCGCACAGTGGATCTGATTCTTCGCTCGCTTACCGTTGCGGGGGCAGCGCCGGACTTGTGCAGGCCAGAGGCCTGAACTCACCGGTTTCCCGTTTCACCCCGTGAGGGGCACCCGTAACAAGGCGTGTAGGAGAGCATGCGTCTGCATGGAACGTCAATCAGTCGATTGACCTGCCCGCAGTCACTGCGTAGCCTTGCGGGTTCGAGGTTCTCCAGCCGATCTGCGGGTCGGACGATATGGAGCTAAGACGGGAACGCGGTCAATGCCGCGGCTGCCCCCGCAACTGTAAGCGGTGCTGATTTATCGCACGGTCATTGCATTCTCTGCACAGCCACTGCCCGTCAAGGGCGGGAAGGCGCAATGACTGCCCCGGAGGTTTTCAGGGGCGCCGCAAGCCAGGAGACCTGCCTCGATTCGGGCCTTGAGCCCGACGAATTCTCACTACAACCGGGCGGGGTGATCCGGTGGCGAATCGCATCTCTGTGGCTACACGCCTGTGGCCACACAGGGTTTTCGTCCTGCTTGCCCGCCGTATTGCCAAAGGGCATCCGATGAAAACACTGGCCAAACTTCCCGTCACCATCGTTACCGGCTTCCTCGGTTCGGGCAAAACCACCTTGCTGCGCCACATGCTGGATAACGCGGAAGGTCGGCGCATCGCCGTGATCGTCAATGAATTTGGCGAACTGGGCATCGACGGTGAAATCCTCAAGCAATGCACCATTGGCTGCACGGAAGAAGAGGCGGTTGGCCGCGTTTACGAACTGGCCAACGGCTGCCTGTGCTGCACCGTCCAGGAAGAGTTCTTCCCGGTCATGCGCGAACTCGTCGCGCGCCGCGGTGATCTGGATCATATCCTCATCGAAACCTCCGGTCTGGCGCTGCCAAAACCACTGGTGCAAGCCTTTCAGTGGCCAGAAATTCGCAACGCCTGCACCGTCGACGCGGTGATCACTGTCGTCGACAGTCCTGCAGTACTCGCAGGTACGTTTGCTGCATTCCCTGATCAGGTCGATGCACAGCGCAAGCTCGATCCGAATCTGGATCATGAATCACCACTGCATGAATTGTTCGCCGATCAACTGGCCAGCGCCGATCTGGTCATCCTCAACAAGGCCGACATGATCGACGCTGCCGGTCTGGCCGCAGTGCGTGCCGAAGTCTCCGAAGAGCTGCCGCCTGCGGTCAAGGTCATCGAAGCCAGCAGCGGTCGTCTGCCGATCAACGTCCTGCTGGGGCTGGGTGCCGAGTCCGAGCAGCACATCGACGGGCGCAAGACCCATCACGATCACCACGAAGGCGATGATCATGATGACCACGACCATGACGCGTTCGACTCTATTTCCATCAAGCTGCCTCAATCCGAAGAAACACAGCTGCTTGCCGCGCTGACCCAACTGGTCGTTCAGCATGGCATCCTGCGGGTCAAGGGTTTCGCTGCCATCGCTGGCAAGCCGATGCGCTTGCTGATTCAGGGCGTGGGTACGCGTTTCGACAAACACTTCGACCGTGCCTGGAGTGCTGACGAAGAGCGCGCCACTCATCTGGTGCTGATCGGTCAGAAGCTCGATGCTGCTGCACTTGAATCCCAACTGCGCGCTGCGCTTGCGGACTGACCCATGCACCTGTTGAGAACCCAGCCCGGTGGTTTTGTACCGGACGACAGTATTGCCGACCTCGGACAAACCCCCGCCGAGCTGGTGATTCTCTGCAGTGGTGATTCAAGCCTGGCGTTGCTCGCCGAAGCCGCGCAGCAACTGCCGGAAGATTACCCAAGCTTGCGTCTGGCCAACCCGATGCAGGTTCAGAACCACGCTTCGGTCGACCTCTATGTCGATGAAGTGCTGCGCCACGCCAAGGTGATTCTGATTTCCTTGCATGGCGGGATCGGCTACTGGCGCTACGGCGTCGAACGCCTGATGGAGCTGGCAGCACGGGGCGTGCAGGTGATCATGGTGCCAGGCTGTGATCGTCATGATCCCGAGCTGACTGAACGCAGCACTGCGCCCGCCGAGGATTGCCACCGGTTATGGCAGTTTCTGCGTCAGGGCGGCATGCACAACGCGCTGGAGTTTTACCGTTGCCTCGCGACTCGCATGCTGGATCGGGATTATTCGTGGTCCGAGCCAAAAGCCTTGCCGCGAACTGCGGTTTACCATCCGCAGGGCGTCAGCGCTGATCCTGAAATATGGTTCGCTGACTGGGTGGTGGATCAGCCAGTCGTGGCGCTGCTGTTCTACCGCTCGCACTTGCAGGCCGCCAATACCGCGTTCATCGATGTATTTTGCGCTCGTTTGCAGGCGCAAGGCTTGAACCCGTTGCCCATCGCCGTCGCCAGCCTGAAGGAAGCGGGCTGCATGACGGTGGTCGAGGACTGGCTGGACGAGGTCGGCGTTGAGCTGATCCTCAACACCACCGGTTTTGCTCAGTCCAGCCCGGAAACGCCGCATTTGCGGCCATTCCGGCGTAACGTCCCGGTGATTCAGGCGATTTGCGCTCAGGATAACGAACCTGGCTGGCGGGCCAGCGAGCAAGGTCTGGGTGCCCGGGATCTGGCCATGCACATCGCGTTGCCCGAACTGGACGGGCGAATCATCAGTCGGCCGGTCAGCTTCAAGGATCTGGCCTGGCACAGTGAGCGCAGTCAGTCAGATGTGGTCTGCTATCGCCCGCAACCTGAGCGCATGGATTTTGTTGCCGAACTGGCGCGTCGCTGGATATTGCTCGGGCGTTTGCCGAATGCTGACAAGCGCGTTGCGTTGATTCTCGCCAATTACCCCACGCGCGACGGTCGAATCGGCAACGGTGTCGGCCTCGATACGCCAGCGGCGGCGCTGAACATCCTGCGAGCCATGCAGGGCGAGGGTTATCCGGTTGCCGAATTGCCGGAAACGGGTACTGACTTGATCCACCAGTTGCTTGGCGGCGTGACCAATGATCTGGACAGCATCGACCTTCGTCCCTGCCACCAAAGCATGGCGCTCGACGAGTACACCGCTGCGTTTGAGCAACTGCCTCTGGCCAACCGTGAAGCGGTGATTGCACGCTGGGGCACGCCGGATAAAGACCCGATGTTCCGCAGTGGACGGATGATGATTGCCGGGATCAGGTTTGGCCTGACCTTCGTTGGCATTCAGCCGGCACGGGGTTATCAGGTGGACGCCAGCGCGGTTTATCACGACCCGGATCTTGTCCCGCCCCATGGTTATCTGGCCTTCTATTTCTGGTTGCGCAAAGCCTATGGTGCCCATGCGGTGGTGCATGTGGGCAAACACGGCAATCTGGAATGGCTGCCAGGCAAGGGCGTCGGGCTGTCGGAGACCTGCTGGCCGGATGCGATTCTCGGCGCGATGCCAAACGTTTACCCATTCATCGTCAACGATCCGGGCGAGGGCGCCCAGGCCAAGCGTCGTACTCAGGCCGTGATCATCGATCACCTGATGCCGCCGCTGACCCGCGCCGAAACCTACGGGCCATTACGCAATCTTGAGCTGCTGGCGGACGAGTATTACGAAGCACAACTGCTCGATCCGCGTCGCGCCCTTGAGCTGCAACGCGACATCCTCCAGCTGGTTCGCGAGACCCATATTGATCGGGAGCTGGCCCTCGGTGACTCGTTAAAGGATGACGATGCGGCGGTCTGGTTGCCACGCCTGGACACCTACCTGTGTGATCTGAAGGAATCGCAGATTCGTGACGGTCTGCATATCTTTGGTGAGTCTCCCGTCGGCCGTCTGCGCATCGATACTTTGCTGGCATTGTTGCGCATCCCGCGGGGTGACGGTCGCGGTGCGCAGTCGAGTCTGCTGCGTGCATTGAGCAAAGCCTTCGAGCTGGGTTTTGATCCACTGGATTGCGAACTTGCTGAACCCTGGCTGGCCGCAAGGCCTGAAGCACTACTCGCCGTCAACACTGACCCATGGCGCACGGCGGGTGATACCCGTGAGCGTCTGGAGCTATACGCCGCGTGGATGATTGAACAGGTTATCAGTAAAGACGACTTTACTATTCCTTTAGAAAACAATGATCTACTGGATATTGTTAATAATTTGAAAGAAGTTGTGGCGCCGCGCCTTGATGCTTGTGGTCCGGGAGAAATCCAGGGCTTACTGGACGCCCTAGGCGGGCGTTTTGTTCCGGCGGGCCCTAGCGGCGCGCCCAGTCGGGGCCGTATAGACGTGCTGCCCACCGGGCGAAACTTTTTCTCGGTCGATGTGCGAAATCTGCCTACTACCACGGCGTGGCGCATTGGCTTCCAGTCGGCAAACCTGCTGCTGGAGAGGCACTTACAGGACAATGGTGATCATCTGCGTCAACTGGGTTTGTCGGTGTGGGGCACCGCAACCATGCGCACCGGCGGCGACGACATTGCCCAGGCCATGGCGCTGATGGGCGTCAGGCCGGTCTGGGCGACCGGCAGTCAGCGTGTCGATGACTTCGAGATTCTGCCATTGAGCTTGCTGGACCGACCGCGGGTTGACGTGACGCTGCGCGTCTCCGGGTTCTTCCGCGATGCTTTTGCCAATCTGATCCGGCTGTTCGACGCTGCGGTACAGGCCGTGGCGGCACTGGATGAGCCGGACGATATGAATCCATTGGCCGCCAAGGTTCGCGAAGAGCGTGCTGCCTTGTTGAGCAGTGGCGTTACCGATGATGAGGCTGCGCGTCAGGCTGGCTGGCGCATCTTTGGTGCCAAGCCTGGTGCCTACGGTGCGGGTGTGCAAGGCGCGATTGACGGTCGCCTCTGGCAGAGCCGGGATGATCTGGCCGAGGTCTATCTGAACTGGGGCGGGTACGCCTATGGTGCCGCCGATGAGGGCACGCCAGCCCGGGAGCGCTTTGCAAAACGCTTGTCGCAAGTTCAGGCGGTGGTGCAGAACCAGGACAACCGCGAGCACGACCTGCTCGACTCGAACGACTACTACCAGTTTCAAGGTGGCATGCTTGCAGCCGCCGAGAGCCTCAGCGGCCAGAAGACTGCCAGCTACCATGGCGATCATAGCCAGCCAGACTTGCCGAAGATCCGGACGCTGAAGGAAGAGCTGAACCGGGTCATCCGCTCTCGTGCGGCTAATCCGAAATGGATCGACGGCGTCAAACGGCATGGTTACAAAGGTGCCTTCGAGATGGCAGCCACCGTAGACTTCCTGTTCGCATTCGACGCCACCACCGAGCTCATCGACGATCACCAATACGCACTGTTGGCCGATGCCTATTTGCTGGACGCGTCGACCCGGGAATTTATTCAGCAGCACAACCCTGACGCCTTGCGAGACATGACCGAACGCATGCTTGAAGCGCAACAGCGCGGGTTGTGGCAGGAACCGGGCAATTACCGTGACGCGCTGGAAAGCCTGTTGCTGGACATAGAAGAGAGCTGATGACGTTGCCTGACACGATTCTGAGCGACACCCCGCATTTCCCGCTGGCTGCAGTGGTGGGTGCCGACGAACTGAAACTGGCGCTGTGCCTGACCGCCATTGACCCGAAAATCGGCGGTGTGCTGATCGAGGGGCCGCGGGGCATGGCGAAATCGACGCTGGCACGTGGTCTGGCCGATTTGCTGGCAAGCGGTCAATTCGTCACCTTGCCCCTCGGCGCCACTGAAGAGCGATTGGTGGGCACGCTGGACCTGGATGCTGCGTTGGGCGCAGGCCGGGCCGAGTTTTCACCTGGCGTGCTGGCCAAGGCCGATGGCGGCGTGCTGTATGTCGATGAAGTGAATCTGTTGGCGGATCATCTGGTTGACCTGTTGCTGGACGTTGCCGCCAGCGGCGTGAATCT
Organism: Pseudomonas sp. Irchel 3A5; assembly: GCF_900187575.1. Taxonomy (NCBI): domain Bacteria; kingdom Pseudomonadati; phylum Pseudomonadota; class Gammaproteobacteria; order Pseudomonadales; family Pseudomonadaceae; genus Pseudomonas; species Pseudomonas sp. Irchel 3A5. Next base: position 137,183 of record NZ_FYDU01000004.1, on the reverse strand, counting down.
GGTGGAGCGTGACGGCATTTCCCATCGTCATCCGGCACGGTTCGTACTGATTGGCACCATGAACCCTGAAGAGGGTGAACTGCGGCCACAGTTACTGGATCGCTTCGGTTTGAACGTGGCGTTGAGCGGGCAAACCTTGCCGACCGAGCGCGGGCAAATCATTCGCCGTCGTCTGGACTTCGACAGCGATCCGCAGGCCTTTTGCGCCCTGTGGAGTGATCAGCAGCAGGCGTTGAAACTCCGCTGCGAGCAGGCGCGCAGTATTCTGGGCAACATCGCGCTGGATGATCAGTCGCTCACGGTCATCACCGAACGCTGTTTTGCTGCGGTTGTTGATGGCATGCGCGCTGATCTGGTCTGGCTGAGGGCTGCCCGTGCTCACGCGGCCTGGCGCGGCGTCTCGGCGATTGAAGAGCAGGATATAGACGCCGTGGCAGAGTTTGCCTTGCGTCACCGGCGTCGTCACTCTCCTCAAGATCAGCCGCCACCCCGGGACCAGCAGCCACCGCAGCAACCTGAGTCGCAGCAAAACCCGTCTACGCCCACGCCACAGTCCGCGCCGGATCAAGGGCAGGGCAGTTGGGGTGAGTTGCCCGCGCAGTCCATGCCGACAGGCGTCCGCCGTGAAGTGCCGAGCTGGCCAAAAAAGCCTTAGGCATCCGTCCTCGCGCAGTTCCGGGGGCGGATGCCAAGCCTCGGCGCGGTAAAGCGCCCGGTGGTCGTACTGGCGCGTTGCGCAGCGGCGCCGACGGAGCGATTGCCTGGTTGCCGACGCTGTTACGCGGACGGCCCAAGGTCCGCGCCGACCTGATCCGACAACCACGAAGCCAGCACCCCGGTGAGTTATGGCTGGTGATAGTCGACGCGTCGGCCTCGACCAGGCGCCATCAGGCCTTGAGCCGGGCCAAAGGACTGTTGGCTCAAGTGTTCGACGACGCTTACCGTCGCCGTGTGCGTCTGGCGCTGCTGACGGCTAACGGCAGCACGCCGCGCTGGCAACATCAGGGGCTAAAAGCATCCCGTGCATTGCAGCCCTGGCTTGATGAACTGGGTGCTGGTGGCGGCACGCCGTTGATCGACGCGTTTTATCAGGCACACCAATGGCTGGATGCGCGCAAGAAGCAGCATCCTGCTGAAAAACAGCATCTTCTGGTCATGACCGACGGGCGGATAAAGGATTCAGGCGCGCTGCCAGCCTTCAATTGTCCGGGCCTGCTGATCGATATCGAAAGCGGGCCGATCCGCCTGGGAAGGGCGCAACAGATGGCGCAGAGCCTGGGGATTGAGTATCAGCACATTGATGAGCTGAAGACTCGTTAGGCCTGTAGGACTATCGAACAGCTGCGATACGAGTACTGAACTGGAATGCAATCCCGGTAGGAGCGAACTTGTTCGCGAGGCGCCAGCTCTGAATCACTGCTTCAAACCTTCTCGCCAACAAGTTGCCTCCTACCTGATTTGCGCTTTAAGCAAGAAAAACGTCACCGGCCCCAGCCAGCGGGCCATTCTTCATCGAACTGGAATGCAATCCCGGTAGGAGCGAACTTGTTCGCGAGGCGCCAGCTCTGAACCACCGCGTCAACCCTTCTCGCCAACAAGTTGCCTCCTACCTGATTTGCGCTTTACGCAAGAAAACGTCACCGGCCCCGGCCGGCTGGCCATTCTTCATCGAACTGAAATGCCATCCGGTAGGAGCGAACTTGTGCGCGAGGCGCCAGCTCTGAATCACTGCTTCAAACCTTCTCGCCAACAAGTTGCCTCCTACCTGATTTGCGCTTTAAGCAAGAAAAACGTCACCGGCCCCAGCCAGCGGGCCATTCTTCATCGAACTAGAATGCAATCCCGGTAGGAGCGAACTTGTTCGCGAGGCGCCAGCTCTGAACCACCGCGTCAACCTTTCTCGCCAACAAGTTGCCTCCTACCTGATCTGCGCCTTGCGCAAGAAAAACGTCACCGGCCCCAGCCAGCGGGCCATTCTTCATCGAACGGGAATGCAATCCCGGTAGGAGCGAACTTGTTCGCTAGGCGCCAGCTGTGAACCACCGCGTCAACCCTTCTCGCCAACAAGCCTCCTACCTGATCTGCGCCTTGCGCAAGAAAAACGTCACCGGCCCCGGCCAGCTGGCCATTCTTCATCGAACTGGAATGCCATCCCGGTAGGAGCTGCCGAAGGCTGCGAAGCGTTTATGCTGACACTCTGCCATCGCAGCTTACGGCAGCTCCCACAGGGTATTGCGTTACCTTCAGGCAGGCATGGTCCACGGCTCAAGACGGTGGCCTTCGTTGCTGATTTCAGCACGGGCCAGTTCGAGCTCATTGGCCAGGCGCTTGGCATCGGAATAGGTGCTGCGCGCGATCTGGCGGCGACCAATACGATTGCTGGTACGGTCGATGACCGTCAGGCTCAGCTCGCCGTTACCGTCTTGCGGTGCCCAGGCGACGCATTGGAAAGGTTCAAAAGCGTGTCCAGCGATCAGGAGGGCATCGTTGAAGCGCAATGGGGCGTTCATGGTTATTTCCTCAAAGTGCCCATATCAAAATTGCGCGCTGTCGGTCGGGCTTACCGTTCAGCGGGTTACTTGTGTTGATGACCCTTGATGGCTGTCAAGTCACACAGCGTGCCGATTATTTTTCAGTTTTTTTAACCGTCCCTCGTGTTCAAAGTCCTTGCGAGCGCATTCCGACGGATATTCAGCACGCTCGATCAGACCGAAAAACATCCGTTACTGCCCACGCTGAATGACTAATTACCTTTCGATCTGATGGCTATAGTCAATCGATCCAAGCGGCTGTCAAAAATTTGCTAACGTTCAAACTGATAGCTTCAACTCTCTGTTTATCCAATGATTTTATAAACCTGAACCCAAATCGCAGCGCCAAGGAATCCCCATGCATGAATCGGCACCCTCACTGCGACGTCTGTTAATTGTTGATCCCTGCGATGATTGTCATCAGCTCATTCCCGTTCTCCGTGCCGCTGGCTGGGATGTCGATAGCACTACGGTTGAAGACGCTGTCAGTCGCAGTTGCGACGTAGGTTTGATTCGCCTGATGCCTTATCACTTCGAGCATCCGGAGGTGGTCAAGGATCTGATCACGCGCAGTCACACGGAATGGATCGCCGTATTGAGCCCGGATGACCTGCGCCGGGAAAAGATTGGCGATTTTGTCTGCGAATGGTTTTTTGACTTCCACACCTTGCCGTTCGACGTCGCGCGCATGCAGGTCACACTGGGGCGGGCGTATGGCATGGCGCGCCTGCGGGCCCAGGGAGCGGTTTATGTATCCGGCCCGGATCATGAAATGCTCGGTGAAAGTCGTCCTATCCGTGAGCTGCGCAGGCTGCTGAGCAAGCTCGCGCCCACAGAGTCGCCGGTATTGATTCGTGGCGAGTCCGGGACAGGCAAAGAGTTGGTGGCGCGCACCCTGCACACTCAATCTCACCGTCGCAGCAAGCCATTTATTGCGATCAACTGCGCGACGACGCCTGAGCATTTACTTCAGGGCGAATTATTCGGCTATGAGAAGGGCGCGTTCGAAGGGGCAAACGAACTGAAAATCGGCTGCATCGAGGCGGCCGATGGCGGCACCTTGTTTCTCGATGAGATCGGGGACTTGCCGATGGAGCTGCAAGCCAATCTGCTGCGCTTTCTTCAGGACAAGCAAGTCGAGCGCGTTGGCGGGCGAGACTCCATTGCCGTGGATGTCAGGATACTGGCCGCCACCCACGTCGATCTTGAGTCCGCCATTCGCAAAAAACACTTCCGCGAGGATCTGTATTACCGCCTGAACGTGCTACAGGTCGGGACTGCCCCTTTACGCGAGCGGCATGGTGATCTGGCGTTGCTTGCCAATCATTTTGCGCATTTTTACAGTCAGGAAACCGGTCGGCGGGTGCGTAACTTCAGTCAGGACGCGCTGGTTGCAATGGGCAAACATGACTGGCCGGGTAATGTCCGGGAGCTGGCCAACCGGGTTCGCCGAGGTCTGGTGCTCGCAGAAGGGCGGCAGATTGAAGCCGCCGATCTGGGGTTGCTCGGTGATGACGATGTCGTCAGTACCATGGGCACCCTGGATGACTACAAATCCCGGGCCGAGCGTCAGGCGTTGTGCGATGTATTGACCCGCCATAGCGATAACTTGAGCGTTGCCGCCAAGGTATTGGGCATTTCCCGGCCAACATTCTATCGATTGCTGCACAAGCACCAGATTCGTTGATCTGCAGCGAGCTTCAGAGGTTTTTGAGCAGTTGTTCAACTGCGGCGAAGGCTCGCTCACGACGTTGCGTCCAGTCACCGCCGATGACCTGAAAGGGTTGGTGATGCGTTTCAAGCCAGTGCCGGGTGTCACGGAAAAATGCCTGTCGTGAACTCAGCTCCGGTTGGCAGCGCTGGCCATCGCCGATCCAGTCGACGCCGCTCGGGTCGAGTAACAGATGCAGATCGTACTGACGAGCCAGCAGCGCAGGCTCGATCCACGCGGGGCAGTCCCCGAACAATGTCTGACTCCAGAGGATATTGCTCAACAGGTGCGTGTCCAGAATCAGCAACCCTGGCTGTGTGGCCCGAGCGGCATCTTCGCTGTCCAGTTGGCCTTGAGCGATTGCCGGAATATCTGCGTAAGTGGTGTCACGCTGATTCTGCTCGATGAAGCATCGTACATATTCCCCCACCAGAACCCCGCCATAGCAGCGCTGTATCTCGCTTGCCAACCAGCTTTTGCCGCTGGACTCAGGACCTGTCAGCACAACAACTTTCATCAAGCCACTGCCTTTTCCGGAGCTAAAATAGCGCGCGGTGTTGTTCTGGCGGTTTCAGGTGCGGGCATTGCGATTCCTCAGGGGCGTAAAGCGGCCGCGATTGTAAGCGCATACGCCCGTTAGCGCAGCGGTTTCAGCGCAGAAAAACGCCGATAGCGGCTACTGGAAAACAGCTCCCCTTACGTCAAGGGTTACACGTCAAGCTTCAATGGCAGCGTCCTGCCTGAAGGTCTGTTAGGATCGCCACGCCTTGCTTTGGTTGACGTTGTAAGCGTCCGTTTTTAACGGACTTTTCACCTTTCGACGGGCATATTTGCGCGCTGTTTGGACATGACAATATCAAGAAGCCTGCTTCGAGCAATGCTTCACTTGGGGGAATGATGGATCTTTGGACCGCCGCTCAGGCATTGATTCTCGGGATTGTGGAGGGGCTGACGGAGTTCCTGCCCATTTCCAGTACCGGACACCAGATTATCGTTGCGGACCTGATCGACTTTGGCGGCGAAAGGGCGATGGCCTTCAACATCATCATTCAGCTCGGCGCGATACTGGCGGTGGTCTGGGAATTCCGGCGCAAGATCCTTGATGTGGTGACTGGCCTGCCGAAGCAACGTCAGGCGCAGCGTTTCACGATCAATCTGCTGATCGCGTTTCTTCCAGCCGTCGTGCTGGGGGTGATATTTGCCGACTTGATTCACGAATACCTGTTTAACCCGATTACCGTGGCGACGGCCCTGGTCATTGGCGGTGTGATCATGCTCTGGGCTGAGCGCCGCGATCACGTGGTGCATGCGCAAAGCGTGGATGACATGACCTGGCGTGATGCCCTGAAAGTCGGCTGCGCCCAATGCCTGGCGATGATTCCGGGGACTTCTCGTTCTGGCTCGACGATTATTGGCGGCCTGCTGTTTGGCTTGTCGCGCAAGACCGCTACCGAATTTTCCTTTTTCCTGGCGATGCCGACGATGGTGGGCGCTGCTGTGTACTCGGGCTTCAAGTACCGTCACCTGTTCCAGCCTGCGGACTTCCCGGTGTTTGCGTTGGGTTTTGTCGTCTCGTTCATCTTTGCCATGATTGCCGTGCGCGGGCTGCTCAAGTTCATTGCCACCCACAGCTATGCCGTGTTCGCCTGGTATCGCATCGTCTTCGGTATCCTGATTCTGGCGACCTGGCAGTTCGGCTGGATTGACTGGACCAGCGTGAACGGCTGACGAACATGGATCAGCGTATAAAATCGAACAAAACCGCAACGGCGAAACAGCATCCGTCGCGGTATCCGCGGCTGAAACTGGCGGTATTTCTCGCCATTTGTGCGTTACCGGTGGCGGGCCTCACCTCGTTGCTGCTCACCGGGGTATGGGTGCCCGGTGCAATCTATCTGGCGATGAGCCTGCTGGCATTCTTTCTGTACTGGCGCGACAAGCGTCATGCCAGATCAAATGAATGGAGAACGCCGGAGAAAATCCTGCACGCGGTGGAACTGCTGGGTGGCTGGCCGGGCGCTTTGGTGGCGCAACAGGCGTTGCGTCACAAAACCCGCAAGCTGTCCTTTCAACTGGTGTTCTGGTTGATCGTTGTGTTGCACGAGTTGGTCTGGATTGACCGCCTGTTCCTCGGCGGCAATTACCTGACCCGACATTTCTACTGATCTGTCAGAGCTTCAGGGCAATCTGCTGTTTCTTCGGCAACTTGCTGACGACCAATTGATGGGACCGTGTCAGCAGCTCGCGCAATTCCCCATCGCTCAGGGAGTAGGGCGTGGCGACGCTGATCCAGTAAGCCCGCGCCAGATACGGCGCGGGCCGAACCCCGGGACGGTCCACGTAGCCGAGGAACAGGTCGGGTCCGACCTTGAATGACAACCCTTTGCCAGCCAGATCCATCACCGCAAACATCTTGTTGCCAGCCACGGAAAACACCCGCGTGCCGCCCCATTTGTAATCCTCCCGGGCACCTGGCAGTTGCAGGCAAAACCCGGCGACGTCTTCAGCGTTCATTGATCTGCTCCGTTGATTTCTGAACATCGCTCCAGGGCGGTTCGTTTTTGAACGCCAGGCTGATGTGCTCGATCCACGCGCGTACCGCGGGGAGCATGCCACGGCGCTGGGTGTAAGCGGCCTGGACATTGCCGCTTGGCAATGACCAGTCGGGAAGCAAGCGGATCAATTGACCGCTGGCAAGTTCTTCATGGCAGTTCATCAACGGCAGCAACGTAATGCCCAGGCCCTGCACGGCTGCGTTCTTGCGAATAGGGAAGTCATCCACTACAAGACGCGGCTCAATCGCCACTTCGCAACGCTCGCCATGGCTGTGCAGCAGCTGAAAATGCACTTTTCGATCCGCTTCGATGGCACCTAATGCCGGCAAGCTGGCAAGGTCCCGTGGATGCGTGATGCTGCGTCCGCTGAGTAGCCTGGGAGAAGCCACGAGCACGGTGTTCGCGGGATACAGCTGCCGAACAATCAGGCTGGGGTCTTCATCGCCGATGTCGCGAACCCGCAAGGCCACATCAATGCCCTCATTGACCAGATCAACCCGGCGGTTCACCAGGATCAATTCCAGCTGTACCAGTGGGTGGCGAATCAGGAATTCATTGACCACTCCGGACAGGTTCCAGTGCGTCATTCCCACCGGGCAAGACACCCGCAAGCGCCCCCGAGGTTCAGCCGACAGCGACGCAACCGCTTCGTCAGCCATTTCCGCTTCCAGCAACATCGCCTGACAGTGACTCAGGTAGCGCTCACCCACGGCGGTCAACGCCAGTTTGCGCGTGGTGCGTTGCAGCAAGCTCGCGCCCAGACGCAACTCAAGCTCGGCGATGCGCCGTGACAGGCGTGACTTAGGGATGCCCAGCAGACGTCCGGCAGCCGCGAAACCGCCGAATTCCACCACTTTGGCGAAGTAATAAAGATCGTTCAGGTCTTGCATGCTGTGAGCCGATTGTCCTGTGTGTAGAACGAACTATCGCATTTATGCCGACTAATCAGCTATTGGATTGCGCTGTAGGATTATCGCCACTTGATCGCCAGCTGGCGACTTTTCAATTGGGAAGCACGTTATGAAACTTTTGCACATCGATTCCAGCATCCTCGGCGATCACTCCGCGTCTCGCCAGCTCAGCCGCAACGTTGTTGAAGCATTCACCGCTGTAGAGCAGAACGCACAGGTGACTTATCGCGATCTGGCCAGCGATTCACTGAGCCACTTCTCCCCGGCAACGCTTGCTGCTGCGGGCACGCCTGAAGAAGGTCGTGACGCTGCGCAAAGGCAGGAAGTGGCTGACAACGAGCAGATTCTGCAGGAGTTCCTCGACGCTGATGTGGTTGTGATTGGTGCGCCGGTCTACAACTTTACTCTCCCGACCCAGCTCAAGGCCTGGATCGATCGCATCGCGGTTGCCGGTCGTACCTTCCGCTATACCGAAACCGGCCCTGAAGGTCTGGCGGGCGGTAAGCAGGTGGTCATCGTTTCCACTGCCGGTGGTGTGCACGTTGGCCAGCCGACCAGTGTGGGTCATGAGGACTACCTCAAGGTTCTGTTCGGTTTCATCGGCGTGACTGATTTGAAATTCGTCTTCGCTCATGGTCTGGCTTACGGTGACGAACCACGTGCCAACGCGCTGACCGCCGCGCAAAAGCAGATCAAAGAAGAGCTGTTCGCGACGGCCTGATGGCGTCGGAGGGTCTGATCACTGCGCCTGTCACATGCTTGCAAAAAAACTCCAGTGTCCAATAGGCGCTGGAGTTTTTTGCGTTATGGGCCACGCTGATCAAACAAAAATGCAACGTTTGCCGCCCGCGAGGCTCTTACAGCGGGTAATACATGACTCAATCGGAACAGTTGAACCTTCTCCGATCGTTTCGCCCGATTCACGAGAAACGGATGATTGGAATTTATGACGACACCGGACAAGCAGTACGTAGAGTGGCTGGTTGAACAATCAATGCTCAATGCCGCACGCCAGCGCGCCAGGTTGTACTCGGGGCAGGGCAGGCTGTGGCAGCGCCCGTTCGCCGAATCCCGGCCCAGAGACGCGTCGGCGATTGCCTCCGTCTGGTTTACTGCTTATCCGGCGTCAATAATCACCCGTCCGGGTGGCTCGGTCCTTGAAGCCCTGGGCGATGAGACCCTGTGGCATGCCATGTCGGAAATCGGCATTCAAGGCATCCATAACGGGCCGCTGAAAACCTCCGGTGGCCTTCAGGGGCGGCAACACACGCCGACCATCGATGGCAATTTCGACCGGATCAGTTTCGGCATTGACCCTGAATTGGGTACCGATGCGCAATTGCTCAGCCTGAGTCGCATAGCGGCTGCGCATAACGCAGTGGTGATCGATGACGTGATTCCATCCCACACCGGCAAGGGCTCTGATTTCCGTTTGGCAGAAATGGCCTACGAGGATTATCCGGGCCTGTATCACATGGTTGAAATCCGTGAGGAAGACTGGCAGTTGCTGCCGGATATTCCGGCCGGTCGTGATGCAGTGAACCTGATGCCTGAGGTGGTCGATGCCCTCAAGGACAAGCACTACATCGTTGGTCAGCTACAGCGGGTCATTTTCTTCGAGCCCGGCGTCAAGGAAACCGACTGGAGCGCTACGGGTATTGTTCAGGGCGTAGACGGCAAGGCCCGGCGCTGGGTTTATCTGCATTACTTCAAGGAAGGTCAGCCTTCGCTGAACTGGCTGGACCCAAGCTTCGCCGCTCAGCAAATGATCATTGGTGATGCGCTGCATTCCATCGACGTCATGGGCGCGCGGGTCTTGCGTCTGGATGCCAATGGCTTCCTCGGGGTGGAGCGCAAGGCTGAAGGCAATGCCTGGTCCGAGAGCCACCCGTTGTCGATCACCGGTAACCAGCTATTGGGCGGAGCGATCCGCAAAGCGGGCGGTTTCAGTTTCCAGGAGCTGAACCTGACTCTGGATGACATCGCCTCGATGTCCCACGGCGGCGCCGATCTGTCTTACGACTTCATCTCGCGTCCGGCCTATCAGCACGCACTGTTGACGGGCACCACCGAGTTTCTGCGGCTGATGCTGCGCCAGGTTCACGCGTTCGGTATCGATCCTGCGTCGTTGATTCATGCCTTGCAGAACCACGACGAATTGACCCTGGAGCTGGTGCATTTCTGGACCTTGCATGCCCACGACACCTACCACTATCAAGGCCAGACGCTGCCGGGCAACATCTTGCGCGAGCATATTCGTGAGGAAATGTACGAGAAACTGGCAGGCGAGCACGCTCCCTACAACCTGAAATTCGTCACCAATGGCGTGTCCTGCACCACCGCGAGCATCATTACGGCGGCGCTGGGTATTCGTGATCTGGACGCCATCACTGAAGAAGACACTCAGAAAATTCAGCATATTCACTTGCTGCTGGTGATGTTCAATGCCATGCAGCCTGGCGTGTTTGCGTTGTCCGGGTGGGATCTGGTCGGCGCATTGCCGCTGCCTGCCGAGCAGGTTCAGCATCTGATGCAGGATGGCGACACGCGCTGGATCCACCGTGGTGCTTATGATCTGGTGGATCTGGACCCGGAGGCGGAATTCTCGGCAGGCAACATGCCGCGCTCCCGTACGCTGTACGGCAGTATCATCAGCCAGCTACAGCGCCCTGATTCATTTGCCTCGCAACTCAAGAAGATTCTTGCTGTGCGTCGGGCTTATGACATCGCTGCGAGCAAGCAGATTCTCATCCCGGATGTTGAGCACCCAGGCTTGTTGATCATGGTTCACGAGCTGCCAGCCGGGAAGGGCACACAGATTACCGCGCTGAACTTCAGCTCCGAGCCGATTGTTGAAACCCTGCACCTGCCGGACATCGCGCCTGGCCCGGTGGTGGATATCATCAATGAACGGGTCGAAGGGGATCTCACTGAACAGGGCGAATTCACCATCACGCTGGATGCCTACGAAGGGTTGGCGCTGCGCGTGGTGAGTGCCTTACCGGCGTTCTGATAGTCGGTTTCTGTACAGACGTGCAGCTCCGTTGACGAAATGACGACATATCTGGCCTGATACTGCCCGGATGTAAACCGTCAACGGAAGCTGCATGGATATCAAACACAGTCTCAAACAGCGCATCGTCATCGTTTTCACGCTGATGAGTACCCTGGTCGCGTTGATATTTGCAGCGGGCATCGTCGTCACGGTGCATCTGGTTGGCAAAAAATTGACCGCACTTTCAATGAATGGCGACCTGCACCGGTTGCTGTTGATGGACGACGTCGCCAACTGGAGTCATCGACCAGAGAAGGATTCGTTCTTCTATGTGCAGGACGCTTCCGGTCTTTTCGCGATGCCCGACAGCCTCAAGCCATTGAAACCCGGCTTTCACCGAATCAAAAAAGACAATGTCGATTATTACGCCATGGTGGATATGGTCGACGGTCGTCAGTACGTATTGCTGCGGGATCAGACTGCAACGGTTCAGCGCGAGCGTATTTTGTTTGCCATTGTGCTGGTCGGGTTTGTTCTCAGCGTTCTGTTGGCGTTATTGCTGGGGCGGTTGCTGGCGCAACGGGTCATGGCGCCGGTGGTGAAGCTGGCCGGGCAGGTGCGTCAGCGGGACCAGATCATGGATGCGGCTCCGGCACTGGCACCGGAGTATGCCCACGACGAGGTGGGTGAGCTGGCGGTGTCGTTTGATGAAACCCTGGGCCGCCTGCGCGCAGCCTTGACCCGGGAGAAGATGTTCACCAGTGATGTCAGCCATGAACTGCGCACGCCATTAATGGTGCTGGCCAGTTCCTGTGAATTGCTGCTGGAGAATCCCGCTGTAGATCCACGCTCTCGTAATCAGGTTTTACGAATATCCCGGGCCAGCGAGGGGATGCGTCAACTGGTGGAAACGTTCCTGCTGCTGGCGCGTATAGAAACCGAAGTACCCGGCCAGGGGCCGCGCGCAACCCTGGTGGCGGTCGCAGACGAGTTGGTGGATATCTGGCGCAAACCCATTGAAGAAAAAGGCCTGACGTTGCGTTACGAGTCGGGTATCGGTTCGGATCGCCTGTATAACGCGACGCTGTTGCACTCGGTCATGAGCAACCTGCTGCGCAATGCCTGGCATTACACCGATGAAGGCTTCATTTTTCTGAGCCTGCACGGCGATCGTTTTTCTGTTCAGGATAGCGGCATTGGCATTCCGCTGGAAAAACAGCAGGCCATGTTCCAGCCTTTCGTCAGAGGCGATGAGCAGCGTGGGGAAGGGCTTGGCCTGGGTCTTTCGCTGGTACAGCGCATCTGCGTTCACCAGGGGTGGTCGGTCAACCTTGAAAGCCGCGTGCCCCACGGGTGCTGTTTTGAAGTGAGCCTTTCTGCGTCCCTGATTTCAACCGAAAACCCTGGCAGCGTTCGAAAACCGGATTCAGTCGGCCAGCCAGCCTAGGCGCTGACACGCAATGTCGCGACATGATCAATCACCTTATCTTGAGAGCAGCTCTGCATGACCACCCTGAAAATCACCGCTGGCGGATACGAGTTTCTCGCTGAAACCCATCCCGATGCGCCGCACACCGTTGCTGCTTTTCTGAAGTTGCTGCCTTACCGGCAGAAGCTGATCCATGTGCGCTGGAGCGGCGAGGGCTGCTGGGTGCCTTTGGGGGAGTATCAGTTGCTGCTGAACGATCAGCCGATTGGTTTTGAAAATCACACCAGTCACCCTTCGGTGGGCGACATTCTGTTTTATCCGGGCCCTTACAGCGAGACTGAAATCCTCATCGCCTATGGCTCGTGCTGTTTTGCCAGCAAAATGGGCCAACTGGCCGGTAACCACTTCCTGACCATCGTGCAAGGCAAGGAAAACCTGCGTGCCCTGGGCGTGAAGACCCTGTGGGAGGGCGCGCAGGACGTGCTCTTTGAGCAGGCTTGAGTTGCGCAAGATGATGACTCAACTCGCTGAATCAATACCCAATTCGCAAGACAGCCGTGCCTGCGCGCGCGCGGCTTTCCTCGCCAATGCCGGTTTTGCCGATGCCGTTCTGGAGGCATTGCCCGCAGACGCGTCGGCGCGACGTTATTTTCGTTTGCAAGGTGCCGGCCTTTTGTTGATGGATTCGCCGCCACTGAGCGAACCTATTGCGCCGTTTGTGCAGGTGGCCGGTTATCTGCACAGCATCGGGCTATCGGCCCCAGCCTTGCGTCAGGTGGATGAACAGGCCGGACTGGCACTGATCGAGGATTTTGGCGACGCCACTTATACCCGGCTTCTGGCTTCAGGGCATGCTGAAGAAGCCTTGTACGGTCTGGCGGTCGACGCGCTGGTGGCCCTGCATCGGGCGCCTGCCAGCATCGGGTTACCCGCCTACGATGCACAGAAACTGAGTGCCGAGTGCGCGTTGTTCATCGATTGGTATGCGCCGTTGTTGATCGGCAAAGAAGCCGCTCTGGAGCTACGTGAGCGTTACCTCGAACTGTTCGCCGAAGCCTGTGGTGATGTGGCCGAGCGGCGTGAAACGCTGGTGCTGCGCGATTTCCATGTCGACAACTTGATGCTGCTCGACAGCCGCCAGGGTGTGGCCGCATGCGGTCTTCTGGATTTTCAGGACGCGCTGGTCGGTTCTGCGGCTTATGACCTGATGTCCTTGCTGGAGGATGCGCGTCGTGACCTGTCAGAGCCTCTGCGCGCCGCGCTGTTCAGTCACTACCTGATGCAGCGCCCGGAACTCAATGTGCCGCTGTTTGTTGATGACTACCGGCGGCTCGCCGCACAACGACACGCCAAGGTACTGGGCATCTTCGTCCGCCTGGCCGGGCGTGACGGCAAGCATGGTTATCTGGCGCATCTGCCGCGAACCCTGCGCCTGTTTGTGCAAGCACTGAGAGCCCCTGCGTTCAATGAGCTGCGAGAATGGCTGGAGCTGCACCTGTCAGGCTGGCGCGATGACTTGTCTGCACAGACTCTGGATGAGTTGCGCAAGACGCCTTATCGTCAGTAACAGCTGTCGGTTGTCCGGGCTCTAGCCTGCAAAGGTACGCCACAGGGCCCAGGCAATCAGCAACCAGATCAGCACAATGCAGGTGATGGTCAACCATCGGCCTTTGAGCTTGATTCGCTCACCGGCCATGGCTTCCGCCTCGGGGCGGCAGCGTTGTTGCAACCCTTTCGGTATCAGTCGCAAGGCGAGGGCGATGCCCAGCGGTAAAAGAATCACATCATCCAGAAAGCCCAGCACCGGGATAAAGTCTGGAATCAGGTCAATCGGACTCACGGCGTAGGCCACGGTCACCAACGCAACGATTTTCGGTAGCCATGGCATGTCAGGCTGGCGGCAGCAGAGCCAGAGCAGAATCAGATTGGCTTTGAGGCGTCGGGCCCAGAGTTTTAGTTGTTTTATGGTGTTGCTGATCATCAATGGATCTCTTCGTGCTGGATGTTATGACCTTCTGAATTGATCCAAATCCTGTAGGAGCTCACGAGCACCGCTAGGCAGCGATAGCGGTTTGTCTGACACGCCGCCATCGCTGCCGCGCGGTGCTCGTGAGGTCCAGAAGGTATTCTTCAATTCAGATTCAAAGGCTACCGAAACAAACCTGCTCATGAAACACAAAGGGCAGATCGGGCAGCGAAGTGAATTCGCGGATCAGCATTCGGTACTCGGCATCCGGGTCCAGATCAGCGAACTGTTCTGGCCAGAAGATTTTCGCCAGCCATTGTGCCCCCACTATGTTGAAAACGCTGTTGTAAAACTGGTGATTGAGGCCTTGCACGCAGGCTTTTGCTGAACGCGCAGTGGCGGCAAAGCCGGGGCGGGCCATCAAGCGCTGCATTTCGCTTTTGATCTGATCGGCATTGGCGCCGTAGCCGAAAGGGATCGCGGTGACGCCGTTGCGCAGGCGCTGAGTACCCGTCATCAAGTAAACGTCGGGTTTGCTCAGGATCAGGGTTTCCAGCGCCACATCGGCTGACTCGCTGCGCAGGTAGCGGGAGCCAAGATTGACCGCACCGAGGTTCTCGACCAGTAACCCCCAACCGGCGTGAGCCTGGGTGTGGCAGCAGCCCCCAGATCCGGCTTGCCCGGCTCGGGCTTCGACGAATACTTTGGGCGCTGGCAGACCAGCGGTTTTCTCGCGCAGCTCTGCCAGTTGGCGACGATAAACCTGCAAATACGCTTCGGCGTTGTCTTCCTCGCCCAATACCCGCCCCAGCAATTCCAGACTACGGGGCACGTTCACTAATGGGTCCAGCTCGTTGTCGACGTAGATCAGCGGAATGTCCAATCGCTCAAGTACGCTGTTGAGTACCGTGTTTTCGATGGCTGCCCGACCACTGAGCCTGGCAATGATCAGGTCGGGGTGGGTGCGCAACAGGCTTTCGATGTCCAACTGGCCGGTGTCGGGGAAATCGAGGTCCTGAATCTGCTTTGCGTGTGGCCAGCGTTGACTGACCACATTCCACAGCCCCGGGTCGGAACTGGCGAGATTGTTATCCCAGGCAATCACCCGGGCCAGCGGGTTGTCTCGTTCCAGGAGGGCCAGCGACAAAAGGGTATTGCTGTCCTGCAACACGATACGTTGCGGAGCGTGGGCCAAAGTGACGGTGCGCCCGGCAAGATCGATGACGGTGAGAGGGTAGTTGGCGGCTTGAGCTGCGGAGCAGAGTAAAAACAGCAGGCCAAGGGTCCCCGATACCAGGATTTTAAGGCAACCGCGGGTCACTGACACCCCAATACCTCTGTGGAAGATTCTATGTTGGTCTGCAAGCTTGCTCATGCGCTATTGACCTTGTAGGACCGGCTTTAGCCGGGAGGGCAGTATTTCTGGCGATGGATTTTTAGCGGATGTACTGACGTCCTCCCGGCTAAAGCCGGTCCTACGAGAGGGCGCAGGAACTGTGGGAGGTGCGTAATCCAGTGGGTCCTTTGTTGGGGCGAGCTGCAATGTGCGTTTCATGCCACAGACCCATCCACGTGAATCTGCACCCGGCCCTTACTGCATCGCTCGACCCTGGCCTGGACCCGATAGACCTGCTCCAGCATGGTCGGAGTCAGGGTGTGTTCGGGCGTGCCAGCAACATTCAGGCGGCCACGTTCGAGCACCATGATTTGATCGGCCCAGCGCGCCGCCAGCCCTAGATCATGGAGGACCACCACGACTATTCGGCCCTGATCGGCCAGTTGGCGGACCATGCTCATGACGTCGTTTTGATAGCGCAAGTCCAGCGCACTGGTGGGTTCGTCGAGCAGCAACAAACGTGGCTGGCGAATCACCGCTTGAGCGAGGCTGACCATTTGCCGTTGTCCGCCGGACAGGCTGTCCAGTGGTTGCAGCGTCAGATGCAGGATGCCCAGCTGTTCCAGAACGGCGCAGGCCTTGTTTTGCTGCTCCTTTGCGTTGCCGACCATGGCCAGCGAATCACCGCCGCGCAAGGCGCCGAACAATGTCTCCAATACGCTCAAAGCAATGCCGTCGGGCAAGGTCTGGGGCATGAAGCCCAAAACGGCGGCACGTTCGCGACGCTTGCAGCGCAGCAGATCTAGCTCACCCAGGCGAATATCACCCGTCGCCGACAACAGCCCGGCAAGACTGCGCAGCAGGGTCGACTTGCCTGCACCATTGGGGCCGACCAGTGCTACGACTTGACCCGGTGCAATGTCCGGCAGGTCAATGCCGTGCAACACCGTGCTGCGTTTATAGGCAACGGTCAGATTGCGTACCTGCAACTGGCTCATGTCCGGCCTCGCTTGAGAATCAGGCTCATGAACAACGGCACACCGACCACGGCGGTCACAATGCCGATAGGCAGCACCACGCCCGGAATCAACTGTTTGCTGACAATGGCCGACAGCGACATGATCAGCGCGCCCATCAACGCGCTGACCGGCAGGAAGAAGCGGTGATCTTCGCCGATCAGCATGCGGGCGATGTGCGGTCCGACCAGCCCGATAAAGCCGATGGTGCCCACGAAGGCCACTGCGGTAGCCGCCAGCAGACTGATACGCAGCAATGCTCCCAACCGCAGACGAGCGACATCGATGCCCAGCGTTGCGGCACGCTCATCACCCAGACGCAACGTGGTCATCTGCCAAGACGCCCGCAAGCTGAACGGCAACACCAGAAAAAACACCACGGCCAGCGTCTGCACCGCCGGCCAACTGGCGCGACTCAGGCTGCCCATGCTCCAGAACACCAGTTGTTGCAGAGCATCCGCCGAGGCCAGGTATTGCAGCAGCGCAACCATGGCGTTGAAGCTGAACACCAAAGCAATGCCAAACAGCACCAGTGACTGCACGCCGCCGGTAAGGCTGGCGACGGCCTGTAACAACAACACCGACGCAAAAGCGAAGATGAACGCATTGGCGGTAATCAGCCAACTGCCAGGCACGCCGGGTATGCCCAGGTCCAGCACAATGGCCAGCGCCGCGCCGAAGGAGGCTGCCGATGAGACGCCCAGGGTAAACGGACTGGCCAGCGGGTTATTGAGGATGGTCTGCATCTCGGCCCCGGCCAGCGACAACGCCGCACCCACCAGCACGGCCATCAGCGCGAAGGGCAGGCGCAGTTCGCGGACGATCACCTGAGTATCGGGATCAACGCTGGCTGGATCGAATATCGCCAGCAAAACCTCGCTGGCGGCGAACCGGGTAGTGCCCAACGTGATGTCGGACACCAGACACGCCAGCAAAGTCAGCACCAGAACGCCACAGATCCACAGGCGTTTACGCAGGATTTTGCTATAGGCGACCTGCAGTGTTTCGGCATTCAGGGCGGGTTGCGAACGACTCAAAATTTCGCACTCACGCTGGCGATGAACGAGGCGGGCGCGCCTGCGTAGTTGCCGTCAGTACCGGCCGCGGTTTCGATGTACTTGCGGTCCGTCAGGTTGCGGCCTTTGAGGGACACACGGATGTTCTCGTCGATGTCGTAAAACACGCTGGCGTCTATCCGGGCGTAGCCGCCCACATCGTAGCTGTTATTGATATCGCCCTGACGCTCGCCCACGGCAATGACGCCAGCACCGAAGCCCAGACCTTTCATGGGGCCATCTTGTAGCTGGTAGCTGGACCAGATCGAACCGCTAAGTATCGGCACGCCGTCCAGGCGGTTGCCGGTTTCGATTGTCGTGTCCTTGGTGACTTTTGCGTCCAGGGCGCTGACGTTACCGATGATTTCCCAGCCATCCAGTGGTGTGCCGCTGACATCCAGTTCAACGCCGCGCACGCGTTGTTCGCCGGTCTGTACCGAGTAGTTGTCGTCTGTGGGATCGGTTGCCGCCACGTTCTGCCGGGTAATTTCAAATACCGACAATGTGGCGCTAAGGCGGTCAGGGATCAGGTCAAACTTGGCGCCGACCTCATATTGCTCACCTTCCTCCGGGTCCAAAGTACTGCCGTTGCGCTGGGTATCACTCTGCGGAGTGAAGGAAGTGCTGTAGCTGGCGTAGAGTGCCAGCCAGTCAGTGGGCTGATACACCAGGCCCAGGCGAGGTGAAACCCTGGACGGGTCCAGGTTGGTTTTAGTGACTTCGTAGTCCGCATCAGTGGTCGTATTGCGCTGCCGCGTATCGTCGTAACGCGCACCCACGATCAGCTTCCACTGTTCACTCAGATCGATCTGATCCTGCAAATAGAAGCTGTAGGCTTCCAGTTGATAATCGGTTTCCTCGTTGAATGAGAACGCGCCGGGCTGGGCGCCGTAGACCGGATTGAAAATGTCGATCGAACCCAATGTTGCTCGATCCGTAGCCACGTTGCGCTTGCCGTCGATGTACTCGAAACCTGCCAGGGCTGTGTGCTTCAGGCCGCCAGTGGCGAAGCGGGCAAGGGCTTCGAACTGCATGTCCAGTGTCTTGATGCGCTCGTCGCCATCGGTTGCACGACGAGCAAGGGTGCGGTTGTCGTCCTCCAGGCCGCGCAAATCCACTACATAACGATTCTTGTGGGACTGATCCCAGCGGGTCATCTGGCGCAGGATCAGCCAGTCATTGACATCGTGCTCGGCGCGATACCAGACCGACACTTTATCAGCCTTGTCCCGTGACCAGGGCTCGTGCAGATAGCGATCGGCGTTCATGTTGATCTTGCCGTTGACCGGGATCAGCCCGCGGTCGAAAGGGCTGGTCTGGTTAATGTACTCCAGGCCCGCATCCACACGCGTCACGTCGCTGGGTTCCCAGCGCAGGGTCGGCGCGACATAGGTGCGCTTGCTGTCGCGGAACGTATCGCGAAACCCGCGCTCCGTCTGAGTCGCGACCGTCATGCGTCCGGCGAGGGTTTTGGCTTCGTCCAGTGGGCCGCTGGCGTTGGCCTCAAGGCGATAGAAGTCATAGGAGCCCACCTGCGCCTTGACCTCGGCCTCCGGAGTGAAGCTTGGCTGGCGGGTCACCAGATTGATCAGGCCTCCCGGATTGCCACGGCCGTAGAGCACCGACGCCGGGCCTTTGAGCACTTCGACACGCTCGACATTGGCCAGATCACGCAGCGCTTCCGGGCGCGACACCAAGGGGTTGATCAGCATGCCGTCCACCGCATAGGTGGTGGCTTTGAAGCCGCGAATAATGAAGCTCTCGGAAGAGCCGCCATGGCTGTTGCCACGTTGCACGCTGCTGACATTGGTCAGGGCATCGCCAAGGTTATTGACCTGCTGGTCTTCAATGACCTGACGCGAGACCACCTGGATGGATTGCGGAACGTCGCGCAGGGCCGTGTCAGTCTTGGTCCCTGTGGCGCTACGGGTTGCGCGATAACCCTGTACCGGGCCGTCTGCGTGTTCGACAAAACTTGTGGAGGTAATCGTCGAAGGCGCGAGGTTGATTGAGCCGCTGGCAGGCTGCGCGAACAACAACAGCGTACGGTCGTCAGTCAGCGACCAGCCTAGACCTGAGTCTCTGAGCAGCTGCGTCAGCGCTTCGCGTTCGCTGAGTTCGCCACTGACTGCCGGTGCGGTTTTGCCGTTTGCCAGTGCCGCGTCGAAACTCAGCTGTAATTTATTCTGTCGAGCGAATTGTGCCAACGCCGAAGCCAGCGGCTGCGCGCTCATGCTGTAGCGGTTGGTTCGCGGACTTTCAGACGCTTCGACGGCCCAACCGTTGCCCATTGGCAGGATGATGAGCAGGGCAAGAGACGGCAATGTAGGTAAGCGCGACATCATTACAATCCTTCATACGTCTTGATTACGTTTGCGAAAAATTCTCAAACTGATGATCAAAGACGTAGCCCTTCGGGATTTTTTTCAAGGTCGTGGGAAAAAATAAAAAAAACTGAGCGTGCACGTTTATCAACAGATATTTGAGCTGTAGGAGTGCACGAGCACCGCGAGGCCGCGATAGCGGTGTATCAGACAGACCGCCATCGCGGCCTCGCGGTGCTCGTGCGCTCCTACAGGCCAGGGAAAACACCATAGTCACTTGCATCTGCACGATTAACGCGCAACCTTAGCCGCTACTGTTTGTGAGCTCCAAACAATACCAATGATCGCGGGGCATGAATGGACCGTTTTGATGCAATGCTGGCATTTGCCCGGGTCGTGGAAGCGGGGAGCTTTACCAGGGCAGCTGACACGCTGCACATGAGCAAAACCACTGTGACCCAACTGGTGCAGCAGCTGGAAGCCAAACTGCGGGTCAAACTCCTCAATCGCACCACGCGCAAGGTCAATGTGACTGCCGACGGCGCGGTGTACTACGAACGTGTGGTACGGCTGCTGGCGGACCTGGATGACGCAGAAACAAGCCTTTCAAGCGCGGCGTCATTGCCCCGGGGGCGGTTGCGAGTGGATGTGCCCAGCCCGCTGGCCAGAATGATTCTGATGCCGGCACTGCCGGACTTTCATGCCCGATACCCGGATATACAAATCGATATGGGCGTCAGCGATCGCAAGGTTGATTTGATTGGCGAGAACGTCGATTGCGTTGTACGCGGTGGCGAACTCACCGATCAGTCACTCATGGCGCGCCGTGTGGGTGACTTGCAGCTTGGGGTGTACGCCGCGCCAGCTTATCTGCAGCGTCTCGGCACTCCAGCTCACCCTCGCGAGCTTGAAGAGTCTGAGCACCGGATCGTCGGCTTCCTGTGGGCGCGCACCGGTAAAGCCTTGCCGTATACCATGCAGAACGGCGCCGAACGTCTGACTATCAATGGTCGCTACGTGTTGGCGGTGGACGATGGCAACGCGTATCTTGCGGCTGGTCTGGCAGGGATGGGCGTGCTTTGGCTGCCGGACTACATGGCAAAAGAGCACGTAGCAAGCGCAGAGTTGATTCGATTGTTCGAGGGCTGGCGCATGGAACCCATGCCGCTGTATGTGGCGTTTCCGCCAAATCGGCACATCAGCATCAAGGTCCGGGTATTCATTGACTGGGTTGCAGAGCTGATGGCTCAACACGGTCCGGTCGCCGACCGCTACGCCATCGATGAGACGGAGAACCGGGCGACATGACTGAGCGACGTCAATTCAGCGGTGGCATGAAAGGCAAGAATCTTCGCTATCTTGGAGATGACTCGACGGCTTCAACCCGTCAGGCAAAAGCGGGATTTTTGCTGCTCGAACATTTCTCGCTTCCCGCATTCACCCAGGCGCTGGACACTATCATCACTGCAAACCTGCTGCGCCCCGGCTTGTTTGCGACCTGCACCTTCGGGCTGCAGGAGGGAGAAGTGATCAGCGACCTGGGGCTGGTCATTCGCCCTGATTTCCGCCTGACATCGGACGGGATAAAAGGTCTGGATTTGCTGGTTATCTGCGGCGGTTACCGGACCGAACTCAAGCATTATCCTGAGCTGACAGCGTTATTGAACTCGGCGGCAGAGCAGGGTACGGCGCTTGCGGGCTTGTGGAATGGTGCGTGGTTTCTGGGTATCGCCGGTTTACTCGACAGTTATCGTTGCGCGATTCATCCGGAACATCGTCCCGCCCTGGCTGAAGTCTGCAAAATCACTCATGTCACCAGTGAGCCGTTCGTGGTGGACCAGGACCGCCTGACTGCCGCCAGCCCATCGGGCGCCTTTCACATGGCGCTGGAGTGGATCAAGACGCTGCATGGCAAAGCGCTGGTCGAAGGCATCGAGGACATTCTTTCTTTTGAAGAGTCCCGTTACCGGCGCATCAAGACGTCTGCGCATCTGTCGGTCAGTGCGCCGTTGCGTGAGGTGGTGAAGCTGATGGATGCAAACCTGGAGGAACCACTGGAAATGGAACAACTGGTGAAGTATTCCGGTCGCTCTCGTCGTCAGGTCGAGCGTTTGTTCCGGGAACAACTGGGTACTACGCCGCAGCGCTATTACCTGGAATTGCGCATCACTGAAGCCCGACGTCTGCTACAGCACACAGAGATGTCCCAGGTGGAAGTGCTGGTCGCCTGCGGATTCGTGTCGCCCAGTCATTTCAGCAAGTGCTACAGCGCATTCTTTGGTTACCGGCCATCCAAAGAGAAGCGACTGGTTCGCTAGTGCTGCTATCACTCAATCTGAAAATCAACCCTTGCTGTGCTCTGAGGAAGTTGGGGGAATAGCCACACCGCGAGGTCCGGTAATGCCCCAGATGACAAGCCCGACAAAGGGAAGGACTACAATCAGGATTGCCCAGCCCAGTTTAGTGCCCGAACGTTTGGTACTGCGATACACGCTAACGATCGCCCATAGATCCAGCAGCACGATGATTAGCACCGCACCGATTACAAATAATGAAACTTCCATTGGTTGCTTCCTTGTTATCGGTGGAGAACAGTCATGCTGATAAAGCACCACTGTTCTGCTGGCCCGGATTTGAGTTACTCGGCGGCATTACCACCGTGAGCTTTTGCCAAGGTTTTGGCATGTTCCAGATGCTTCTTCAGATCCGGAAGCATTTTGCTCGCAAACGCCTTCAGATCAGCGTCTTTACCCTCATTCACTTCTTTCTCGAATAACGCAATGGTTTGCTCGTGTGCCATCAACTGGTTGTTGGCGTAGGCCTGATCAAATGATTTGGCACCCCGCAGATCAAGAATCATGGCCTTTGCCTTGTCCATCAGCATAGCCTCATCGGACACCTCGAGTTTCTTGCTCGCAGCGATTTTGGCGAGCTCCTCGTTGGCCTTGGTGTGGTCCTTGATCATCATGTCGGCAAAGCTTTTTACATCGGCAGATGTGCCTTTCTCTTGCGCGAGTTTGCCCGCCTGGATTTCCGCGACACCTTTGGCCGAGGCGTCTTCTACGAAATCGTCGTTATCCTGGGCGGCAAAGGCATTCAGACTTGCTGTAGCAATCACGAAAGTCAGTGCTGTGTTTCGAACTAAACGAGACATTTAATATTCCTTTTGCATGATGATTAATTGTTTTTTTCAGCTCTCGTAGTTGTGATGCAGAGGGGGAGTTAAAGGTTCAGCTTAAATGACGGCAGGGTAAATCAACTCGATGGGTGAGTTTGTTTGTTCGTGCGAGGCATTCATTTGAATGGATAGAGGGCAAAGAAGGATTACGATCCTTGGGAAAATCATGCCGGGTTTGTAAATAAAAAACCCTCGCGGCGTCACGTCGCACGCCAAACGTATGGATCAAGCAAGAATGACTCAGCCCGGGCGGCTTTCCGAAGGCGGGGCGGCTTCGTACTTGCCCCAGATGCGCCGTAAATGTCGCGCCGAGCCAAACCCGGCGCGCTCGGCTATCGCTTCCATATCCAGTGTCGATTCGGCCAGCAGTTCACGGGCGACGCTGACACGCAGTCGGTGCAGATAATCAAGCGGGCTGATACCTGCGTGTTCATGAAATAACCGCGCCAGATGTCGGCTGCTGGTACATGCCAAGCTTGCCATGCGGGTGACACTCCAGTCGTCACACGGCGCTGCGGTGATTGCGTCCTGCACACGATGCAGCGCCGGGTGCAAATGATTGCGTCCGGCAATCCATGGCGATAATTGCGGGTCCGCGCCGCCCCTGCGCATGTACACCACCATATCCCGCGCTACTGAGCAGGCCAGGTGTGGTCCAGCCATCTCGGCGACCAGATGCAACATCAGGTCGATACCGGCGGTGACGCCAGCGCTGCAACTGATCGGACCGTCGGTGACATAAAGCCGGTTCTCAAGCACGCGCGCCTTGGGGGCCATGGCCTGCAACGTTGCGCACAGTGAGTGATGAGTCGTGCATTGCCGACCCTCTAGAAGACCCGCTTTAGCGGCGGTCAACGCCCCTGCGCAGATGCACACAAGCCGGTTCCCCGACGGTGCAAATACCCGCTGCAACCAGTCGGTAACCACCAGACTGGCCTGCTCGAACTGAAGCTGCCGGGCGGGTGTTGTCGCGGAGGTTGAGCCCACCAGTACCACCAATGTCCCAGGCACGAGGAAATCAGGCAGTGGTGCCAAACCGGCGAGTGGCAAGCCAATTGAAGACTGCAGCGACGCAACCGGGCTGACGTATTGCAGATCAACATTCAGCGCCGACTCGCCTTCACTCTGCGCGGCAAGTCGCAACACTTCCGCCGGGCCTGCCAGATCAAGCATCAGCACATTGGGCAACAGCACAAACAGCACCGGAGTGGTCATCGTTTCAACCTGCGAGCACCTGATCGACCGTCACGATTCGGGCAAAGCGATCTTCCAGCACCAACTCGGTACGCTCGCGGATCTCTGCGGGGCTGTAAGTGCGGCCGCTGCGTGCGTGAGTCATGGGAAAGGTCAACGTCGCCTCGCTGACGAAGTCCACGGCAAAGCCGCTGTCCGAGGCCTGCCGTGTAGTGGTTTCACAACACTGCTCAGTGCGGATGCCGCTAATGATCAGTGAATTGATATTTCTTTCGGTCAGCCACGCGGCTAGCGGCGTACCAGCGAACGCGCTGTGAAAACGCTTTTGAATCACCACATCCGGGTTGATGGACAGTTCGTCCAGGGTTTTCACGTGACCTGACGCCAGAGAGAAGTGTCCCTGCGCTTCGACGTGAAAGACTTGTACCACGGGGATGCCTTGCTGGACACATCCGTCAATCAACGCTTGTTGATTTTTCAGGTAAACGGGCAGGTCAGTTTCGGACCAGTAGGCGGAGTGACGAAACGAGTGCTGTACATCAATGACGATCAGGGCTTTTTTGCTCATGGTCTATTTTCTGTGCTCTGTAAGAGTGGTTCAAGCGATGCCATGGTAAGCACAGAGGGGTGTAGGCAATAGACAAGGCGCGGACCAATGCAGGACGGTTTCGGACATCCCGGCTTTTAATTTGGATGCTCGGCGCGTTTGTTCCGTCGGCAACGCTCCGAACAGTAGCGGACTTCATCCCAGCAGCGTGCCCACTTCTTGCGCCAGGTGAAGGGCAGCCCGCAGACGATGCAGGTTTTTACGGGCAGCTCATTCTTTTTCAATGCAACTCCTGTTCAATAAATGTAACTACCTGATTTGGAATGCTTTTCTTTAGGAGCGCGCTTGCCCGCTATTCGGTGTGTCAGTCGATACATATATATCGGCTGTGCTGACGCTATCGCGGGCAAGCGCGCTCCTACAGGCCCTGTGCTTAACAAACGATGTGCTTTAAATCATCTCCCCGGCATCCAGCCTGGCAAGCAGCATCTCGCCACGCTGCCAGAGGGCTTCCTGTTTCGATTCGGCCATGCGGTCAAGGTTTTTGTAGATCATGCCCATGCGCTGATTGCCGCGCAAAAGGTCGCTGTGACGCATCAGAAAGTGCCAGTAAAGCGAGTTGAAAGGGCAGGCATTATCAGCTGTGCTTTCAGTCACTTTATAAGCGCAGTCACCGCAGTAGTTAGACATGCGTTTGATGTACTGGCCGCTTGCGCAGTAGGGTTTGGAACCGAGGTAACCACCATCGGCATGCATGACCATGCCCAGGGTATTGGGCAGCTCGACCCAGTCAAAGGCATCCATATAGATCGCCAGATACCACTCGCATATTTGCGGGGGCGCAATGCCGGCAAGCAGCGCGAAGTTGCCGGTCACCATCAGCCGCTGAATATGATGCGCATAAGCGTATTCCAGGCTTTGACCAATGGCCTGGCTCATGCAATTCATCCTGGTCTTACCCGTCCAGTAAAATTCCGGCAGCGGCCTGCTGTTACCGAATGAATTGCCGCTGGCGTAGTCCGGCATCTTCAACCAGTAGACGCCACGCACATATTCACGCCAGCCGATCAATTGGCGAATGAAACCCTCGGCGGCATTCAAGGCAATGCTGCCCGACCAATAGGCCGACTCCACATCGCTGCACAGCTGACGAAGGTCGAGCAGGCCGATATTCAGCGCGGCGCTGATTCGTGCGTGGAAAAGGAAGGGCTCATCGCTGGCCATGGCGTCCTGATAGTCGCCAAAACCGGCCAGCCCGTAATCGAGAAAATACTCCCACAGAGACTGGGCCTCGGCATGTGTCACCGGATAATCAAAGTTCTCCAGAGCACCGTAGTGACTGGAGAACCTGTCCCGAACCAGCGTAATGACGTCCTGCGTGATTGCATCGGTAGAAAAGCGTGCCGGGTAGGGCGCGCGCACGTTCCTGGGCAACGCCTTGCGGTTTTCCGCGTCGAAATTCCAGGCGCCACCGACCGGGGTGCCGTCTCCGTTGATCAACAGTCGGCTTTTGCGGCGCATCTCCCGGTAGAAGAACTCCATCCGAAGCTGTTTTTTGCCTTGGGCCCAGTCAGAGAATTCGCCACGGCTACAGAGAAAACGCGTGTCGCTGTGCCACTGGATCTCTAAGCCACACGCCTTGATCGAGTGTTCGAGACGCCAGTCACCAGTCTCAGTCAGGTGAATTTCTTTCGGCTGCAGCGATGAGTACCAGCGATGCAACTCGGCCGGCACCGACCCGGTGTTCTCTGAGTCATCAAGCCGGACGTAGTACACACTGATACCACGCGCTTTCAAGGTCTCGGCGAAATGCCGCATGGCACTGAAGATCAGTGTGATCTTCTGTGGGTGATGGGGCACATGGCTGGCTTCCTCCATGACCTCGACCATCAATACGGCATCGCGTTCGGCGTCCAGCTCAGCCAGCGAAGCAAGGTCAAAGGACAATTGGTCGCCCAGCACCAGACACAATCGGCGAACCGCACTCATCAACGCATCTCTCTGTTCAAAACGTCTTTCCTGATGGCTGTAAGCCGAAGTGATGCAAAAACCTGTACCAATGTAAATTCTTGTACAAGTATTTCATAGGTATTTGTGAGTATGGCCGTTCAGCGTATTTGGGAAACGAACTGAAGAAAAACCGAACACCTCAGTTCACAGGCACTCGAAAAATGTAGACACCGATTCAAACTCATTTAAGGAACAGCCCCATGCGACCGCAAACTTCGTTCATCTTCGATCTGGACGGCACGCTTACAGACAGCGTTTATCAAAACGTTGCAGCCTGGAAAGAAGCCCTGGACTCTGAGGATATTCCCCTCGCGATGTGGCGCATCCACCGCAAGATCGGCATGAGTGGCGGGCTGATGCTCAAGACCTTGTCGAGAGAAACCGGGCTGGATATCAGCGAAGCGCAAGCCAAACGACTCAGCGAAAAGCACGCGCAAGCCTACGAGCGGCTTCAGGGCCAGATCATTGCACTGCCCGGTGCCGTAGAGCTGCTTGATACACTCAGCCAGGACAACCTCAAGTGGTGCATTGCAACCAGCGGCGGGATTGATACGGCGACGATCAATCTGAAAGCACTGAAGCTGGACATCAACAAGATCAACATCATCACCCGCGATGACGTGAAATACGGCAAGCCCGATCCGGACCTGTTCCTGGCCGCAGCGGAAAAACTGGAAGTGCCTATCGAGGAATGCCTGGTGATTGGCGATGCCGTCTGGGACATGCTTGCTGCACGCCGCTGTAAAGCCACCGGTATCGGCTTGCTATCAGGCGGTTATGACATTGCAGAGCTTGAACGGGCAGGGGCGTTGAGGGTGTATGAAGACCCACAAGACCTGCTTGAACATCTGGACGAGATCGCCTCGCGGCCGTGACAGACGGGGTCAGGCATTTAACTGAGGCAGCGGCTACCGATTGTCGCTGACCTTATGCAGCCGGAAGGGGTTGGAGGAAGCCTGGCCTATCCGCCGTTTAATGAGTCCAGCTCCTATCAAACGAAATATTACTACCTGATTTGCAACGCCTTTTACTGTAGGAGATCCCCCCGTCGTCCAGCAGCCGCGCTGTCGTGCAGCGAACATGGGACCTGTAGGAGTGAGCCTGCTCGCGATTTCGGTTTATCAGTCGGTGAATAGATTGCCTGTGCTGACGTAATCGCGAGCAAGCTCACTCCTACTGGTCCTGTGTTTGCATCACGACAGCGTGTTGTCAGGAATACTTGGCCGCCCCTATCAAACAATATTCAACTATCTGAAAACTGACACTAATCCTGTTACTGAACTTGTCCGCCGAGGCCGCCGTGAGGCAGAATCCTCGGCTTCAGTTTCAAGGAAGACCCCATGATTGCCTCATTGCAGAGCGCTGCGTTGCAAATTCGCCAGGCTGTCCGTGTCGCCACAGAAGGGCTGGTGGGACGTGAGCAACTGGCCGAGTTGATTGTCCTGGCTGCAGTTGCCCAGGAGCACATTCTGGTGATCGGCCCGCCGGGTACTGCCAAGAGCGCTGTGGTGCGGCGTGTGGCCCAATCCATGGGCGGACGTTATTTCGAATACCTGCTGGGGCGCTTTACCGAACCTTCCGAACTGTTCGGTGCGGTGGACCTCAAGAAGTTGCGCGAAGGCACCGTCGAGACCGATGTCAGTGGCATGCTCCCTGAGGCCGACATCGTGTTTCTCGACGAGGTCTTTCTGGGATCTACAGCCATCCTCAATACGTTGCTGGGCGTGCTCAACGAGCGGCGCTTTCGCCGCGGTCATACGCAGATCCAGTGCCCGTTGCGCGTCTGCGTCGGTGCGGCAAATGGCTTGCCCGACGACGAGGCACTGGCAGCGTTCGGTGACCGCTTCCTGTTGCACCTGTTCGTTGAATCAGTCCCTGACAATCAGTTGGAGGCCATGTTGGCGGGTGGCTGGCAGTCGGAGCAGCGTCCGGTTCAGCAGTTATTGGGCTTGAGCCAGCTGGACACTCTGGGACAGGCGCTGAAACAGGTTGATCTGACTCAGGTTCGGTCCTCACTGGCTCGCGCAATCCGGCGTCTGCGTGAGGCCGGTATCCAGCTCTCGGACCGCCGCATCGTCAAGTCTCAGCGACTGATCGCGGCAGCCGCATTGCTGGGCGGGCGCCTTGAGGCCAGTGATGCAGACCTGTGGCCGCTGCTGTATGTGTTGCCGACCAAGGAAATTCAGCAGCACGGTCGCGAAGTCCTGCGTGACATTTTTGCGCAGTCCAGCAACAGTCATTTGTTCAGTGCAGTAGAGGAGGCGACCCTGCAGCCGATGTCGCGGCTCAGCCGTCTGCTGGAAACGGCCGAGGACTACCTGGCCCGGAGCGAAACACCGGCCAGCCCTTTGCTTGAAGGCTTGCTTCGCGAGATCGATGCCAACTTCAACACCCAGACCATACCGGCACGCTTGCAGGAAGTCCGTGGGCAACTGGCCCAGTTGCTGTCGACCTCGGCGTGAGTGGCTACGCAAAGACCTGGAGTTGGCGGCCTCGTCTGACTCCAGCCGAACCCCGGGCTGCCGTCGCGTGGGGCGAGGCAGCACGGCGTTTGCACGCACGGCTGTCCTTGATGCCGACCGAGCAGGCAGGACGCCTGCAAGTCACAGCCAATCGCGATGTGATGGTAGTGTCCGGTGCTGTCGGCGAATTGCCATGGGTCGATGGCGTGGAGTACGCAGCAGTGGATGAGCGAGCGCCTGGCCTTTGGTTGCCCACCAGTTGGGAGCCCGATGTGCCGATTGATCTGCTCGGGCAGGCGTTGTCGTCCAGTTTTTCGCGCTCCCCCCTGCTGCTGTGGCGTGAGCCGTCCGCTGTGGTGCCCCTCGATCGTCAACTTCCGGTTACGTCTCAGCATTTGCTGATCATCCAGGATTATTGGGCGCAACGCTGATGCAATTACCTGAAGGTCTTCAACCCTGGCGCCAGTGGCTGGAATGGTTTGCCCCCGAGCATTTGCCCATGTTCGCCGACCTGCTGGGGCGTCTGAATCCAATGCTCGGCCCGTTGCGCGGGCAACAGCAAGGCGGGGTGCCCGAACCCGACGGCCTGGGTGACCTGCAGCGCCGAGGTCCCTATGAGCGCTTACTTTCCAGCGAATGGTTGTTGGCCGATGAAGTGCCCGATGAGTTCTTGCGGCGAGCTGCAGCCGGCGAGCACCTGTTTGTCGCACCGCAATGCCGCGCCCGGCAAGCAAACCGGCTGATAGTGGTTCTGTTTGATGCCGGTCCCTTGCAGTTGGGCGCTGCACGACTGGTTCACCTTGCGTTACTGATATTGCTTGGACGACGCGCCCAGGAAGCGGGTGCCGAGCTACGCTGGGGCATTCTGCAGCAGGCACCTGAACTCCATGAACTCGATACACCGGCACAGCTCAGGCGTTTGCTTGACGCCCGTACCTATGAAGTGGCGAGTGACGAGCACTGGCAGACCTGGAGTGAATGGCTTACCGAACAGCAACATGACGCCGGAGAGTGCTGGGTCGTCGGGCAGCGTCTGCCCAGGACCGACGGCAAGCTCTGTACCCACCGGGCTCAAGTGCATCGCAGTCTGGACGGGGAAAACCTGTCCTTTGAGTTGCAAAGTTCCAGCCCCCGACGTGTCTCGCTGCCCATCCCGGACGAACAACTGGCCCTGCAGCTACTGAAAGGTCAATTCACCGGGGAAACCATTGAGGCTCCCGTACTTAAAGGCAGTGTGCCGCGGGTATCGCTGACCTCGCTGCCGGTCATTGCAAGCGCGGGCACCCACATCGCCATGAAAATGCTTGATGAGCCCGGCGTGGTGTTGATCAAGCTGCCAGCAGACGGGCAAAAAAAACCGCTCGAAATTCGCCGTCAGTTGTGGAACCCGGCGTGGAACCCTCTCAGCATCACATTCATGCACAACAAACTCGGAGGCGTGCTGAGTAACCATCAGCAACTGTCATTCTGGAACATGTCAGGACTGGTTCCTGTCCTCAAACCGGAGCCGGAGGAGTTGAAGTTACCGCCCGGCACGGCCAGCTTTCTGCCCATCGTCTGGTTGCGCAACAGCATTACAGGCCGGCTTTTTTTGCTGGATAACCACGGGCATCTGGCTTTTTGGGCGATAGCAACGTCGCGTTCGCCCGCCAAACCCAGGTCAGGCATCACTCATTACCTGGCGGACAACGTGCTGGGCCTGGCCAAAGTCGACAAGGATCGGGCAGCCTACATTCGCAGTGATGCCGGACGTCTGTACGCTCACTCGATCAATGCTGAGGGCGTGGTGTCACCCGGTTACGTGGTGGGCGACGCTCATGGCGTCACTCAGGTGCTGTTTGCCAGCGGCAAGCAATGGCAAAGTGGCTTTGGCGGCTGTGCGTTGGTTACTGTCACGCCTGAAGGCGAGCGCTGGCAACTGGTCGCGGCCCCGAATGCCTCGGTGCGGACGCAGACCCTTCATCTGTCCAGTGGCTGGAAAGGAATCGGTGTGTGGCAGCAAGAGGGCGACGATTACTCTTCGTTGGTTGTGTACAGTTCCAGGCGGCAATCCGTCACGCTACGAAGTGGTAATGGCCAATCGCGTGTGTTGTTCACGACCTCTAACCCCATCGCCAAAATCAGCTTTTGCCCTGTAAGCGGCCTTATCGCTGCCTTGACCAATACCACCCGTGAATTGTTGGTTTATTCGTTGCCACTCAATGCTTTTCGCCTGCAGATATTCTGCAATGAAACATCGGACGAACACAGGAAAGGCACGGATGCTTGAGCATGATTCGACACTGATTCGCCGTCCGGTGCTGGTCGGTCATCAGCACATTGAAGGGGTATGGTTCTCCCACGAAAGGTTTGATGAACAGGAGCGAGCAAGACTTATCCTCGATCAATGGCAGACCGGGTCGAGCGTCTATCGTTTCGCCGACGGCGATCTGTTGCAGTTCCGCCACCCCCAATCCGTGATGTGTGAAACCCAGGTGGGCTGGCCGCTGATACGGCAAGGCGACGCGCTGTGCTCGGCTCTCCTGACCCCGCAGGAAGCGCGCAGCCTGCCCGCAGCCGATGTCTGGCTGGTGCGTGCCAGCCACGTCAGCGCGTTGCAATTGCGCGATGCCAAACTAATCACGCCAGGGCAATGGATCGATGTCAGCGGCTACACCTTGCTGGATACCTACGACTGTCGCCTGGCGCTGCCGGAGCCGGTTGTCGAAGCGCCTGCTGTTGCGTCCGACGTGCGCGAGATCCTCGGCGGTGTGCTGCGGCCTGTCAGCCCTGAGCGGGACGAAATCATGAAGGCGCTGCTGGAACGCAAAGGCAGCGCGCCTGAAAAAATCTCTGATCAGGCTGCCGATAGGCCAGTGGACAACCCGTGGAAGAGCCCCGAGGTGGCATCGCTACCCTGGCTGAAGCTCGGCATCAGCGGGATATTGGTTGCCGCTTTTATCTGGATGGCTGTTCACGATAAAAAGGGTCAAACCATGTCGCCGTCGGCGGCAGATTCCCCGGATGTCGGCGCAGTGATTCTGGGAATCCTGATCAGCGCAACGTTGTTTACTCTGTTGCTGTTGGGGGTTCGCCGTTTTCTTGCTGGCCAGCCCTCCAGGGGGTATGGGGTGCCTCAATCCCGGAGCCAGCCGGGGATTGCACCGCGCGCCATGCCCACGAAGCCCAAGGTCAATCGATGGCGTCGCTGGCTGACACGCCTGACACTTCGCTCACCGCTTTCTGCGCTCTATGGCAAACGCCAGGCAGAGTACATGCGACGCATGATGGAAATGTTCGAAAACGGCGACCTGGAAGAAGCCCTGCGCCACGCCATTCCACTGGACGGTGGCCAGAGCACGGGGGAGCAGGCATTTGGGACTCCGCAACGGCGTCAGGAGCTTGTTGTAGGTGAGCGTTCCGGACCTGCCAACGCGATGCTTTTTGAAGATGACCTTAAAGACCGCCTCAAGCACTTATACCGGAAGTCGTTTGAAAGGCTCGACCGGGAAGGCCGTGTTGAAGAAGCAGTGTTCGTTCTGGCCGAGCTACTGAAAGAGCGCCAGGAAGCGCTCGACTATCTGGAAAAGCACGAGCGGTACCAACAAGCCGCCGACCTGGCGCTGACGTGGGACATGCCCGCAGCCGTGATCGTGCGCTTACTGTGCCTAGCCGGTAACTGGCAGCGGGCGGTGCTGGTGGCTCGTCGTGACGACGCGTTTGCTGATGCCGTGATGATGCTTGAGCAAAAACAGCCTGACAGTGCCCGGCGCTTGCGACTTGAATGGGCCGAATCGTTGATCGGCAAAGGTCTCTGGATGCAGGCTGTCGACGCCATCTGGAGTTTGCCTGGCGAGCGTGGCCGGGCGGCTCAATGGCTGCTTGATGCGGAGGCTGCTGGTGGACGCCTTGCCATCAGGGCACTGGTCAAACGAGCGATTCTGTTGCCTGACACGCTGGTGGCCTACGGGGAATGGGTGGAGCAACTTCGCGATGATCCTCAGCGCTTCGCTGAGCGTGCCGCCCTGGCCGAGGCATTATTGCAGCACCAGAGTCACGCAAAAGCGCTGGCATGGCTGACCGGCGCGACGATACACGCGATCGTTGCGGATGAAGCAGGCGGACAAGGGCGGCTGACCCATAACCAGCTGCAGGCGCTGGTCATCATGAGCAAGGACAAACTGCTCCAGGCTGACCTGCCTGGCAAAGCGCTGCCTCGCCGGGGTAAACAGCCTCTGGACAGCGTTGATACGACGCTTGAATGGTCAGCACCCGCCATGGGCAGCAGGGCCATACTGGATGCCGTGACACTGGAAGACTCGCGTTACTTGCTGGCATTGGGCGAGGCGGGTGCAGTGGTCGTCGATGCGTCCGGCAAGCGCCTTTTTCACTTTTCAGTACCGGCGCAAGCCATCGTGATGGCCCACAGCCAACAAGTGGCGCTGGTGCTGGTTCGCCGAAGCGAAGCCTGGAGGATCAGCAAGCTGGATCTGGTTAATCGCACCGCAACGGATCTGGGCGTTCATAAGTTCGACGTATTCGCCAGGATCTTCAACGGTTCGTCCTGGACCATTGGGCAAAACCGGCAACTGCGAGTGGTCGACGTGGATCGAGGGTTTGAAACACTGTGGCATGTCAGTGATCTGCCAGGCCGTATTCTGGGCCTGAAGGACGATGCTCATGGCGAATACCTTTGGCTCTCCGACCCGGAGTCGGGCAGTGAACTGTGGCATTACCGATTGCCTGATCGTCGCCTGATGAGTCGCGAACCTGCCTCGAAGACCGTCTTTGATGACGGCCGTCAGTTGTTCAGTGCATCCAGTGACGTCGCCGAATTTCGCATCAAGCGTGAAAGAGAAGATGATCCCGTCCTTGTGATCGAACAGCGTGGCAGCCGCAAGGGCTATCGCTTGCCTGGGTGTATTGAAGGGTTTGAAGACGACCCTGTTGAAGTACTCCTGCTTGAACACTGGCTGCTCATCGGTTATCTCGTTTCGCTTGATGACACCCGCTGGCAGTTCATCCACCGGGGTAGCGACCGCCTTTGCGCAACGCTGCAATGGCCTCGACCCGAAGTGAGGACACGCCTTTCAGGTGCCGACTGGCTCATGTTTGATGATCAGGGGCGGCTGAGTCATATCAATGCCGAAGAGGGGACTCAGCGTAATTTGACGATTAACTGAGGCTGGATCGGGTGTTTACAAGGCTTGTGCGGGAGTCCGGTTAAGCCCGGTTGTAAGCAGTGTTCTCCGGGGTGTTGCAGGACAATCAAGTTTGTCCACTCCCAGTCGATAACGCTGCTAGAGAGGGCGCTGATGCGTGGAGCCCTCGACTCTAACAACTACAAGCCTGAGTACTCCCAATGTCCCAGTTCCTTAATCTGAAGCTCAAATCAAAGCTGCTGTTTGCTTTTGGTCTATGCGCGGTCATCACGGTCGGTGTTGCGGCGCTGGGGTACAGCGGGATCTCAAGCATCTACGGCCTGTTGCAGAGCACGGTCAGCAACAACCTGGTATCGATTCAGAAAACCGATTCGGTTAAAGCCAACGTGATTGCCACCCACCGGGACATGTTCAGAGCCATCAATCTGGCTTTGCGCAAAGCCGCGCCGGAAGACATCAACGCTGTCGTTGTATCCTTCAAGGACAACCAGGCCGAGGCTGAGCAACAATTCAAGATCTACCGCGCCACTCCCCTCGAAGCTGACGAGCGTGCTGCCGGTGATGACTTCGAGCGGGACTGGCCAGCGTACATCGCAGCCGCAGAAAACGTCTTTTCGCTGCTGAAAAGTGGCGACGTCGACCAAGCCGCCAGGCTTGCTGATTCCAACGCAACACCGGCATATCGCAAGACCATTGGCGAAGTCAAAATCATGATCGAGTCCAATGCCCGGCAAGCGCTTGACGTGGCTACCGCAGGGAACGATACCAACCATCAAGTGACGTGGGCGCTGATTATTGGTGGGCTTGTTGCAGCCGCGGCCGCCATCGCTCTGGGCCTGTTTGTCACCCGCATGATTACCCGACCGCTTTATCAGTCCGTGGAAAGTGCCACCCGCATTGCTCAGGGCGACCTGACCAAAGAGATCACATCGAACAGCGAGGATGAAACCGGGCAACTGCTCAAAGCGCTGTCCAACATGCAAAAAGACCTCAAAGGCACCGTGCAGCAGATCGCCGATGCATCCGACCAGTTGGCTTCGGCTGCCGAAGAATTGACCGCCGTGACCGAAGACAGCACACGTGGCCTGGTTCGTCAGAATGACGAGATTCAGCAAGCCGCGACTGCGGTAAACGAGATGACCGCCGCAGTGGAAGAGGTTGCCCGTAATGCGGTCAGCACCTCACAGGTGTCGACCCAGACCGCAGAAGATGCGATCAAAGGCCAGCATCAAGTGCAGCAGGCGGTAACGGCGATGAACACCATGGCAGGGGACATCAACGATTCCACGCAGCGTGTCGAAACCCTGGCCGGTCAGATTCGTGACATCACCAAGGTGCTGGACGTGATTCGCGGTATTGCTGAGCAGACCAATCTCTTGGCTCTCAACGCCGCCATCGAGGCCGCTCGCGCCGGTGAACAGGGTCGAGGTTTCGCCGTTGTCGCCGACGAAGTCCGGGCACTGGCACACCGCACTCAAGCCTCCACTGGCGAAATCGAAGCGATGATCAAGGTCGTACGCGCAGGCGCTGACGAGGCCGTACAGTCGATGAGCAAAAGCCAGTCGATGGCTCAAAGCACGCAGTCGCTGGCGACTGAAGCGGGCCTGGCACTGGAGCGAATCAGCGCAGGTGTCAGCGAGATTAACGAACGCAACCTGGTGATCGCCAGCGCAGCCGAAGAACAGGCTCAGGTAGCCCGCGAAGTCGATCGCAACCTGGTGAACATCCAGGACCTGTCGACCCAGACATCCGCCGGTGCAAACCAGACCAACGCTTCGAGTCAGGAATTGTCGCGTCTGGCGATTTCGTTCAATACGTTAGTGGGCAAGTTCAAGCTTTGATGTCTTAGCACCTGGATATCGATGGGTAACGCAGCGGCTCAGCCAGTGAGCCGCCTGCGACCATCGGTTTCTTCCCAGTCGATCAATACAACGTATCAGCAATACGCCCCGGCAATGCCTTGTCATACGCATCGCCATCGATTTCGGCAGCCGAGATTTCCTTCAATATTTTCCCGGCAGTCGGCAGCCTACTTCTCTCCACGTGACGCGTTGCATCCCAAAGTCCCGCTCTGATAACAGCACGGCTGCACTGGAAGTAAACACTGGTAACGGTGATCCGCAGCACCGATTTGGGCAGTTGGCCGTTCACGGCGAAACGCGCCAGCAACTCCGGGATCACTGATATCTGTGCCGTGCCGTTGACCCGCAATGTCTCCCCGACCCCGGGTATGAGAAAAAGGAGTGCAACCCTGGGATCAGTGACGATATTGCGTAGGGTATCGATTCGGTTGTTACCGCGCCGATCGGGCAAATAAAGCGTTTTGCTGTCTTCGATATGAACAAACCCTGCCTGATCGCCACGTGGCGATGCGTCAAGTCCATCGGGGCCTGACGAAGCAAGAATCGCAAAGGGTGCCGACTCGATGAAAGGTCGGTAGGCGGGGTGAATATGATCCACCTCCTTGATCATCGAGGGGCGGGCAATTGCGCCGTACAGCTTTTCCAGCGCTTCTGTCGTGGTCACGTACTCGTTGCTGTCCAGTTCCATAGTCATTTCTTTCTACCGTCTTGTTCTGGTTGTTATGTCTGTACTGATGCCGGGTTACCCGTGTTGAGTTTGAGCTATTTTGATGAAGGAAATGCGCTGCTGACAGTCTTGGGTTTCAGCCGCATGCCTCTTGAAAGTGCCAGGCCAGAGGGCGGTTGCTTTGCCCGGACAGGAAGTTAACGCCTATGCGTTCCTCGACACCCATCATATCCGTCCTGTCATCGACCACGTGTACCCATTCGAGCAGGCGCGGGAAGCCTAAGAGCATTTGGCTCGCGGGCCGTTCGGCAAGGTTGTGATCAAAACGCTGCACAAGGTGCGTGGCGTTCGCAAGGTGACGCCCTGCGTTTATCGGCCATTCTGGCAGTTCATTGTTTGGCCAATGCAAACAGTCATTTAGCGAACTGCCCGTTTATCCGTCACCCGCCCAAACCTACAGTTGGCACCTGCAAAGCCAACTGAAGGAATGACCCAATGACTGTCCGCGACGTAGTAACCCCGCCTGACCGCCATGCACTTTACGAGCTGCACCGCTATTCCCCTGCGATCCGCAGCAACGGCCTGCTGTTCGTCTCTGGTCAGGTCGGCAGCAGGGCCGATGGTTCACCGGAGCCAGAACTGGATGCCCAAGTGCGCCTTGCGTTTCAGAACCTCAACGCGATTCTTGCTGCGGCGGGCTGTAGCTTCAATGACGTGATCGATGTGACAGTGTTCATGGTCGACCCGCAAACCCATTTCGAGCGTGCCTGGGCTGTGGTGGCGGAATACTGGGGCGAGGCGCCATATCCGACTGCGACTGCGGTGGGTGTCACCTGGTTGTCTGGATTTCAGTTTGAAATCAAGGTAATTGCCAAGCTGCCCGAAGGCGCTTGAAGGCGATTGAAGGGAAGTCCTGCGCTGACTTTCTCGCCTGTACGCAGACCAAAATTACTGATTCGCTTTCAAAAAACGGCGGTCATGGTCTGCTGTCGG
The DNA here is from genome assembly GCF_900187575.1 of Pseudomonas sp. Irchel 3A5. Classification (NCBI taxonomy): domain Bacteria; kingdom Pseudomonadati; phylum Pseudomonadota; class Gammaproteobacteria; order Pseudomonadales; family Pseudomonadaceae; genus Pseudomonas; species Pseudomonas sp. Irchel 3A5. Next base: position 99,300 of record NZ_FYDU01000004.1, on the reverse strand, counting down.
AACTCGGCTGGAGTCATACCTGCCGAACAAACGATAGCGATTCAGGGCGATTTTGTCGTACATCCAGTCCCGCAGGATTTGCGGGATGACGCGTGCAACTGTCATCCAGCGCCACGGTGCGTTCAAGCGCTCGAGGATCTCAAACATCGCCTGGGAGCGTATGGACACCTTGTTGTTCGAGATGAGCACAATGGTATTGAATTTGTCCTGAGGCAATCCGGCCCAGCCCAGCAATGCCTGGCCTTCCAGTGACTGCACCGCAGCCAGCTGAAGTCGGTGAGCCTGATCATGACGGATCACGAATCGTGCCCAACCGTTGCACAGTTTGCAGGTTCCGTCGAACAGCACCACCGTGTCGTCTGGATTCAGGAAAGGGGCAGGGACGCTCGCTTTCACACTCATTGGGTCGACTGCTGCGCAGTTCGAAGCGTGATGCGGGTCAGCTCCGACGGTATACCCAGTCGCAACGCAAATCCGGGCCACAGGGCGGTGCCGTTGTTGACGTAAAGCTGCATCCCGCCGACGTCATAAAAGCCGGAGACAAAACCCTCATTCGCCAAGGCGATCACCCGTTCAAGCCCCAGGATCATGCCGCCGTGGGTATGACCGGACAGCTGAACAGCCACGCCCTGGCTTGCGGAGAATTCTGCGTTTCTGGGCTGGTGGTCGAGCAGGATGATGGGTGTGTCTTTTGGCGAGCCTTGCAGCGCCTGCTTCAGGTCTGGCGCGGGGAAGCCGGTTTTAGGTGCTGTTACGTCCGTAACGCCCGCCAATACAATCTGCGCGCCGTTGCGTTTGATCAGCGTATGGCTGTTCGCAAGCGGGATCATCCCCAATGAAACGAAATGCTGCATCCAGGCTTGATTGTCGAAGAAGTATTCATGGTTGCCGGGAATGACGTAAACACCGTCGGGAGCACGAAGATCACGCAGTGCGTCAATATCTCGGGTCCTGTCACGGATCGAACCGTCGATCAGGTCGCCTGTGACGACGATCAGATCGACACCCAGACCGTTCGAGTCTTTCACCACCGCTCGTGTCCACGGCTCGTCAAACAGACGACTGATATGCAAGTCCGTCAGTTGCAGGATCTTGTAGCCATCGAATTGTGGGGGAAGGTTGTTGATCGCTATCTCGATATCCTTGACGGGCGGAACCCGTATCGCCTGGTTCACACCGAGTGCGGCCAGCAAGAACGCCGCAATACCGAATCCATAACGCAGGTTGGCTGGAATAGTCAGTCTTTGCCGCCGAACGAGCATCGTCAGCAGCGCTATCAGGTCAACAATGATCTGGCCTACCGCGATGAGCAGAATCGAGCCAAAGGCCCAGTTGAACAGCATCACGACAGTTCGCGGGAATTCCGGGGAGAACACGCTGCCGGACGAAAACCGGGAATACAGGTGATATTGCGAGGCGAGCACCAGCAGCAGCGCGACAGCGATTTTCGCCTGCAACTTCCATGGCATCGGCAGGATGAAACGGACGATGACATACAGGCATGGCAGGCTGAACATGACGTGAAACATTAAACGCGTTTCCTTTGGCTGTGTTCGTTGCTGGATGTAGTGCGCCCTTGCGCGGTGATCCGGCAGCGTCATCCCAATCCATGTCTACAGGCAACGCACCTTATCAGTTCCAGCCGAAAATCGTAGGGCGGTATAGGCCTGTTACAGGCATGCCACTGGATTGAAATGAATCCTTTAGGAGCGCACGAGCACCGCGAGGCCGCGATGGCGTTCCGTCTGATACATCGGTATCGCGGCCTCGCGGTGCTCGTGCGCTCCTACAGGTCAGGTGTCAGAAAGCGCGTTGTCATGGTCACTGGATCGGTTCATACGCCTTGCGCGCAGCCTCGTATCGGTAATCAGTCACTGATTCGGGCTGATTACCGGCGGCAGGCACCGTCACTCGCAGTAACGGGAGGTCACTGTCTTTCTGCACAATAAACGCGAGCTTACCGGTCGTGTCGGCACAGGGGATGGCTCCGGCCGAGTCAGGGCCGCAATTGGCCTCGTTATTGAAACCGGCTTCGAGGGTTGCCAGGTAACGCCACCGCTTGTCGTCGGTGTTCGACAGGTCATGGGGATTGAACAGCAGGATTTCGATCGTTCGCATACGCTCCCCGGACACCAGATACCAGGTCGGCAGTGCCAGCAGCATGTCACCCGATGGGGTATTCCATGTCTGAGGTTCACGTTCTGTGTCGACTTCGTTGCCTCGTTCGCTGCCGCCGAATTCGCCTATCCAGGGCTCCACGCCTTGCAGCAACCACGGCGACTTGCTGCCGGGTTGGCTGGTGACAAACGTGGCATGCGCCATGGTTACTTTGGTATCCGGCGCAGGAAAGTCATTCTCGAGTTCGGCACCGTATTTGTCCGGTGTCTCCCAGACAAACCCTGTGTAATAAAGCGTTCCGTTCAGTTCGAACTGAAAACCGTACCAGTAATTGATCCAGCTGCCGTTGACCGTCGGGTATGACAAATCACCGTTGCCATCGACCCTGCTGATGTAATACATGATGCTGTCGGGGCGCGGTGGCTTTAACTGTAGAGCCGCTCCTGTGGCAGGATCCCTCGCGATGGGCGCAGGCTCCGCGGGTGCGGCGCCGTCGTTATGTGCCAATGCCGATGTCCCTGCCGCCAGTGCTGCCAGAGCGAGAATCAGTGGAATGGTTTTGATGAACATTGGATGTCCTTGGCTTGAGAACGCGTACTGGTTTCAACAGCATGTTTTGTTCAAAACAAGTTTCATGGCTTGCGTCCGCTGCCAATCATCAAGAGTGAAAGCACAGTCAGAAAGATTACGAATATTGGTAATGCAAAGCTGAAAGGTGCAGCCTCGGAATAAGCCATAAGCTGCGTAATCATGAGTCCAGGCTCAGCGGTTGGAGGACTGACCCCGGCGCCTAAATAGGACAGTGTTGCTAAAGCCAGAATGGCTGAGGCAGCACCAGATGCGGAGAAGGTCATGAGTCTTGATGACAACTCAGGCCATACATGTCGGCGTATTACGTAGAGTGCACCGTGCCCCTGCTGGCGGCTGTCTGCCACGTCCGGCGAAGCCAGCACCGTGCGCGAAAGTGCGCGTGTCATACGGAAGCATTCAGTCCATAGCACCAGTGCGATAGCGCCATATACCGCCAGAAGATTTCCCGGAAATATAACGACGATCAGTAGCACCAACAGCAATCGGGGCAGGGCCAGAAACACTTCGGCCAGCAGGCTGAGGCATTTATCTATGACGCCGCCTGTCCAGCCAGCGAGAACGCCCAGCAATATTCCGGGTACTGCGGCTGTGATGACACTAAAAACAGCGAACCCTAGCGATAAGCCTACAGCGGCGGCTAGCCGCGCTAGCATGTCACGGCCCAGTTCGTCTGTGCCCAGGGGATGTCCATGCACGGGACCTGACAGCAGCGCTGTGCGATCCATGTCCACACTGCTTACCCCCCAGATCAAGGGTACCAACACGGCAAACAGTATCAGCGCTGCGAGAATGGAGAATCCAATGATGCGAGGCAGGGCATGCGTCCTTGGAGAGTTGCTCTGGATAGCGGCTTCGTGGCTCATGAGTTTCTCCGACGAGAATCGATGGAGTGGTTTACCAGGTCAACAATGGTCTTGAGGAGCACGAACATCAGGCCGATAGCCAAAGCGCTACCCTGCATCATTCGTGAGTCGCGTTCGGCGATAGCGCGCACCAGTTCCATGCCGATTCCAGGCCAGGCAAAAACTGTCTCAACGACGATGATGCCTTCCATCAGATACACGAGTTGAGCGCCGAGAGCGGTGACTATCGGGCCCCTTATGTCGCGCAATCCGTGCTGCCTGAATACTGTGAATGTGCTGAGTCCTTCGTGTCGTCCGGACGCGTAATGGGGCGCCGAAGTAATTGCTAATGTGGCATCTCGCACGACACTTGAAGACACTGCTGCCAAGCCTAGAGCGAGGGTGACAGTTGTAAGGATTGAGTGAGCGAATGTGGCGTGCCCGTGAGGCGGAAGTACAGCCAGGGCCACTGCAAAGATCAATATAAAAAGGATGCCGAGGACAAATTGCGGGATTGCGCGTATCGCTGTGGTCATGGCCACGAGTGCGCGATCCACCCATCCACCCGCACGCAAGCCCGCAATGATCCCTAGCGGTGTCCCGATCAACAGGGAAAGTATCAGTGCGCCGACGGCCAGGGGAATTGAACGCCCCAAGCCTTGGATAACCGTATCTAGGACGGGTTGACCCGAGACCAACGAGTTGCCAAGTTCAAAGGTCAGCAGTTCACCTATCCGGCCGAAATAAAGCAACATGACTGACTGATCAGGCGGCAGACTTGCATCGCTCTGAACAATTATTGACATAAAAGTCAGTGCCGCGACCAGTAGTACAACCATTAAGGCCTGCAACAGGCGAAGGCTCAACAAGCGAATCATGCTGCGCACTCCCCGGCGAGATCAGGTTGAGGATTGCCAGTGGCATACACCCCACTGATGTAATGAATGATGCTGTGCTGATGAGACGGCTTTAACGGTAGAGCCGCTCCGGTGGCCTGATCTTTCGCGACAGCCATCCATCCGCCGACGGGGTTGGCACGGGTGGTATTAATAAGCATTGGATGTCCATGTCTTGAGAATACGGAAGTCTGCTCGGCCCAGGCTCTAGCAAACGGTGCTTATGGCAATCACAGCTCTGCGGTGACCCGCAGTTGAAGGGTGCGGTGCCATGCACCTTTCACCTGGAAGTCTTCTGAATGCATAAAGTAAATCAACGGCCACTATTTGAAATAGTACACCTGTACTATGTTTGCGTTACTCGGGAAGTGTTAGGTTCACCCCATCAATCGGTTGCAGTAATTGCCTGTTACAAGTTTGCGACCTATTGGAAATCTTGATTTACAACGCGCGCCAAGTTCACAGTAGAACTACTGAAAGAGGAGCGTTCTTTCTTGAACGGCATATTGAAAGTCTCGGCGGCCGGTTTTTTGATCGCATCAGCAGCGTGCATGACAGTGCCCAGTATGACCGCAGACACGGCGGTTCAGAACAAGCCAGGCAACAACTCTGCTCAACCGAGTGCCGCCGAACTTGAAGTCATATTGAAAGGCGTGATGAATTCGGCGTATGGCGCTGGTCATTACGACGCATCGCGAAAATGCTGGAAACACTCCTTTCAGTCAGGCCAGGACTCGTTGGATTACTGCATGGTCGGCACTGTTTCCAGCGTCGTGACTACCAAAAGCGGCAGTACTGTTTATGTGCAAGCCCACAGTGATCCTGAAGCTGAAATATATTCTCAGGTTGATCCCGGGCTTGAAGGGCTTTTTGTGGCGGATATGGACGCTAACCAGAACCTGAAACTACGGGCCTCCAGATCGGCAATTGACAAAGGGCAGGCGGGCGATTGCGGATGCCTTGATGCCCGAGTCGTTCAGGTCGGGCCTGATCGATATGGCTGGCTGTCCACCACTGGCGGTTTATGGCAGGGTGTGCAAGTGACGCGTTATTCACTTGAGGTTCCAATGGGCGAGGAAATTCGCGATGTTTCGGCGATGCCTCAGGTAAGTGAGCGCTCGCCGGATGAAACCAGTGAACTGAAGATCAAGACTGACAGTGGCGCGACAGCAGGAATGTACCCGCTGGAACTCGTCCGCAAACGAGGTGGCAAAGTCTTCGATACGCGCCTAGTGCATTACGAGGAAGCTGAACGGAGTTACCCGTGGGCTCCATGAGCCATGCCCGCCAATGCTTCACCCAGCAGCTATTCGCGGTGTGACACTGCGATACATCAACCCAATGCAGGCGTCGCGTAACCCACGTCCTGCATCTGGTTCATTTTGAAACTCAGCAGTAATGAGCGAAGTTCAGCAGGTCGCACGGGCTTGGACAGTATCGGGATATCCGGATCGTTGAGTGATTGCTGGACATGCTGTAGCTCATGACCGGTAATTACGATCGCTGGTATCCGTCGGCCGTGCAGTTCGCGCAGATAAGCGATGCTGTCGGCACCGGTCGCGGTGCGATCAAGATCGAAGTCGGTGACGACAAGGTCACAATCCACGCGGTTCTGGGGGATCGCTGAAGCGGTCTGAACATCGCAGCCCCATTTACGCAGCAACATCGCGGTCGCTTGCAGAACGTTGTGGTTGTCTTCAATCAGCAACACACGCAAGCCACCGAGCAGGCGTTTGTTCCAGTCGATATCAGGCGCTGGGGCAACCACGTTGGCGGGTACGATAGGTAAGCCATTAATGATCACGGATGTGCCGCGATCCGGGCGAGACTTGATGCTGAGCTGAAGTTTCAAGAGTCGGGCGATACGGCTGACAATACTCAACCCCAGGCCGACCCCCTCGATGTCTTGATCGCGTTTCTCGCGAACCCGATAAAACTCATTGCACAAGTGCGGCAGGTGTTCCGCCGATATCCCACGGCCCAAGTCATAAACACCAATGCTCAGCTTGCCTTTATGCTGTCGGCAGCCAATCAGCACAGGTTTGTCTGGCGCATATTTGAACGCGTTTGAAAGCAGATTCTGCACCAGCGTGCGTAATAACGCGGCGTCACAGCGAACATGTTGACGGCATGGTCGCAGTCGGACTTCAACGCCTGCCCAGTTGGCCGCTTCACTGTTCTGACTCACCAGATTGCTCAGTAACGCGTCGACATCGATGGTTTCCAGATGCGGCTTCATATCACCCTGATTGAGGGTGTAGATATCCAGCAACGAGCGGAAAAGTTGCTCAACGGCGCTCAAGGCCCTGTCAATGTTGTCGACCAGCCGCCGCTCATCATTGCCAAGTTGCCCGTCACGCAGGCAGGCGGTGAACAAACTGATGGAGTGAATCGGCTGCCGCAGATCGTGACTGGCCTGTGCCAGAAAGCGTGACTTGGCTTCATTCGCCGCCTGTGTTTCCTCAAGTGCAATGTGCAGACGCGAGAGCAGGAAATAAACGAATAACGGCAGCACCAGCATCGTCAGAATCATCATCACCGCAACGGCAGGGTGTTCCTGCAGGAAAGGGGTGAGCTGGATGATCAGTGCAAGGGAGGCCAGGGCAAATCCGGTGGCCAGCAACAGGTACGTGCGCCCGTAGCGCATGCCGTAGCCCACCGTCATGCTCAACATCACCGAATAGACGGGCAGCATGGCTTCGCCTCCAACGGTAATCGTGACGATGCCGGCCATGTTGTCGACCACCAGGGCAAACATCCTGCGCTGAGTGGAAGCGCCGGGCTTTTGCGCGATACGTATGATCAATCCTGTATTGACGAGACCGAAGGCAAAACAATAACCCAGAATCACCCACATCCGCGTGGCCGTGACGTCGTCCATGCTATAGGCGATGAGTGTGTACAGCGCGGAGGTAGCAATCACCGCCATGCGCAATAAAGCCTGGATCATCTCCAGGTCTTTGCATTTGGTGAGTATCGATATCATTGACATCGCAGCGCCTTATCCTGGAATTAGCCGAAAGATTGCCAGGCTGGATCAAATAATGCGGTTATAACACCGGACTCTTTTGTCCTCCCCAAAAGGGCGGTCCATATGTTTTGGTTGCCATGCATAAACAGGGCGGACACTGGTCGTCTGAAACGTAAGGCCGACGTGGCGTCAGCCTGCGTTACTTGATGACCAGGCTGGAAAACTGCGCCGCAGCGGCTGAGCGTGTCGGTACGCCCAGTACCTTGAGCAGACTGGATACATGGATGCGCACGGTAAAGGGTGACACACCCAGTTCCTTGGCGATTTCCTTGTTGGTTTTTCCAGAGGCCACCAGACTCAGTACCTGTTTCTGGCGAGCTGTCAGGTGGCTGAGAATCTTCACATCGGCATCGTTGAGGATCGAACCGCCGGGTTTGTATTTGACGATAATCTCACCTTCGCGAATGGCGAGGATGGATTCGGCAATTTCCTGAGGATCGATGTTCTTGCCGATAAAACCGTCCGCGCCATGCGACATGACGAGGGAGATGGTCTCCAGATCATCGACCATGGACACCACTATGATGGACGTGCGTTTGAACTCCGCGCGCAGTTCGGCGATGACCTGCATCGAACTCAAACCGGGAAAATGTAGATCCAGAAACAACGTATCAACTTCAGTGCCGGACCGGGCCAATGCCAGCACTTCATCGAGATTGCTGGCTTGCTCAATGATCGACCCGGGCAGCAGTCGCTCGATGGTCCGAAACATACCTTCACGAAACAGCGGGTGGTCGTCAGCCACGATAATTCTGCACGACATTCGTCTGTCTCCGTAATTCAAGGGAGCATCATACATACGAGGACACGATCTGTATCAAAAGTGATACGCAGTCAGAGTGTGGTTTCGTCGCAAAGTTGCAATGAGGAGGGAACTTTTCAGACAAAAATTTGTGTGCGTTTAGTCTGCGCAGGAAACGGGAAGGGTAGCAGTTGTTCCAGGAGGCAGTAGACGGGGGGAGATTCAGCGAGGGCGGAAATTCAAAATCTAGAAGCATGAGTCGGTGAGCATAGAACAGCTGGCTCTCTACAAACTAATATTTTCTGAAAACCGGATCAGTGCACGCTGAATAGATAACGCAGCATGGCGAGCCGATTTCATCATCTGACACCGATCATTGATAGTCAGCTGCGCTAGAAACGCTGCGCTGTTTGGAAGAACGCCGTCACAATCCATGTGACGGCGTTCGGCGTTGCATCCTTACTCGGCCTTCACTGCGTACGTCGGGCCCCATGCCGAATCGCCCTGGACTTCACGAGCCTTGATCTGGATTGGACGATAAGTAAGCCCTTTCAGGGTTTCCGCCAGTTTTGGCATGCCCCAGTCCGCAGGGTTGTCGGCTTTTCTGACTTCTTCGAGTTCACCAAGCATTTGCACCAGAGAGACTTGTTTAAGCTCGCAACGCATCTGCTCCTGATTCGTCTGCTTGCAGCTTTTATCTTTGAAAGTTGCGGCGGGTGGTTCTGCGAAGAAGCCATCGATCAGAATGACCTCACCGGCGGCGATATCAAATGCGGCAAATTCCTTGTTCAGCTCGACCTTGACCGACCGGGCTTCAAGGGTGTTCTGCTGAATGCTGGGCACCCAGCCAGCTTCGGAGGTTTGTTGTTTGACGTCGTAGGATGATTTCCCCCAAATGGTGCATTCATTGTTAACAACGCGCCTTGAGGTGCAGTAATCCTCCTGAACTGTCTGATTGCGGTAGCTTGCGTCCTCCCATTTCTGACCGCGCTCGAACTCGTCGATGGTAAAGGATTTGAGCATCGCATGGCCTAGAGGGGATGGACTGATATTGCGCCCACCGGGGGTTTCGAAACCACGCGTTCGCGGCAAGTTGTAGCTCACGCCGCTAATCGAGTAATTGCTAGGATCGACCAGATAAATCATGTACATCGTCCGCCCGAAAACCACCTGGAAGTAAGCGTGTTTAGGGTCGTTCTCGTCGCCGCGATTTTTGGTGTCGTACCCCACCTTGAATGTAGAAGAGGGACGCGAAGTATTCGTCCACTCGGTGGTGCCCGAGCGCATCCTCAGGAAATTGGCGACCGAGTCGCTATTCTGAAAGTCAATTACGAAGATGTGCCGGAGCAAACAGGTTCGTACCAGGATGTTGACTCAGGTCGGCCCGTCATTGTGCACACCTACGACTATAAACGCGTGAATCACTACTGCACGGTCAATCTCCAGGTCGACACTCGAAATATCATCAGCGAAGCGAAGGCGGTGGGTTCGGGATGCACACGGATGTCGAAGAGTTGGTATTTCGGTAGCTGACACAGGTCTCAACTGCTCGCAATGAATGACGCCTCAGAACTTGTTGAAGAACGGTTCGGTGCAATCGGTGCCCCTGACGAAACATTGCGCCCCGGAGGCATCTTGGCATTCTCGCAGTGCAGTTCGTTTCGCAATGTCCGCGGTTTCAGCAGTGATGATCTTGCCGCCCGTACGACCTTTGGCCGCCTGAACCACGGCCACACATTGATTTTTATAAGTCATGTTGACCTTGCAGTCCGAATTCCCAAAGTCCGCACAGATTTTTATTGCTTCAGCTTCGGCGTCTTTTTTTGAAAATTTCCCGGTACTGCTGCCGATATCACCGTTTTCCGAACTGGCGATCGCCCCCCAGGTTTTGATCCATTCACCTGTTGGCCTGGGAGCGGCGTTCACTTCTGCCTGAGGATCATCCGGTATGCATTGGATGTTTCCCGCCTGGACTCCGATTGGGCATCGCGTTTGGCCCATGGCGGTGGCAGAGATAATCGAGCCAAGCAGGAATACACACGAGAAAGAACGGAGCATTTAATAAACCTCGAATGGCTAGCTTTTGGACGTTGTCAGCCCAGGCTGCTGCTACTTAGAATTTCTCGAAAACGGGGGCTGAGCATTCTGTTAACAAAACCGTGCAAGTCGCATTTGTATTTTTTTCACATTCCTCGACTGCGAGATCTGCGGCCTTTTCCCTGGGGCCTGTCACGGTCGCTGATTGCCCTGATTCGGCTCGGGCCACCGAGATGCATTGATTATAGAAATAATGCTTTGCCACACACTTGCCTGCACCAAACGCTTCGCACCGTGCGACAGCCTCTGCGGCAGCATCGGATTTGGATAGCTTGCCTGAGGCCAGTCCAATGTCACCCGAAGTGTTTGCGGAAAGAGCGCCCCAGGTTTTGATCCATTTTCCCGTTGGCTGAGGCGGTGAAGAATCACCTCTCGATGTACCCGAATCAGGTCCGCACTGCGGGCTCCCTGGTGCTACGCCGCCTGGGCAGGCTGTTTGTCCGAATACAGCAGGTGACGCAAGCAGGGCGAGGAGTACGTAGTGCCTGAAGCTTTGCATGCTGGAAGCTCTTTTTGAGGTGTTGATGCCTGTCCTGAACGTGGTATCTATCTACAACCTGTACAATCGAGCGCTTGATAAAATGGCGCAGGCAGTGAAATTCGGCTAAACAGCTTTGTTGCAACAGGTATGGCAATGGAGTCGCAGCCATGAACCTATCGTGAAGTCAGTGAACCCGATAAAACATAGTACATGTGTGCTATTGAAAGCCGGGCTGGCCTCCAAGAATAATGTCCGGCAGTTGCTTCTTCGCTTTATGCCCAATCTTGTGTGAGCACCAATAAAATTTTATTCGGCATTCCCGTGCCCCATTGCTCAGGGAGCTGACGTTGCGCGGTATGGACTTAGCGTTTAATTCGCATAAAAAACAGGGTGCTTTCATGCGCGGGACCAGTGACAAGCTGTTTGGAAGCGCGCCGGTGCGTTGTGTGATGGCGCTGATGTTTACCTTTGCCTCGGTGACGACGGCTTGCGCCGAGTCATCTTCTGCACTCACGGAGCCCGTGGGTGGCTGGCGTTACAACGGCCTTCTGGATCGAAGTGAAGCCCCGCGAGTCGCGTATCCCACACCTCCCATCGACCGCGGCGGACAGCGCAGTCGCACCATGATCGAGGGCCAGATCAAGGCCCTTGGCAAACAACGCGGCCCCAATGTCCTCTCGGTCAACGGCAACCCTTTGAACCTTTATACGGATGAGCAGGGGCGCTTTGCCCGGCCATATGCCTTTGGTGCAGGCTCCAACAGTGTCGAGGTGCGCAGCGCCGAAGGAAAATCCCTCAAACGCGTGCAGTTCTACGAAGCCAACAACCAGCGCACGCCAGCACGCATTCGTGTCGTGCTGGGCTGGGATGATCCAAATGCCGAGCTCGACTTGCACATCGTTACGCCCGACGGCCAGCACGCGTTCTTCGCCCATCCAGTGCTGACCAACGGCGGCGGTCTGGATACCGACAGCGTGGATGGACCTGGCCCCGAGATGTTCACCATGACTGCGCCGTTGCAGGGCACCTACCTGATTTACGTGAATTATTGGGGCAACTACAGCAGTGGCGGCGGTTACAACTTCGATGAGGCCAGTAACGAAAAAGAAGTGATCACTTCGCAGATAAACCTGGTGCTCAACGAAAACACTGTCAATGAAAAACGCGAGACATTCATCGTGCCTTTGCGTGGCATCGGTGACCTGCTCTTGGTCAAGACATTCAACTATTGATCATCCCCTCCCACGGATGAATTGGGTTTTGTGAACATGAGCGATAACTCGACTTCAGCGACTTCCGAGCCAACCGGCACGCCCGTCGTAAAACCTGTCCGACGCTGGCCGTTGCTGTTGGGCGGACTGTGTGTGGTCGCCGGTGTTGCCGGTGCAATGGGTTGGCTGATGCTCAAACCCAAGGGGACGATGGTCGAAATTGCCAGTGACAAACTGCACTTGAGCCGACCGGATGGTTTGCTGGAAACAACATCCTTGAGCCAGTTGCCCAAGGATTTGCTGGCGGTGCCGTTCCTGAAAGACACACTGACCGAAGATTTCGTTTTCTATTACGAAACCCATGCCGACCGCCTCGGATTGATCGGTAGCCTGCGCAGAATCATCTACGAATATGACCTGACATTACAGGACACCCTGATTGAGCAACTCCTTGATCAGCCTGCGGACATCGCACTGTGGCGCGGCAAGGACGGGCGACTCAAAGACTTCCTTATGGTCATGGATCGAGGTGGCATGGCCAAGATGCTGGAACAGTTGCTCAAAGTGCTCTATGACCCGCAGTTGAGTGAAATCGGTGTGGTGAAGATCGGTTCCGATGAGGTGCCGCTCTATCTTTTGAATTACAACGCCAGCAAGTCGCTGGCGTTCGCCTCCTATGGCGACAAGCTGGTGGTGGTGTCAAATCCGAACAAAATCGCGGGGCGTGATTCGACTCTGTATGGACAAGCGCCGTCCAGCGTGGGTCAGCCTCAGGGTCAGGCAGCCGAACAGTCTGCTCTGGAGTCCGGCAGCATTTCGCCCGAAGCCCTCGCTGCATTACTCAGTGGCGAAAAATTGTTCACAGAAGCATTTGGGCTGCAGCCACGCGCGCCGCAGGTCAAGCAACGGCTGTCGGTCAACGCCAGTGTTCTTGCCATGGGGTATCAGCGCTTCATTCCGAACTTCGCCGGTCTGCGTTTCGAAATGGACGAGAAGGGCTGGCACAGCTTTCTGGCGATGAACGAAACCGAACATCAGCCAGGCTTTGATTTCAAACCGATCTGGCAGGCGATGCCCGTCGGTGCCAGCGCCTGTGTGGCCTTGCCCCTTGCGGCCTCGCAACAAAAGCCATTGCTGGTAAAGCTCGGAGCAGAAGAGCCGGTTGCACAGGCGCTCACTGCGCACATCTCTGATGCAGCGGGTCTTTGCTGGTATGCCGATTCGCGTTTGTACACGCCGTTGCTGGTTGCTCATCTGAACGACAAGAACAGCGCCAGCCTGGATGGTGATCTGGGCAAGCTGTTCGGTTCCATGGTCGGCGCCTACGAGGCCAATGCCGAAGGTCATGTGTTCCCGGTGGTCGAGAAGCAGCAGGGCGATACTCATCAGTGGCAGCGACAAGTCAGCACCCGTTTTGGTCCGTATCTGGCCAGAGAGGCGGAAAAACCTGACGCGGTCAGCGGCAATGCGTTCATGAAGGTCAGTCTGGCGCGGCACGGTTCGACACTGCTGTTCTCCCTGGACGACCAACTCCTGGACAAAGCCGTCGGCACCCTCGACAAACGTTTCCCGCCGCTGGCTGACGTGCTGCCTGGCGATCAACTGGTCCCGATGTATTTCAACCCTGGCGCCATTGCGCAACTCCTGCAACAGGAAACCCTGGGCAGTCTGCCCAAGGACATGGAACCGGTTTTTTACAACGCCGCGCAGACGCATCTGATCCCGAAATTGCAGAAACTCGGTGGGTACGGCAAGTACGCGCTGACGCTGCCGCAAGGTACTGAGCCTGATGGTCAATGGCAGTGGTTGCCATTGGAGTGGAAGCCGCTGTGATTGCTCTGGGTCGAGGCCTTGCTCTGCTGGCGATCTTGCTCGGCAGCCCAGCATTTGCCAGTCAGATTCCAGCGCTCGACGCGCAGCAGTCTCAGGTATTTCGTGCCTGGTTCGTACGTATTGCTCAAGAGCAACTGGCCCAAGGGCCCAGCCCACGCTGGTATCAGCAGGATTGCGCGGGCCTGGTGCGCTTTGCCAGCAACGAAGCACTGAAGGTTCACGACGACAAATGGCTGCGCAGCAATGGCTTGTCCAATCGTTACCTGCCGCCGGAGATGCAACTGAGCGACGCTCAGCGGGGACTCGCCCAGCAATGGCAGCAAGGCGACGGACAAACCGGCCCCTACGTGAATGCGATCAAATTGATTCAGTTCAACAGTCATCTGGTAGGGCGCGACATGGTTCAGGCCCGACCCGGTGACCTGATGTTTTTCGATCAGGGCGACGACCAGCACCTGATGATCTGGATGGGCCGCTACATCGCCTATCACACCGGCACCACGACACCCACTGACAACGGCATGCGCTCGGCAAGCCTGCAGCAACTCATGACATGGAAGGACACCCGATGGATACCCGACGCTGCCAACCCGAATTTCATCGGCGTCTATCGACTCAACTTTCTCTCCCAATGATCGGTGCCCGCATGCCGCGTATTTGCTCTCTGATTACATTGTCGCTGGCACTGTTGCTGCCTATGACCAGCGTCAACGCCGGCGACAGCGTCGAGCCAAGCGGCTATAGCGCAGTACCGGGAGAAAGTTTTTTTCTACTGGCGGACAGCAGTTTTTCCAGCGATGAGCAGGCCAAAGTACGCCTGGAAGCTCCGGGCCGTGACTATCGACGATTCCGCATGCAGCCTTACGGCGGCGCAGACATCCGCGTGTATCGCATCGACAAACCCATGGACTTCCTCAAACGTCAGAAAAATCTGCACCGCGTGGTCAGTGACGGACAGTTCAGGGGGGAAGGGCTTTCCAACACCCTCGCGTATCTCTGGGACAGCTGGTATCGCCAGTCCCGACGCGTCATGCAGCGTGCGTTTTCCTATGAGTCCCGCAAGCAGGTCACCGAGGAAGTGCCTGAGCTGAAGATGGGTAACGCGATGGCTGCGCCTACACCTTACGAGGCCCAAGCGCAGTTCGCACTGATCCCCGGCTTGCCGGTGGTGAGTCAGTTCCGTTACCCGATCTGGGAAGCAAAACCGATCCAGCCACCGGCTGGTGTTGACCTGAACGGCTCGTCCAGCAAATTCATCAAAGTCGTGCCCGGTAACGTCTACATCCCGCTAGGCAAGTTAAAGCCCGGGCTGTATCTCGTGGAGGCGCTGATCGGCAAGTACCGCGCCACGACCATGGTGTTCGTCTCCAATACCGTTGCAGTGAGCAAAGTTGCCGGTGATGAGCTTCTGGTGTGGGCTGCCCGCAAAAACGAAGGCAGCCCGGCGGAGAAAGTCAACGTGCTCTGGACCGACGGCCTGGGCGTCATGAGCAGCGGCGCGACTGATGCGCAGGGTTTGCTCAGACTGAAACACGTCAGCCCCGAACGCTCATTCGTGATCGGTGAAGACCAGGAGGGTGGGGTTTTCGTTGCAGAGAATTTCTATTACGACAGCGAGATTTACGACACCAAACTCTTCGCGTTCACTGACCGGCCGTTGTACCGCCCCGGAGACTGGGTCTCGTTGAAGATTGTCGGGCGGGAGTTCAAGAATGCTCGCGATTCCGTGGCGCCAGCCGCTGCCGATGTTGACGTGACCATCCTGGATGCCACCGGTACTGCGCTGCAGTCGCTGGCCCTGAAGCTTGATTCGAAGGCGGGCGCCCAAGGCCGTTTTCAGCTTCCGGACAATGCCGTTGCCGGTGGTTACGAAGTGCTTTTCAGGTACAAGGATCAGGCCTACAGCAGCGCGTTTCGCGTAGCGGAGTACATCAAGCCGCACTTTGAGATATCCCTGAACCTCGCTAAACAGGACTACAGCATCAACGAGCCGGTGAAAGGCAACCTGACCTTGCTCTATCCCGATGGCAAGCCGGTGGCGAATGCAAAGTTGACCCTGAGCTTGCGTGCTCAGCAGTTGTCGACCGTGGACAATGAACTGCAATACCTTGGGCAGTTTCCGGTGGAATTGAAGAGCGCCGAACTCACCACTGACGCGAAGGGCAATGCGGCAATCGACTTGCCGCCTGCGTTCAATCCCAGTCGCTACATGCTCACTGTGTTTGCCAGTGACGGTGCGGCGTATCGTGTCCGGACCACGAAAGAAATCCTGATTGACCGAGGCGCCGCCAGCTACCGGATTACCGCCCCGCAACGGTTCAGTGCTGTGGGTGAAAAGGTTGTCTTCGGCTATTCGAACGAAGGTGGCAGCGAGCAAACCCGGTCCGTCACACCCGCCAGCTATAAATGGGTGCGACTGGAGGACCAGACCAGTGGCGGTGACAAACTCGTCGCGGGGAATGAAGGTTTCAGCGTGACCTTTCAGCAACCAGGCACTTACAACCTGACGTTGATGGATGAAAGCGGTCGTTTGCTGGGGGCCACCGGCCATTCGGTGAGCGGTGACGGCGTCAAGGCGGTAGCGGGTACTGTTGAAGTGATTTTCGACAAGCCCGAGTACACCGTCGGCGACGAAGCTACTGCGCTGATCACCTTCCCTGAGCCCGTCAGCGATGCATTGCTGTCTCTGGAGCGCGACAAGGTTGAAGCTACGGCGTTGCTGTCCAAGGGCGGCGACTGGTTGAAGCTGGAAAAGCTCAACGATACCCAGTACCGGGTGCGAATTGCCGTGAAGGATAACTTCGCCCCGAACCTGACCTTCTCGGTGCTCTACACCAAAGGCGGGCAGTACAGCTTCCAGAACGCCGGGATCAAGGTCCTCGCACCACAAATCGACGTAGTCATCGCCACCGACAAAGACGCTTATCGGCCGGGCGACACCGTGTCCGTGGACCTGACGACTCAGTTCGCAGGCAAGCCGATTCCCGCGCATCTGACGGTCAGCGTGGTCGACGAGATGATCTATGCGCTGCAGCCGGAAATTGCGCCCGCCATCGACCAGTTTTTCCACCACCCGCGCCGTAACAATGTGCGCACCAGTGCCAGCTTGTCTTTCATCAGCTACGACGTCGCGTTGCCCGGCAGCCCGACCGCGCCCGGAAAGGCCAATCGCAGTGATCGCAGCGTTAAAGTGCTGGAGCGGCCACGCCGTGAAGACGTTGACACGGCTGCGTGGGAGCCTGAACTGGTGACCGATGCAAACGGCAAAGTGCGCTTCACCTTCAAAATGCCGGACTCGCTGACTCGCTGGCGCATCACTGCCAGGGCCATCGATCAAACAGGACAGGTCGGTCAGAAAAAGCAATTCGTGCGCTCGGAAAAACCGTTGTACCTGAAATGGAGCGGGCCTACCCGATTCCGCGCCGGAGACAAGCCGGACCTCGGCGTGTTCGCGTTCAGCCAGGCCGATCAGCCAGTCAAGTCAGAACTCGTGACCCACTACGCGGGAGCCGAGCAACGCATACCGGTGACCTTGAACAAAGGCATCAACTACATCGCGTTGCCTGCATTCCCCCTCGCAAGTGGCGAGTGGAAGGCCGAGTTGGTGCAGGACGGTAAAACTGCTGATGCGCTGGCCGTAAGCCTGACCGCCACTGGTGAGGGCTGGCAGGTCACGCAGAGCCAGAGTCTGGACGCGGTCAGTGGCGATACACCGCTGACCTTGCCAGCCGACGCCACCGCCATTCGACTGCGTCTGGATGACAGCTCACAAGCGTTGTTCCGCTCGGCACTGGATGATCTGCTGAGCTACCCCTATGGCGGTGTCGAGCAGATAGCCAGCCGTTTGCTGCCACTGGGCATGGCGTATCCAGTACTGTCATCTGATCCGCAAATCAGAGACCGCTTGCGCTTGATCATGCAAAACAGCCGTTTACGTCTGGTGCATCTGGCGGGGCCTTCGGCAAGCTTTAACTGGTGGGGCTACGGCGGTGAACCGGACGCGTTCCTCACGGCTTACGCTTACTATGCCGACTGGCACGCGAGCAAGGCGCTGGAATTGTCGCTGCCGCCCGAGCACTGGCAACGCGTGCTGAATGTCTATGCGAAGCAGGCCGGTAAAACGCCGCTGTTGCAACGCGCGCTTATCCTCTCGTTTGCCAGACAAATGCAACTGCCGGTCAATACGCTGCTCAGTGGCTTGATGGATGACCTGGCGAAAGCCGGCGAGGGCGCTCAGGCCAACGTCATGGACATGGATGAGGTCAGCATCGTCATGAATGCTCCGGATTCTGCTTTGGGCCTCGCAGCCGCGCGGGTAATGACGGCTTCGCTGGCCAGGCAGAACAAGGTGATCATGCCAGAGGCGTTCAGTCGCCAGTTGCCGGGCGCTCAGCAGCGTCTGGATGTCAGCTCCGAGCCATTCGCCGAAGCCTTGAACCTGTCGCTCAAAGCTTTCGATCAAGAACGTGCGCGTGCGTTGTTGCAGCGTTTGCTGCCTCAGCAATCAACCCTTGAGCGTGCTCTGGCGTTGAGCTGGTTGCAGCGCAGCATCGAGCAGGCGTCGCCGACTATCGCGCTGGCGCCAGGCGAAGGCTGGAAGAAGCGCTACGGTGCCAGCGGTGAAATGTACTGGACATGGGAAGGTGCCAATCCCGTCCCTTCATCGTTGTCATTGGCCGGAGCCCAGGAACGCCCTCTGCGTGCGTTGCTCAGCTACCAGACCCGACAGCCTGCGGTGGAGCCAATGCCTGTGACCGTCACTCGACGACTTTCTCGTCTTGTGCCGGGCACTGAAGCGTTCACCTTCAGCCTCGAAGCCATCGACGGTAAACCGCTGTCCAGCGACAGCCTCTATCTGGATGAAGTCATCATCACCAGCAAGGCTGCCAAGCCACTGCGCTACGGCATGATCGAAGTGCCATTGCCGCCCGGCGCTGATATCGAGCAAACGACCTGGGGTATCAAACTCCAAGGCAAGGCGGGCACCGAAGCCGCAGCGCTTGAGAAAGCGCGCTTCGAGCCGGGCCAGCTGGGCTACGCGATTCCGGTGGATGCATTGAGCGGTGAGTTGCGCATGCGGCATCTGGTGCGTTTCTCGCAAAAAGGCCAGTTCAATCTGCCGCCAGTGCGCTTCACCCAGGTCTACGCACCGCAGCACCAGGCCCTTGAGCAAAAACCTGCATTCGGCCAGATCAAGGTCAACTGACGTGCGTTCACGCTGGCTCTGGCTGGTGCTGTTTATACTCCCTGCGCTGACCTCGGCGCAGGAGGACCCGATTCAGGTTGCGTTGAAGGGAGAGCTGTTGTCCCTCAACCGCACCGGGCTCGTTTCGCGAGCACCGTTGCCCTCGGATTTACAGGCCCCGCTGGGCAGTCTGTGGAAGTTGTTTGTCTACGCCTGGTTGGTAGACACCGGCGCCACCGAGCCCGCCTATGAGTGCCGAGGGCAGTCCAAGGAAGAAGTTTATTGCTGCACGGCCGATGGCAGCATCGGTCGCGATCAGGCATTGGTGAAATCCTGTGGTTTGTATTTTGAGCCACAGCGTCTCCGCATCTCAGAGACTGAATGGCGGGCCTATTGGCAAGCGCGCAAAGCACCGCCATGGCTGCTCAGCACTTCGACACTGCAGCCACAGACCCAGGTTCCCGTTGCGCAATTACTGGAAACGCTCGGCACGCTTCCGGCACAGGATCAGGCACGACGGGTGCTGCTGGATGTGGTGCTGGGCGCGGCGGACGGCAATGTCGTTGGCGCGCTGGGTGGTCTTCTGCGGATCAAAACCTGGAGCTGGTTTGCCGACGAAGCCGCTGCGCAACGGGAGGGCGGTTTTGCCGGCTGGACCGTGGATGGCACACCCATCTGGGCGCAGGGGCGCGGCACCAGTCAGACGGTCCTGCGCAATTACAACGAGGCTCTGGCGTCGGTCCTGCCCGCAGGCTGGCCAGCCGAGCCGGGACGTTGCGTGGAAGTCGACCTGTTCTCACGTTACCCGATCGGGCATGTGCTCAAGGCGGGCCGCGCCGTTGAGTCAGGCCCCTTGCTGGGCGACTATCGCGTCGAGTTTTTGAATGGCAACCAACTGGACATCCACAGCGACGGCGAACTCTTTCTGGTGAAGGACAAACTCGTCGCCCGGCTGGACCGCGAAGAATATGTGGCGCGCGTGCTGCAACGCGAAGCCAGCGCAGAACCGGCCGAAGCCGCCAAGGCGCTGGCCGTCGCGATTCGCACTTACCTCCTGCAAAACGCCGGCCGCACGGGTGAATGTCTGACTATCGATGACAGCAGCAACCGACAGCGTGTCGCGCCGCGCCCGGCGAGTACCGATTCACGGCGTATCGCCGCGTGGACCAGCGACCTGATCCTCGTGGGCACGAATGTCACCTATCACTTGACGCAACCGGATGCCGACAAATTGTCCTGGCAGCAAGCGGTCGAGCAAGCCAATGCTGGTCAGCGTTACGACGCCATCCTGTCGCACGCCTATCCAGACGCGAGTCTTGCCCGCTGGGACAATCCGGTCGCGTCCTGCACAGCATTGCCCGACGCTCAGGAGTGGCTGCAAAAACAGCGCCGGGCCTGGCGTCAACGGCTCGAAGGGGAGGTGGGTTACAACGAAGTCAGTACCTTTGCCGTATGCCGTGTGGCTTTCGGTAATCCCCATGTCGACCGCGAGCGCAACCGGATCTACGTACGTGGCGTGCTGTCGCTTCAAGACCGTCTCGACCTGACGCACGAGTACCTGCACCTGGCGTTCAAGGCACATCCCAATGGCCAGGATGAAGCATATATCGAAGGGCTCGCCCGTAGTCTTTTGCTGGAATAGCACGCCCGTTAAATTACCGGCAACAGCCACACAAACTATCCCGCACTGATTACGGCTCGTCGTCACGACGAGAAAGCCGATAGTACACCTGTACTATCGAAAAACTTCAGAGCGTCGAATATGATTTTTTCACGATTCCACCCATTCCAGTAATTTTGAACGAGACGGTGTATGACAAGCATGATGAATGAAAGGTCTGAGCCGCGGATAGAGCTTTCCGCCCAGACAGCCGCTTTCAGAGTTTTAAAAAGCGCAGCCACAAAACATGCGCTTGTCGCCGCTTTGCTGTCTTCATTGGTGGGGTGTACTTCGATTCCGAGTCAGGAGCTCAGTAGTGTAAAAGATGCCCAGGGTAAAGATGTCAGTGAGGTCATCGCAAAACTTGCGCCTCTGATGGGCGGGCCGCCGGAATGGGTACAGCCTGATAGTGAAAATCCAACGAACACCAACTATGGATGGAGGCGATATAAGGGTACGTTTTCGGAGAATAAATACATGGGCGCCACTCATGACCGGAGCGCCGGGTATCTACAAATTACCGATCATTACCAACAACAAACGTGGAGAGAGTATTGCTCCGTCAACGTCACCGCTGACTCTCAAGACATCGTAGTGGATTACGAGGTCGAAAACTGTGGTTTTATGGATGCTTTTTTTGGAAGTGGTGAGCTCAAGAAAAATTGTGTTCTGTGTAAGTTGGCTGAGTAATCTTTAGTTCAGGCTTGTGGTCTTGGATTTGCGAATCCCGCACTGTAAAAAATTTCTATGTGCCGTAGGGTTTTACTGTTTCATTTTATTCGACATGCTGTTCAATTGTTTTCATCTCGCTTGCTACCCCTGTAAGGACGCTGAATGGATAACTTGCAGCGCTGTTTGCTACTGTCGTCAATCGCGCTGATCGCTGCATGTGGGCCTGACTCCGATACTTCAGGATCGAAATCTGGAGAGTGGGTCAGTACCTGGGGCGCGGTCATGACCTCGGGCCAACTCGACAAGATCTGGACGACCACTAAACAGCAAAGCGCGGAATACGCCAAACGGGATGTTCTTGGCCGGTGCGAATCAGCGGGCGCCACGGATTGCTTTCTCGTCGCGACCTATTCCGATCAGTGTGTGGCAGCGGTCCAGTCAGAAGACGGGAGCGTAAATGCTGTTTTCACCGCAGACGATCCCTTGACGGCGCAAGAGAAGTCGATGGGCTACTGTAAGCGCAATGCCAAAAAATCAGAATGTAATCTGGTATTCACGGAATGTACTCAGCCGAGGTACAAAAAAAATTAAATGTCGCGCTTGATTGAACCTGGAGTAGCACCGTGAAGAAGACTGCCCTGTTTTTACTCGCATCGTCTGTCCTGCTGACAGCCTGCGGGCCCGACAAAATCGTTTACGATCTTCCTTCACCCAATGGCAAATATCACGCCCAGGTTCGAAGCTGTCCTGAAACCGGATCCATCACGTGGGGCGAGCAACTGGAGGTGAGGATTCTCGAAGCGGGCGTATCGGAAGAATGCCATTCACAGGTGCAGTCCTTTACAGGATTCAAAGCGAGCCCGCCCGGATTGGCAGTCGAACAGTTGCAACTTGAATGGCTGTCGGACACACAGTTCAGGGCGTGGTACCCGGGTTTGAAACCGAACGTGGATCCCACGGGGTCTTACACAAAGTACAATGCGCCGGTCCAGATAATATATCTGCCAAAGCCGTGACCTTTGATGATTGCGAACGCTTTGAAAACCGCAGCCCTCAGGGCAATTGCTGGTTTGCTGCTGACAGGTGCGCTGAACGCACCACTGGCTACGGCAGCCGAAATAACAGAACTGTGCGACCTGACATTCACCGGAAACATCAAGCTTGCTGGCGTACCGGTCGCGCGTACCTGGCCGCAGCAATCCAAAGGGCTGTCTTATCGCGATGATGTAGGACCCGGGATGCTGTTTGCCTACGACTCAGCGGGAACACTCTCATTCTGGATGCGCAATACATGGGTGCCTTTGTCCGTCGCTTACATTGGCGAGGATCGAAGGGTGTTCAAGATGGAGGACATGGAGCCGGATTCTGCGGACTATCACTTGTCCGGGCAGCCTGCCAAATATGCGCTGGAGGTGATGCAGGGGCAGTTTGAGCGAAAGGGGATTGCGGTGGGTTCAAGGCTTGAAAACATAGAATGTCGAGTCAAGCGTCAAGCCGGATAGCGCAGCTATTAGGACACGAAGAACCATAATTCGTTAAGCAAATAACAGTGGGAGATCAACTATGTTTGCGGGCGTCCTCGATATTGCACGACGCAGAGCAGCGTGTGTCTTGACTCTGTGGCTAAGCAGCGCACTTGCTCCGGCTATGGCGCTGACGCCCGTAGAGCAGCCCATTGATCCCATGGCAGCACTGGAGGATTTCCGCTCAGAGGATCTTGCGTGGACATCGCGTAAAATGCGCGACTTCATGGAGCTGTGGTTCGACGTCACCGAACTGGACGAGCTGCCTTGTGCGCCCGCTGACATCAAGTTATCGCCGATCACGACTGTCTGCGAATATAAACCAGACAACCAGGCTGATCATTCAAAGCCGCCACGGTTATTGGTTGGCCTTGTCGGCAAAGACGCGAATACCGCCCGCATTGTCAGTGTCGTAAGTGAGCGGGCGCTCAGCGAAGCCACCTGGAAGTGCCGTCCTTCGCAACTGAATACGTTTGTGTGCACGCCTGTAGGTGGTGACAGTGCTGAGGATGACCGGTTATTTACCCAATGGGGTAAATGGCTGCCCCGCACGGAAAGTGAGTGGTTTGCCTGGCACGCGACAGATCCGGAAATTAGGTACATCCAGAGTGCAGTCGCGTCAGGCGGAACAATGCCGGCTGATGTTCAGCGATTGCTCTCGTGGAAAAAGTGGCAGGGCGAGGTCATGAACACCGTACGGCTTGAGCGATTGGTTATGATCGGTCAGTTATGTCGGGTGTTGGATCAGGCTGACGCTGACACCATTACTCGCAATGCTCACGCGCAACTGAACTATAGCCGGTACGCGTTGGCTGATCAGGACAAGCGCCGTGCCAAGGAATGGTTGAAGGCGCTGCGTACGGGCGCAACCCAGTCAGCGAGACTATCTGATGCGACCGATGAGGCGTCTTGCCAACGCTTTGCTACGCCCTATGGAACCCTGTCAAAACTCCTGACGTGGACAGACAAACCGCAGGAGGCGAGTCCGGGCGTTCGGGCAAGTCCCAGAACTTTGCCCTGAGAAACTGAATTCTGCTTCTGTTGGAGCGAGGCTCGCCCGCGAACCAGTCAACTCGGTCAGTCAGGCCCAACACATTATCGTTCTTCGCGGGCAAGCCTCGCTCCAACACGGCATGGTTATACAGCGATGGACGCCGGGATCTTCAGGCCAGCCGTTATTCAGAACAACCCTGCCTTTATCTTTTGCTCAATAATCTGACCTAACTCACGCCCAGGTGATTGATAAAGCAATGAAGAGTGCGGGCAGTGTGGCGCATGTTTGAACGGGTGGGGATCAATAAGGTGTTGTGAATAACCACAGTGCTGGCAGTACACTGACTCGCCCCTGAGTCTCCAGTGCTTGTTCCATGCCTGCAGTGGGAGATAAGGTATGGTCATCAGGGCCTACCGTATATTGAAAGGTGAGTCGCACGCGTTTAGATGAATCCATACGGTTGGCCATCTCCTCAATGTCGACATCACGTGTGACCGGTATTTAACACCACGGTCAATGTCTGCACAAAGGACGCCATGAGGTCTGTGTCAACTTGCCGACGATCAAATGGAATAATTCGTTTGTTTATGACTGTCAGGTTAAGTTTCATCTCATCAGTCGCGCAATAGTACGGATGTACTATGCGCTTTTACACTGATGCAATCTTGAATAGGGCGGTATAGATAATTTTCTATAGGTCCGGCAGAGAGTATGGGTTACAGCGACTCATCCTGAATGCGGTATAGCATCCAGCAGGCTTCTCGCTTGAAGAATAATGAGAGTTGGTAGCCCGTGTCGGCTTTAGTCAGTTTGATCACTGCCTGATCCGGCCTCTTGAGCCGCTTGGCAAGCGTCAAACCTTGATCGTGCTGCTGTTGATCGCTGGGCATCAGTGGAAACTGCAGTTGGGACTTGTACAGTAGCTCAGAGACAGGACGAGGTTCCGGTTGTGCTTCAGGATCGATGTACTCGCTCTGCAACGGCGTACTGACAAACGCTTTCTGTACCTCGATGTCGTTGGCGAAGCGCTTCAGGAAGCCATCGAAATCCTGAGCCGGACACGTCGCCACGCTTGCCGTCGGCGATTGAGTATCCGCAGCGAGGGACACCGGGCTTTGCAGCGTCGCGGTGGAAATAATCGAAACTGCCAGCAGGGCGGTTGCGTGGGTTCGCCAGTGAGCAAGTGTATTCATCAAAGCGCCTCCGACCATTCTTTGTGGATTGCTGCGATGCGTGCTGCGTAAGCCACAGAGAGGCAGACGGCATCCTTGCACGCGCGGGCCAGTGAATCGCGCCACTCCTTCTGTTGTGCGCCCATGGGGTCCAGCGCCTTACCGGTCTCACCATCGACCCCTTTGGTTTCAGCCCTCACGTCTTCAACCAAAGACAACATTTTGTTTTCCTGCGCTCTTAGGCTTTCGCTTGAACAGGCGATATCTTCGAGCGTGGTCAACTTTGCACTTTCATCGTCGCAGCGCTCGGCAAACCCGAAATCGGAATAGCCGGGCGGAATATCGTCGGCTCCAGCATTCGCGTGCAGGGTAAAGACAAGGAGAAGGGCGCTTGTAAAGCACAGGCCAATCCTTTTGTTCATCTGTCTGCCTCTTTCTATAGTGATCGACACAATAAAGGGGCTTTCGACGAATTAGAAATACTACACCTGTACTATTGAAAAGCCTTTGGCTTTAGGAAAAGCTTGATTGTTGAACCCCCTCATTGAACCGGATTTAAGTCATGATGCGATGCCTGGCTGTATTGTGCGCCGTTGTATTCTCCCTGCATGCATCTGCGGAAGACAAATATTCCCCTGAATATGATGCCTGCGTGGAGAAGTCTGAAGGTATTACCTCCAACCTGAACGACTGCAATAACAAGGAACTGGCGTTACAGAATACCCGCCTGAATGAGTCCTACAAAGCCGCGATGGGCGCACTGTCGGACGAGCAAAAAACACAACTGCGCGATGCGCAACGGTTATGGGTCAAATACCGAGACGCCAATTGCTTCATGTATTACAACTTTTCGGGCGGCACCATGGACCAGATCAACGGCGCTGGCTGCATGTTGACCATGACCATCGACAGAACCGGGGAACTCAAGTGGTTTGCTGAAACCGGCGAGTGAACTGAAATGCCCTGATGGCGTGTCGAAACGGGTGCGAAGGCCCCATTCGGGGTAGGGCCGATGTTCATCAAAGAGAAGACAGCTCTTTCGGCACTGGATACTGGCTGCCGTCATATTCCAGCGTAAAACGGGTAACCGCCGGTTTGGCTGAGATCCTTTCACACTCTTCGCCCTTGGGCCGGTTCTGGGTGTCGATGACTGTCTGCTCGATTTCCAGGGCCGCGAGACCTTTATTGCTTTTGTCCGAGATGGAGATCGTGCGCTGCGTCTCGGTAAATTCGCCGGCGCAACGAGTGTCCCATTCACCGTTGCTTCTTTTGACCTCCAGCCCGCTCACCACCGGCTGCAATTGAGCGCCTGGCAGCGCTGCGTACAGCGTCAGGACTTTACTTTCGAACGGATTGGGGCGCGACGAGCCGCCGTAGGTCACTCGCACACCAAACGCTCGCAGCTTCGGTGCCAACTGATAACGGGCAGTATCCAGTTCCAGTCCGGAAAAATAGATGGCGTCTGAGCTGATCGCAGCTGCTTGATAGTGCTGCGAGATGATCTTGCCATTGCTGGCGTTCGCGACGATTACACCGAGGCCATAGTCGCCTTGGCCATCCTCGGTGACATTTTCGGCAAAGGGCAGAGCGGCCAGAACCTGGCTGGAGTTGGCTGGATTGATTTTGCACACCGCGTGCTCGCTGTCGAGCTTCAAGTCCGGGCGCAGCGTCTTGGCCCATCCCCGAATATTGTCTGCACAGTTCGCCGAGGCAAACAACGGTAACGCAAGCAATGGGAAGAAAAGCAGCGGTAAAGCGGCAAGTTTACGCATCGACCTGTAGTCCATTAATAAAGGTAAGAAAAATGAGCGCCAGCGGAGACCGTCCCATTATTGCTCACATCTTGAAGCTGCTCGATCTACCGATAAGGCATTCTTGTCTGAGTACCCGCTATCAGCGTAAACAGGCGGAATGACACCACCACGACCAGTATTTTCAAAACAAAGCTCTCGCTCCATAACATAATCATGCTGGGTGCCGCTCCATGTTGAGGGGCTAAAATATCTTCATGCAGCAAACTGACATAAAGGCCGGGCCACTGAAGCATAATAAAATAGGTGACCAGTAGATACGGAATGAATACCCACAGGATACAGCCCACCACTCGCCAGAATTCCCCCTTCATCATGAGAAAACTCTCACGTATCGCGGCGACACAGTTACGGCCCCTCAGCAATACCAGGCAATGGCAGAGGGTCAGTCTGATCATCAGCCAGATTGCGAAAGGGTAAGGCAAATATCTGACTGTTTGCCAGAACTGGGTAGGCAGGTAGTCAAAGGTATTGAACATGAGCTGCCTCCACTCGTGCTCCCCCATGAACGGCAAATCACCGAGTATGTACAGCAACTCATTGAGCGCTGAAAGCGCCGCCAGATAGGGCCAACGGCGGAGCGCGATGGACAGTAACTCAGCCTTGCCTAATTGTTCTTCGCGGCTGCGAGCTTCCAGAGTGAGAATCACAAATGCCGCATAGAGCGGTATAAAGGCTGTATTGATCAGCGCGCTCCAGGCCCACGCATTTTCGTCCCCCAGTTGGCTTCTGATGAGCTGCCTTAAACCCATCTCTACTAACAGCACTGGCAGGCATAATACGGCGATGCTCAGGGCATTTTGCCGTATCAGGCCAAATGAAGATTTTATAATGTCCAAAGGCGCCATACGGATCACTCCTTATTGCCTGGTTGTTCGGCGACCACTGTGAAAAAGCGAAATACCACAATGGTCGTAAACAGCCGGATAAAACCCGCGAATATCGAATAGGCCGTGACGCTACCTGGACTGTCTTGCTGAAGAGCAATCATGACGTCTGCCGCCCAGTCGGGCTGCGGAATGAATATGATAAGAATAGCCAGCAACACCGGGGCCAGTAATAACGCAAGGCAAGCCACTACCGGCCATAGCAGCCCTCTGGACAGGATGATACTTTCGCGTATTGATGCTTTTATCGAGAGTCCCCGAAATAGCACCAGGCACTGGTTAAACATCAGTCGCATCATTACCCACAGTGCCAGGAAAAACATTGCCCACTTAAATGCCGCCCACACCCCGGGAGGGATGAACTGAACGGTGGCAAGGATGATCTTTAGCCACGTATCAGCAGAAATGAACGCCAGACCGGCAATGACGATCAGCATCTGGTCGAGCGCAGACAGCACAGCCAGTGCTGGCCACAGGCGTATTGCTTTGGACAGTAAGCCGGCTTTGGCCAGTGGCTCGTCCCGGCTGCGCGCATCGAGAATGAGCAGCAGCAATCCGGTGTAAAGCGGCGGGATGACTGTGCCGATTATCGCTTGCCATGCCCAGTCGTTATCGATACCCAGTAGGCTTCTACTGATATCTCTTATGAACATCTCTACCACCAGAAGTGGCACGCACAGCAACGCGATACTACCGGCGTTACGGAATAGCAGGCGAAATGACGCTGTCAGGATCTTGAGCGGATTCATTCAAATTTCTTCACAGAGGATAAAAGCTCTATCCGGTTGTTTTTCTGCGGTGAATAACACCTATGGCGTTGTAACAGCGCGACTGCATTAACTGATCCACTGACCCATGAACCGGGTTACGGCCCCCAGCGATCGAGCACGGTGTTTTGTATCGCAGGGTCATAAACTATCGTAACGTTCTCGGTCTCACTGACGGCCTTGGCCAGCGCAAGGAATATCGTATCGCACGTGTGATGACCCACTTTTAACTGGCCGAATTCAGGCTTCGCCCCCAGTGTCCACATACGACCACGAACTTCATTGTCATGGCTCAATTCTGACCAGACAAAAACCGATGCTTCCGGTTTGCCATTCACATTGAGGTAGACGTTATTACCCACGCGCGTGCCCTCAAATCGCGCCTGATAATAACCCTCAAGAGCTTCCCATTCACCCGATGGCGCTCTTGTGAACAGCAGAGGAGGGGATTCATCGTCAGCAGAGCCGGTCCTGGCCTTTGACGGCGAAGCGCGCAGCGTACTGAATGCCATCCAGCCGAGCAGCATCACGCCCAGAACCAGCACTGACCAGAGCCCGACACGTTTCCAGTCGATACCTGATGCGTCATCCGGTGACATCGGGATCAGTTTGACCTGCGTATTGTCGGCTTCAGCGCGACCCAGACTGTTCATTCTCTGCGGGGTGAAGTCCGGGATCAGCGTCGCAATCGGTAAATCGGCGGGTTTTGCTGCAGCGTTGCCAATCGCCAGGGTAAACGGACCGTCGCCCCGTGCCAGAAACACCACCTGCGGCGCGCGCAACGCGAAACGCAAGGTGGGCGACGAAGAGCCCAGTCCGCCGCCGCGCTCGTCGAGTTCGAGTTTTACCTGACGCACGATTGTGCCGTTGGTCTCTACTTCATTCTGGACAGCGTCCTTACCGTCTTGCGTCAGCCGGTAAAGCAGGCCATTGCCGATGGCCTGCCAGGGTGCCTTGCTGTCCGTTCGACCGTAAAAGCGGCCCGGGGCGACGCTGTTAGCCTGGGCCATATCGACTTGCAGGCGCTCGACGGGCAGGCCATTCGGTAATTGCCAGATATAGCTGCCAGCTTTTTCAACGCTGCCAGTCACGGGCTCCGACCAGGCAAGCGGTAAAGGTGGGGTGTCGGTATTCACCGTCACCAACTGCGCTGACGTGAGCATCGGTGCTTCGGCCGAGGAGCTCCAGATCAGGCGCAGATAACGTGCGGTGCGAACGGGCAGGGTGACCTCGCGCTGTTCTACAGTTTGATCGTCGAATGACAGACGCGCTACCTGGCTCGTGCCCCATGGACTCCAGTTCTGCAAATCATCGCTGGCTTCGATGCTGAAACGCTGAAAGCCGTCTTGAGCGCTATCCCAGTCAAGAATCAGTTTTTGCAGAGGTTGTTTGATGGTGCTGGTGTCCAGCAGCCAGCCTCGCAAGACCTGCTCATCCGGGGATGCGCCATCCTGAGGTTGAACCTCCACGAGCGTACCCGTGGCGCTGCGCTCGACCTTGATCCTGGGCGCTCTGTCGAGCTCGTCCGCCCGGTTGTAAAGAGGGAACCACTTCACCATCGTCGGCGCTTGTGACTGCTTCGCCTGAGGCGGATTACGGTCGAGGGCATACGCCTGAGCCTGTCCTTGGGCATTGAAAATGCGCAGATCACCCAGATCCTGCTGTCGAGAATTGAGCTGCACATTCATGGGCAGTTCAATTCGATACCACGGGCCGTTACCGCTTAGTTTCAAGGGGGTCTTGCTGGCGAAATCTGCCTGGTTGTCATCTGCACTGGCAAGTGTCGAGCCAAGCAATGCGACACCACACAGGGCTAGCCGGAACAGCTGCTTATAACTCAAGAGTGCGCTCCTCATAGTGTCAGATCCGGCTTGCCGGCAACTGAATCAGCTTTTTGCGTTGTAGTCTTTTTTGGCGGAAGAGGGGCGAAGTAACCCACCACCAATAGCAGAATGCCGACCCCGATGAAGGAGATGACCCGCGCCATACCGCCACGGTCGCTCAGCTCTATCAGGAACAGCTTGGCAACCACGACCCCGATCAGCACTGCGCCGGTAATCCATACTTCACGCTGCCTGCGAAGGTGGCCGCTAATCATTAGCGCCAGTGCTATAAGCGTCCAGACGATAGAGAGTGCCGCTTGCAGGAGCGTGGGATCGATGGGACTGCGAAACACCATCCCGGTGATCAGGGCGAACAACGAAGCACCGCCCGTAATGATCGCCAGTCTTTCGGCATGTTTAGCCTCAATACCAATCAGCGGCAGGTTATGACGGATCCAGTTCACGATCCCCAGCAGGGCAAACAACAGGCCCAGATCCAGAGGGTTGAGCAGTGGTATGTAAGGCAGCGGGTCGGCTTTGACGTTGCTGTAGTAGTTCATCAACCAGAACCACCCCAGCGACCAAAGGACAAAGGGAACGGCGGCCCAAACGCGATAAGCCTTTGGATACGCGTCAACCGGCCATGGCCAGCGACGGCTCGCGGCCATGGCAATCAGGTAAAGGCTGGGGATCAGCGAGCCCGCAAGGGAAAACCAGGCGCTGTAATCAGCATTGGAATCGAAAAGGTTATCTAAGCCGTATCTCAGTTCAATGCTGAGCAGAACTATGTATAACCAGGCCCCAAGAATGTGGACACCCGTCACTGCCCTGCGAGGCAGCAATTCCGCCAGGCGGCGCAATGACAGCATGTGCACCATCAGCAATGCGCTCCATCCCACCCAGGCCCAATGTGCAAACGGGTGTGTGTACTCGGTCACCGAGAAGACAAGTACAAGCCAACTGGCTGGTGTCAGCCCCAGGCATAGCGCAGCCAGGCCGGGCCAACGCCAATGTCTCGCCCCAATAGTCCACAGACCGACACTGATCGCGACTGACAGCAGTAGCAGCGAAGCGAAAAGGGTATGAGGTGCCAGGTGCATGTTCGCTACGAGTAACGACGTTCCCCACCATGCACCGCCCCAGAGCAGCAATATCGCGGAAAGTGCTTTCTCGTTCATGTAGCGCAAAGTCTTGATGCGGTGCACCTGCAGGGCGCTGAACAAGCCGGAGAGGGCGATGATCATTGGCGTCCAGAAATCCCCCCCTTTTGTTGAAGGGAAGTACCAGGTGGTCATCACGCCGACGAATGCCAGACCTGCAGCTATTTGCAGCAGCACCCCAAAGCCACGAGCCAGCAGACGTTGCTGACGCATACCCAGCCAGAAGATTGCCGCACCTTCGATGGCCCAGGCGCTGGTGGTCCATTTCGCACCCAGCCCCAGCGGAATAGCGAGGGTGGCAAACACGATGCCGAGTGCCAGGCATGTTTCAACCAGCAGCAAGGCACGTCCCGGTGCCCGGCCAGAAAGCAGGCGGGCGATTCCCATGTAAAGCAGGCCCAACGCCAGGGCGCTGAACGCCGAGCCGAATTCGAGATCGGCTGTCAGTGCGTATTGCAAACCGAAGCCCACGAGCGGCGTACCCAACAGCAGCGTGCCGTCGACGTAGTCACCCTGACGTCGGGACCATTGCAGCATCGCCTCGCGGCCGGCGTCTGTCGGGGCATCGCTGAGCTCCTGCAGTTTGCGTCGGGCAAACAGAAGTCCGATGGCCAGATACATCAGGAAGAACAGAATCAGGAACGGCTCGACGCTCCAGAACAGATCCGGGGTGTAGGAGCACAACCCCCATGCCACGCCAATCCCGAACGTGCCAAAAAAACCGATCAGGTTCAGCACACGCCAGGTCTTGAACCAGGCGATAGCGAAAATCCCGACGTTGAGCAAGGCGAAATAGCTGAACAGCGTGACATGACTGCCCTGGCCCGTGGAGGAGAGAATCGGCGCGGCAAAACCGCCCAGTGTCGCCGCACAGGCCAGCGCCAGAGAGTTCTGAGTAATCGCGAGCATGGCGGAGAACAGCATGATGACCACCAACAGCGCAAAGCCCAGCGTCGGGTCCAGTAACTCATGCACGCGAATGGCACCGCTGACGGTCAGGTACAACACGCCGACGCCGGTGCCTTGCATCATCAGCGCGAAGGCTGGTTTGCGGTGGCGCAGCCACCAGCCGAGGCCGAGCAACGCGATTGCGCTGCCAGCAACCCCTGCGTATCGGGTTTCGATTGGCACCACAACGCCTTCGGTGGCGTAACGCAATAGAAAGGCAAGCCCCAAAAAGAGCACCACAGCCCCTATTCGCAGCACAGTATTGCCGCCCAATAACCAGTCACGCGCTGTCATGAAAGCGACGTTTATAACGTTCGGCATGGCGGGGTTTGGTGGTGCTGGTCGAGCGGCCAGCTGGCTGGTAACGGGCGCTGCAGGCTCTACGGGTAAGTCCGGTGTTTGCGAAGGAAGCTCCCAGACGAGCTCCGTCTCAGGCGCCTGGCTGACAGAAGTGGAAGTAGTGTCAGAAAGCTGCGCAGATGCTGCGGCTGGCCCTGGCGAATCCGATGCCTGTACAGGCATCGACTCCAGCATAGAGATGCGTGCTTGCAAGGTTCCAATCTGCTGCTGCGCTTGCGCCAGCTGTTCGCTTTGCCGGGCAGAATCCAGACTCAGCGCTGTGACACGCTGATTGAGCCAGACGCCCAGGCCCAGCAGTAACAGAGGGGCGCCAATGACCCAGAGATACGCCGGATTATCATTGAGAAAATCGGCTATCCCCAGACCCATTTCCAGAAGAAGAGACAGCACTCAATAACATCCTTTTTGATCAGCAACAGGGGCGCATTGATCGCTCACTATTAAGCGTCAGTACGTGACGAGGCAGTCAAAAATCTGCCAGCCGTCGCCTGAAAGTTATGGATAAGCCTTATGTTTGAAATCTGCACTTATTTTCAATAACTTAAAGTGTTTCGAGCGCGTAAAAAATAGTACACCTGTACTATACCGCCGTGCGGTAATCACCCCGTATAAGTGTCAATACAATGATCTTCTCTAAACGGAATTTGAATGCACACTTCACCGCTGGCTTTGCCCCCAAGGCGTGTGACTATTCTCGGTTCCGGCCATGCGCTGCCGGACAGAATAGTCACCAGCATCGCCCTTGATCATGAGTTGGGTCTGGCGGCGGGCAGCGTCGAGCAGATCAGCGGGGTTGTGCAGAGGCATGTCGCTTCCTGCGCGGAAACGGCTGCAAGCCTGGGCGCGGCTGCCGCGCGAAATGCCCTGGCGGCCGCCGGCATCGAGCTGGACCAGATCGACTTGATCGCCTGCGCCAGTGGCACTATGGATCAGGGCATGCCCTGCAACGCCGCATTGTTGCAACGAGAGTTGGGCATGGGGCACTCAGGCATTCCCGCCATGGACATCAATGCCAGTTGCCTGGGGTTCATTGCCGCCGTCGACACCTTGTCATGGCCCCTCGTTGCAGGCCGCTACCGGCGCGTTCTGCTGGTCTGCTCCGATATCGCCTCCTGCGGGCTGGACTGGCAGCAAGTAGAGGTCAGCGGCATTTTCGGCGACGGTGCAGCGGCTGTTGTCCTGTGCGCGAGCGAGGGCGGGGCGAAGATTATCGCTTCGAACCTGAAGACGTTTGCCGAGGGGGCCCATTTATGCCAGATCCCGGCCGGTGGATCGCGCTTTCATCCACGCCGTATCGATATCCCGTTCGAACCTTTGACCAGCTTTTCCATGCAGGGCAAAGGTGTATTCCGTCTTGCCGCGAAGCACCTGCCCACGTTGATGAATGATCTGCTGGATCAGGCCGGGCTGACTCAAGACCAGATCGACTGGGTGATCCCTCATCAAGCCAGCCAGCAAGCCATGCAGCATGCGGCCAGGCGTCTGGGTTTTGCCCCGGAAAAAGTCATCGACGTTTTTGCTCATCACGGCAATCAGGTGGCCGCCTCACTGCCAACGGCGCTGGACATTGCGATTCGAGACCAGCGCATTCAGCGCGGACAGATCCTGATGTTGATCGGTACCGGTGCAGGGTTATCGATCGGCGGCATGATCCTGGAGTATTGATGAAAACTCTGGTGACCGGTGGTACCGGTTTCATTGGTCGGCATATCGTCTGGCGACTTGCCTCCCAAGGCTGTGAAGTGCTGTTCAGCGGTCGCAACGCGGCAGCAGCGGCGGATGTCATTCGCCATAGCCCTGGCGCGATTCAGTGGCTTGCGCTTGAGCACGGTTCTCCAGCGGGAGCGAGCGCGCTGATCGAGGCGACGCGTGGCTGCACGGCAGTCGTCCATTGCGCGGCTTTGTCCTCGCCCTGGGGAACGACAGAAGCGTTTGCCCAAGCCAATCTGCTGGCCACTCAAGAGGTCCTGAACGCCTGCCGCGTCAATCAGGTGAAGCGCCTCGTACACCTCTCGACGCCCAGCCTGTACTTTGCCTTTCGTGACCGGCTCGACATCCATGAAAACGAACCTTTGCCTGCGCCGGTCAACGAGTACGCGCGCACCAAAGCGCTGGCCGAAACGATGGTGCTGGAAGCGGGTCTTGCCGAGGCGGTGATTTTGCGCCCGCGCGCGGTATTCGGCCCGTGGGACGGTACGTTATTGCCGCGCCTGTTGCGTGTCATGCAGCGCGGGCACATACCGCTGATGCGCGGAGGCAGGGCTCAACTGGACCTGACCTGCATCGACAATCTGGTACACGCCGTGGAACTGAGCCTCAATCAACCGTTACCGCGCCCGGTCTGTACTTACAACGTGAGCAACGGTACGCCGCTGGCCGTTGAAGATCTGCTGCAACGCATTGCCGAACAATTTCAGCTGACGCTGCGAACCCGACGCCTGCCATGGCGGGTCGTGGATGCCGTAGCGCTGGCCTTCGAAACCAGTGCTCGCCTGTGGCAAAGCGGCGAACCTTTACTGACTCGCTATGGTGCTGGAGTGCTTGCATTCAGCCAGACCCTTAATCTGGACGCGATACGCAACGATCTGGGTTACCGCACGGTGATCACTCAGGAGGAGGGCATTCGCCAGCATGCCCAATGGTGGCTTGCGCAACAGGGCATCAAACAATGAGCCGGACGGTCAGCCTCAACGTTTTGCGTGCCGGTTGGTGCCGACACCTGGCATGCATGGCAGATCGCAGCGCTCGTTGGGCGCCGACGCGCTTCCCGTCATTGTGCGGGCTGATTCGCCATCCCGTCGCAGGCTGGATCCTGTACGACACGGGCTACTCCGAACATTTCTTCAAGGCTACCCAGGACCTGCCAGAGCGTTTGTATCGCACAGCGGTGCCGGTGCAGTTGCCCGTTCAGGAGCAATTGCTCGCCCAACTGAAGGGCTTCGGCATTCAGCCGGAGGATATCCGCACAGTGATCATTTCGCATTTTCACGGCGATCATGTCGCCGGGTTGCGAGACTTCAATCAGGCTTCATTCATTGCTCTTGATGCTGATCGGCAGCACATTGAAAGCCTTCGCGGTTCGCGTTGGCGGGCCACCCTAGGCGGCCATTTGCCTGGCTTGTTGCCGGATGATTTCGCCAGTCGGCTGACCCTTGCCGATCATTGCAGGCAAGCAACCTTACCGGAATGGATGGCCCCCTTCACCCATGGCCTCGACCTGTTAGGTGACGGCAGCCTGATCGGTGTGCCGCTACCGGGACACAGCCATGGCCAACTGGGTCTGTTCATCCCCGATGCCCAGGGGCGCCCGGTATTTCTGGTGGCCGATGCCTGCTGGTCTGTGCCCGCTTGTCGCGCAGAACGACTGCCGGCGGCGCCCGCGCTGTGGTTTGCCGGTCACGACGCCAGACAATACCGACAGACCTACGCCAACCTTGGCACGCTGATCCGGCGAGAACCCGCCGTGGCGGTGCTGCCTTCGCACTGCACGCATGCCTGGGAGGCGTTCAGCAATGAGCAATGAACGCTTGATCGGCAAGCTGCGCAGCGCACTGAGTTTTCTCAACAGTCGCTATCGCTTGCGGTTCACTCGACGAGAGCAACTGGAGGCGTGGCAGGCTCAACAGTTGAAGCATTTCCTGAAAGATGTGTTGCCGACAGCCGAGCGCTTCAAAGACCATCAGTACACGCATCTGGCGGACTTTCCGCTGATGGACAAAGCGACAATGATGAGCGACTTTGCTGCGTACAACACTCGCGGTCTTGGTCTGGATCAGGTCTTGCCAGTTGCGCGGCGGGCAGAAGAATCCCGCGACTTCAGCCCCACGCTGGGCGATATAACCGTGGGGCTTTCAAGTGGCACGTCCGGTAACCAGGGCGTGTTTCTGGTCAGTTCTCTTGAGCGTCAGCGTTGGGCAGGGATTCTACTGGCGAGGACCTTGCCGGGCCGCTTCCTTCCCCGTCTGCTGTGCTTCTGGCAAGCGCCTTTGCGGATCGCTTTTTTCCTGCGGGCCAATAGCCGTTTGTACACCACGTTGAGCAGTCGCCGTATCGACTTCGTGTTTCACGATCTGACGCGGGGGCTCGAGGCGTCACTTGAACGTCTGCAGGCGCAGAATCCCGATGTGCTTGTTGCCCCGGCGACGGTGTTGCGGGGTCTGGCTGAAGCTTCATTGAACGGGCGTTTGTCCATACGCCCGACGCATATTCTGTCGGTGGCCGAGGTGCTTGAAAGCACGGATGCAGATGCCGTGCTCAAAGCCTTCGGGGTGATGCCGCAGCAGATTTATCAGGCCAGCGAAGGCTTTCTCGGTTACACCTGCGAGCAGGGGACTTTGCATCTTAATGAAAGCCATCTGCACATTGAGCCGGAGTGGCTGGACGCCGAACACACCCGTTTTCAGCCCATCATTACCGACTTCTCCAGACGTACGCAGATGATCGTGCGGTATCGGCTCAACGACGTGCTGCGGGTCAGTGAGGCTCCTTGCGCTTGCGGGCGGGTCGAAAGGGCCATTGCCGCTATCGAGGGGCGTGCCGACGACATTCTCTGGCTGCCTGATGTGGCGGGACGTCAGTTGCGGGCGCTGTATCCGGATGTCCTGCGCCGTACCTTGCTAATGCATGGCGCTAAGCTGCAGGAATATGAGATCCATCAGACCAGGCTGAACTGGCAGATCAACATTCAGGCCTACGGCGATCATGACGCGCTGTGCAAGGCTATCAGCGAAAACCTTCACCAGTTATGTGCCGGGCAGGGCATGCGTCCACCGGAGTTCATCTTCGGTCACTGGCAAGCGCCGCCCCCGCACGTCAAACGCCGACGTTTGAAACTCCTGCAATTGCCTGAGGGGCTGCCATGCGCGTACTGATTCTGGGGGCTCGTGCACCTGCCTGTCTGGAGTGGGCGAGGGCCTTCAACGAGGCCGGCTGGACCGTGAGCGTGGGGGATTCGCTGGGTCAGCCGCTGAGCCGTTTCAGTCGTTCAGTACACCACTTCGTTCGTTTACCCGAGCCCAGACTCGACCCCGCAGGCTGGATCGAAGCGCTGGCCAGCGTGATCAAGGCAGAACGTATCGACGTGTTGCTGCCAACCTGCGAAGAAGTGTTCTATCTGTCCCATGGTCTGGCGCGCCTCGGGCCATTGTGCCGGGTGCTGACCAGTGATTTTGCGCTGCTGCATCGGCTGCATCACAAGGGCCAGTTTGCGGACATGATTCAGGACTGGACGTTGTCGACCCCCGAAACCCGGCTGCTGACGGATTACCCGTCTGTGTTGGCGTTGAGCGCGGAGACTGAGGAGTGGGTGTTCAAACCGGCTTATTCGCGTTTCGCTTCGCAAACCCTGATTCAGCCAAACATGACGCAGTTGAGTAAAGTCCAGCCCAGTATTGAGGCGCCCTGGGTTGCGCAGCGGTTTATTCAGGGGCGGGAGTTTTGCAGCTTCAGCGTGTTGATCAATGGCCAGTTGCGCGCGCATAGCGTCTACCAGCCGCGCTACCGTGTGGGCCGGGGATCGGGGATCTATTTTGCGCCTGCGACGCCCGAACCTGTGCGTCGATTCCTGGAGCAGTTCGGGCGTGAAACCGGCTATACCGGACAGGTCGGCTTTGACTTTATTGAAGATCAAGCAGGCCGTTTCCATGTGCTGGAGTGCAACCCGCGGGCCACCAGTGGCGTGCACCTGTTCGACAATCAGCGTCAGGCGCTGGTGAACAGCCTTGGCGAAGCATCCAGTGGCGTGATTGAGCCTACCCAGGAACCACGAATGATCGCGCTGGCGATGCTTTTACTGGCTGCGCCGTCACGTGCATTGAGCGCGGCGTTCTGGCGCGATTACCGGCTGGCCCGCGACGTGATCGTTCAGCAAGGTGATGTCCTGCCGCTGGCCGCCCAATGGTTGAGCCTGGGGGAAATCCTCTGCCGCGCTGCCTCGCGCCGCTGCGGGGTGCTGGCCGCATCCACCGCAGACATCGAGTGGAACGGGCAAGCATTAGGGGAGCCGCCGCGATGAGGCTGTTGTTTCAGGAGCAACTTCTTCAGGAACCGGTGACCCCCAACGAAAGTCCAGCCCGACAATACGTCCGCGGCTGGAGCGAGACAGGACTGATTGCCAATGTCAGCACTCGGATGGCGCTGCTGGACACCGGGACGCAGCAGCTTGCGGTGAGCATCAATGATGGACACGACCCTGAAGACAACTGCTATGTGGTGTCGCCCCGTACCGCCTACAGCGGTTACGCCCGCGAAGAACTCAACCGCATTGGCCGCCCGTGGCTGACCCGACCACTGAGCGCACTGACCCAGGGCGTCGATACCTTGTTGAGCGCAGCCAAAGTCGACAAGCTGGTTCATGTCAACAACTGGCTGCTGTCGACCAATCTGTATCCTGCTGACTGGGATCTGAACGAGCTGCCGCAGATCAGCGCTTTTTTACAGCGAACATTTCCCGATCACGCGCTGTGTTTTCGCTCGATCAATGAGTTCAGCAACCGCGAACTGAAACAGCGTTTGCGAGGGCTCGGCTTCCTGAGTGTCCCTAGCCGACAGGTGTACGTATTCGACGGCCGGAGCGGAGCGGATGCGCCGTTCCTCCGGCATCACAACACCCGGCTCGACCGCACACTGTTGCGCCGCAGCCCTTATGAAGTAGTGCCTGGCTCTGCTCTGAGCGACAGTGACTTTGTTCGGATAGAGCAGTTGTATAGCATGCTGTATCTGGACAAGTATTGTCGGCTCAACCCGCATTACAGCGCTGGCTGGATGCAGCGTGGTCAACGAGAGGGCTGGCTGGAGATACGCGTTCTGCGCAACCCGGATGGCCGTATCGACGGCGCGCTGGGCTGGTTTGCCAATGACGCGACGCTCAGCACCCCGATTGTGGGATACGACACCGGGTTGCCCCAGAAGACCGGCTTGTACCGGCAATTGACCTGTTTGTGCCTGCTGGAAGCCGCCGAGCGCCGTACCATACTGAATTTCAGCTCCGGTGCCGCAGGTTTCAAACGCTTGCGCGGGGGGCAGCCGCAGATCGAGTACAGCCTGATCAGGGTCGCCCATTTACCTTGGGGGCGTCGCTGGATATGGCGATTGCTCAGTGTTCTGCTGCATGGGATAGGTGTGCCCCTCATGAGAAAACTCAAACTGTGAATCGCCTTGCTCAATGGTGGCCGGTAGCGCTGAGCCACGAACTGAAAAAAGCACCGATGGCGTGTCAGGTTCACGACATGCCTCTGGTGCTGTTCCGCGCCGACGATGGACATGCAGCCGCATTGCCGGACCGCTGTCCGCATCGCTTTGCACCGTTGAGTCAGGGCCGGGTTCACGATGGACATATCGAATGCCCTTATCACGGTTGGCGGTTTGCCGCGGACGGTCGGTGCACCCGGGTCCCCGGCACTGATCACCCCCCCTCCGGCAAAGCATTGCTGAACAGCTTGGGCTGCTGCGAAGCCCATGGCCTGGTGTGGGTCTGCTTGAGTGACCAGCGTCCGGATGATTTGCCGGTTGCCCCGGCCGAGCAGGGGCGGAAACTCGATACGTTCTGGATGACGGATCAAGTGCAGTGCTCATTGCAGGACGCAGCGGAGAATTTCCTGGACGGATTTCATACTCATTTTGTTCATGCGGGCTGGATTCGTCATGACAAGCAGCGCCAACGCGTCTCAGCCCGTGTTCGCCCGCTCAACGACGGTATCGAAGCGATTTACAGCGAGGAGGGCAAACAGTCAGGGCTTATCTCACGGTTGTTCGAAGGGCAGCGGGGCGAGAGCATGGGGCGTTTTCGCCTGCCGGGGCTCTCGGAGATCGAGTACCGCGATGGCAATGACCGCCTCAATTTGTTGGTCAGTGCCTGGATGACGCCCTGCGCTGAAGGTCAATTGCGGGTCTTTGCGCGAGTGGCGACTGCGCGGGGCAGAATTCCCGCCGTACTGAAACGTGCCGTATTGCGGCAGGCGTTCAAGGTCATCCTGCGCCAGGACCGACAGATTCTGGTGCAGGTCAGTGCCAACAGACGTCGCTTCCAGCAATACCCGGCCACGCCCCTGGATGGCCCACAAGACTTGCTGGGGCCGGGCATCAGGCAGTTGCTTGAGCAGGGGCAGCCGCTGGTTTTTGACGAGCGCTCATTTGATATTTCGCTGTGAAGCGACCTAATCCCAGGACCGAATTCATTCGGGAAGGCGGTATTCCTGACGACGCAGATGCATCGAATGTACCTGCCCCTTCGCGAATGAATCCCGCAGGAGTCAATGATGACGTGGCACCGGCTTTAGCCGGGAAGAGGCCGGGACAGACGCTGAATTTTCATCCGTAGGAACACCGCTTTCCCGGCTAAAGCCGGTCCCACGTCGTCAATCAGCTTGCGGACAAGCATAGAATCTCCCACTGGTAGAGATCTCAGGATATGTAGTTGAAAAGACTCACTGCCGACTCTGAGAATCCTGGCGATTGATTGAATCGTTGGCGTCCTTCTGATAACGCGGTGCAAAGTGCGGCAGCAATAATCGCGCCCACGACGAGACGATTTTGCTGGTTTCCTGAGGGCAGCGTGCAGCTCTGGACTTCGGTAGCAGCCCTCGATCGACAATTGACGCGTACTCCTGAGGATTACGGCCGTAAACCATGCAGAGCAGATTGTAATAACGCTGTTCATTCAAGGAGTGCTCATCCGAGAACGCGTCATTGTGCGTGTTGCCATTTTGCAGTGATGCATTGTTTTTGAACCAGGTCGCCGTCATCGCCAGTACGCGAGTCAGCTGTTCAGGTGTCTCATCACGGTTGACGTGAAACAGAATCATGGTCGCCGCCATTTGATCGACCGCGTCCTCTTCACGCCCTGTGGAGGGCAGGTTCAGCAAGTCGATAAATGCATGGCCGGTTTCATGCAGCAGAATAAAACGCAGGTTGGACTTTACGTAATCGGTCGGGAAATCCGGGTCGTTGTTCGTATTCAGGTCATCGGCCTGACGCAGCAGGTAGTTGACCATCTCGTAGCAGAGGAACACCGCAGAGTCTTTCGGGCTGTAGAACGCATTCACCATCCCGCACTCCATGGCCACATAGTGCAGAGGGCGAGGCATCATGAACATGCCGTCCATGGCGTCAATTTCTACGTTACCGACCAGCAGGTCGGCCTTGCGTGTAAAACGGTAAGCATCTTCCAACCGGGCATCACGGGGGGCCTGATAGGTATAGGAAAACCGCGTGCCCTTGCCGTCCGAGACATCGGTTTTTTGCGTGTCCTGCGCAGCGGATTGCTGTTGAGCGGGTTGTTGCTGTACAGGTTGTTGTTGTTGTTGTTGTTGTTGTTGGACGGGTTGCTGTGCGGGTGCGTTATTTGGAGGCGGGTTGCCGCCGGTTTGTTTATTGGCAGCCTGGGCCAGCCCGACAAGGTAGGAGTAGTCAGGTTCTCTATTCTGGCGAGGGGTGTCGAAGGGTTCAAAGGTGTTTGAAATCAATACCGAGATCGGCTGCATTTCCGCGTCCCGACTGCCGCTCCAGACCAAATCATAACCACGGACTTCGCCACCACGCTGTTCATAGCGGCTGTAGTATTTGCCGGTACCGCGATCACCCGAGATGATGAACAAACTGCCTTTTCTGAACGAGTAAGTGACGGTGGATTTACCGTTGCCGGTCAGGTCGTTGTACAGCGTGTCGATGGCGTCGGGTTTGACGTTATCGATACGTAATAGCTGGATCGAAACACTTCGATCTTCAGAATCAATATTGACGAAATTCGGTTCCGGATTGGTGGTCCTGGTAAGCAACTTTGAAGGGTAGGCCAGGGTCACGCCGGATTTGGGCTCGGTGATGGTCGTCCAGCCGTACTTCGTGCGGTTATTCAGCGCCAGACCACCCAGATGCACCGCGAGATCTGCATTGAGCATCCCGGTGCCAGGTTGCTTGTATTGCTGCTGAACAGTTGCAATGGCGTCCCGGGTGCCTTTGCCAAACTGACCATCGATCCAGCCGTTGTAAAACCCGCCCCAGACCAGGCCTTCCTGGATCAGCTTTCGCTCATCGTAATTGAGCGAGCCTTCAGTGTTGTCGGCATTCTGGGTGGCGTAGGGGTTAGCGGGGGCGGCGACACCCGCTAACACACTTGCAGGCTGCCAGCCCAAAGCTGCAACGGTCGTGATGAATGCCACGTGCAGCATTCGATTTTTCCAGCTCGTCGAGGAGCGGGTTGCTACGGTCCCTATCATCAATGGAATAGCCCCTGAAGTGCGCTCGCCAGATTAAGTAAGTTCGTCATCGTTCAGTTCAGTTGTCAGGCAGGTCTTCATAGCCTTCCAGTGCGTAGCCTTTGATACTCGTGCCCGTCAGATGAGCGTCATCGCACCTGTAACTTCGCTTTTCGTAACTGTAGGAAGTTCGTATGCTATTCATATTTATATCGCGCAGCAGCCGTCGGAATTGCCAGCCTTCCTCAACGTCATAAGTCAGGTGTTTGTCATCAATGGCAACCACACCGTCGGAGTAGATCAACGTCTGCCTCGATCCGTTATCACCGGGCAAAGGCTGCGGATCGGCTTTCTGCTGATCGGTTCGCCAGGTCG
This sequence comes from Pseudomonas sp. Irchel 3A5, assembly GCF_900187575.1. Lineage (NCBI taxonomy): Bacteria > Pseudomonadati > Pseudomonadota > Gammaproteobacteria > Pseudomonadales > Pseudomonadaceae > Pseudomonas > Pseudomonas sp. Irchel 3A5. The sequence continues at coordinate 55,931 of NZ_FYDU01000004.1, read as the reverse complement.
CCTCAAGGAAAGCACGGCAGGCGGCAGCGCTAGGCAACGTGCGGTCTTCGAGCGTACTCGGCGGCAGTTGCCCGCTGGCATGGACGCCGGCGGGCAGTACCAGAAGTACAAGTGACACCATGAAGCCTGCTGAGGCTTTACGAGGTGTTGTTATCCAGACGGATGCAGTAGCCATACTCCGTAGTTATCCTTAATTGCTGCACTGTCGGCGGCTTCTAATGTCGGCCGCGAAATCACGCTCTCGGCAGAAATAGCAGAGGTTGGTTATTAGCAATGTACGGGGAAACGATAAAATTCCAATAGCACATCCGTACTATAGGTACCGCGATAGCGAGTGTGCTAACAACTAACGTTAACAAGCGTTATTTCAATGGTGCCGTGAGGATAGCGTGATGCTCAAGTCAAACGCGCTATTGGTTCTCCTGGCATTGACGGGTGAGGCAAGTCGCCGCCAGGCGTGCATGGATGAAGAACTCGATGCTTATTTCTGCGTCTGCGCATCCTCGTGATCAACTGAACCGCTGATGTTCTTCTGATAACGCGGTGCCAGGTATGGCGACAGAAAGCCCACCCATGCTTCATATTTCCTTGGCGTCTCCTCTCGGCAACTTGCTGATCTGGATTCTGGAAGCAACTGCTGATCGATAATCGACGCGTACTTCTTCGGGTTGCTGCCATAAATCATGCACAACACGTTGGAATAACGTTCCTCATTCCAGGCGTGTTTTTCGGAAAAATAGTCGCGGGTGTAAGCCGGCTGTACTGACGGATCGGCTTTGAATCCGGCCGCGTTCATTGCCAGCATGTGCGTGATTTCTTCAGGATCGTCCTCATTTTTCATACCCAGCAGAATCAGGGTGGCGACCAGTTGATCGACAGCTTCTTCTACGTTCATAGGCGGTGGCAATTTCAAGAGGTCCATGAGCGCATGGCCTGTCGCATGCAGAAGAATAAGCTGCAGTCTGGCTTTAATGTATTGAAGCTGGAATGCCGGATCCTTATCGACGTAGAGAGATTTAGCCTGGCGAATAAGGTAGTCGACCATCTCATAACACAGGAAAACTGCGGCTTCCTCGGGCTCGTAGTCCGCATCCACGCGACAAGGTCTGGCGATATAACGCAGAGGATGTTGCGTCATGAACATCCCATCCAGCGCGGCGATTGCGACGTTGCTTCTCAGCAATTCAGACTTGCGTGCCACGCGATAGGCGTCTACAGCTTTTCCACTTGTGAACTCCTCGTAAGAATACGAAAAGCGCGGACCAAGCCCATCGGCAGTGGCTTTGACCGGAGGTTGTTTTTCAAGAGATGAAGCTTTGGTGGCGACGGATTGTTTTTTTATTTCCTGAGAAAGATCCCCCAAGTAGGGGTAATGAGGAAACTTTATCCCGTGAGGTTTAAGAAAGGGGTCTGATGTCCCGAGCGTGCCGAATGCGAAACTGTTGGCAATCAAGGGGGATAGAATTTTCATCTCTATATCACGCTCGTGGAACCATATCAGGTCATAACCACGAATCTCATCCCCTCGTTGCTCGTAACGGCTGTAGTGTTTAACAGCACCACGCTCCCCGGCGCTGACGAACATGTTCTCGTTCTTTAGCTTATAAGTGATGTTTGACTTTGAGTTTTCAGTCGTTTGCTTATAAAGGGCGTCGAGAGCGTCAAATTGGACCCCAACCTGATTGACCATCTGAAGCACTATTTTCTTGTCGTCGGAGACAAAGCCCATCGCTCCGGTGCGTGGGTCGGGGGATGCTGTGAGTAATATCTCCGGGTAGGAAAGCGTCATGCCCGTCCTCGGGTCGATATAGCTTTCCCAGCCGAATTTATTTCTTGAGTGTTGGGCTAACTGGTACAGACGCGCGGCTATTTTAGTACTCAGCCGACCCGTTTCGGGTTGTTGGTACTGTTTCTGGATTACCGCAATAGCGTCACGGGTGTCCTTTTCAAAGTTGCCATCGATCCCGCCGGTATAAACCCCGCTCCAGATCAAGCCTTCTTGAATGATTTTTCGCTCATCAAGATTGAGCAGGTTTTCGATGTCATCCGCAGTCTGAATGGGGTAGGGAGGCGCGGGTGCTGTCGGCGCGGCAAATGCACCCAGCGGTTGCCACAAAAATGCTGACGCAGTGGCAGTGAACGCCAAACGCAGCATGCGATTTTTCCAGAGCGCCGAGACACGGGTTGCAATAGTCAGCATCGTCAATGGGTAGTTCCTCTGCTTCTACATGGCATACACCTGCCAATTCACGTACGGCATCCGGCGCCGGGTTTGAAACTGCCCCTGGCTTCTCGGTCCTGAATCCATAGATCGATTTCAGGTCTGGCCTCAGTAGTTGTCTGAGCTAAAATTTATTGAACACGGCGTCTGTACAGGCCGATAAAGTGATCCGGCACTGACCGCCATACAAACTTTCACACCGATCTTTGACCAGGCTGGATGCTTTTTCCAATGTGTCCGAGGTCAATGCTGCGCCTTTACCTGAATCAGACATCGCGGCCGCCACGCACTGATTAAAAAATGTCAGCGACACTTGGCATTTTTCTTTACCCAGTTTTTCGCAGCTCGAAACTGCGCTTGCCTCTGCAGCATCTTTTTCCACGTAGCCAGTACTGACACCTGTGTTGCCCAGCTCCGACGTCGCAATTGCGCCCCAGGTTTTTATCCATTCACCGGTCGGCCGGGGAGGAGGTGTCGTTCCGGTTGCAGGTTCATCAGGCATGCATTGCGCACTTCCTGCTTGAGCCCCTACAGGGCAGCGTGTCTGAGTGAACGCCGCAGTAGAGAAAATCAACAAAATCAATGCCAGTGCGGGGCGGATCATATTCGTCGTCCTGGTTTAATGGTTGCTGCAAAAACGCGTGTTCATCTAGCCGTCAGCTTTTTAAGCTTGGCGTATGACTTCAACGAAATTCCGGATAGTCATGAATCAATCTGGCCTCCACGGTATCCACCAATGCATAGCGCTCCACCGATTTCATCTCCTGCACGAAACTCCAGGGAGTGTCGATGAGGAGGTGGCCTACGGTAAATTCGGGAAGACCTTTTCGACGACGCAGGGCCTGAACTGCAAGTAGCTCGGCGGGGAAGCAGCGATCCAGCGTGGCGTCAAACTCGTACCTTTGCCGGTCTGTATTTTCCTTGCTCCTGCTGATATGAAAGTCAGCCGCTTCTTGCATGACGGTGGTGAAGGTGGATTCATCCTCGCTTTGCCAGTGCTCCAGTAGCAGCTGGTAACTTGGGATAAGCGGCTTTGGCGCGATGAAATCCGTTTCGATGTTGAATGCCTGGGAAAACAGGCCAATCAATAAAGCGTCGCTCGTGCCGCGCTTTATCCTGCGCATCTCACGCGTCGTGTTAATACGCTGATCTTTCTCGGCCATTTCGATAAATAAACGGGCACAGATCTCGGCGCGGTCCCACCAGGAAAACATCGCCGGACTGGCAGCCCTCATTCCGTATTTAAACTCTCTAGGCCAGTTCCCTAGATCCTGACGCATATGGCTGTACATACCGTCCCAACGCAGTATCAGTGCCCTCAAGGAGGCTGCGCGTTGAAGCGTACGGCTAAGCATTGGCCTGTCGCCGCGAAGAAACGCGTCACAGCTGGCCACATCGTAGTAATGAGCCAGGCTGTCCAGATGCAGTCCCGCCTTTGCGTGAAGTGGGCCAGCGGTATCGAGGTAGCCCTGGACAGCGGCTGTGAAATTCTCGTGTTTACTTTCAAGCCTGGCGCGTTCAACCCACTCACTACAGTCCAGTGCCAGGCGTTTCAAGGATGGATGGATGTGGCTTTGCATACGATGTCGCCCCTGATCTGGCAATGTAAGTGTGCTCACTGAGGGTTTTGCAGAAACACCACATACCCCAAAAAACCCGGACTACGCTCCAGATAACCGGGCGCATTCCACTCACCGCCCTGAATCAGTCCCACTTTGAAAGGCAGCCCCAGGCGACTCAGTCGCGGCAGATAGGCTTTGTAATCCGGAATGCTGTGCCTGCCCTGATAGGTTTGAACCACCACTTCGTCGATCACGCCTTTGAGCTCGCCGATGACCGACGCGTCGGCGTTACTGCTCCAGTCCATCAAACCCGTGATGCTCAATCGATAGTTTTCGGGAAGGCGATCGCGTAGATCGCGCAGGAATTCCACGTACTCGCCGAGATACCGTGTACGGGCGTCAAAGTCGATCTGGATGCCTACAACGTTGTTACCAGCCTGCCGCCATCGACTGAGCTGTCCGAGCAACTGCGTGTAGACAGAGTCCGGCCAGCGCAGGGTATGTGCACGATAAACAATCCAGAGCTCTTCCTGAGGCAGCCTGGAGATTGGCATGCCCTGCGCGACAAAATTCACCCGTTGATGGCGCTCACTGCGTGAACTGCTGATTTGTCCCTGCAGCACATACAGCGTTTGGGCCTTGGCGAGCACCGTTTGCGATGACACGCCTCCCCAGAGCCAGAACGCATCATAGTCCTCGGCCTCAACTGCAGCTGATGCCGGAGCAACATGCAGCAGGCTGGCGAGGGTCAGCCATAACAGCGCCCGCATTTACCAGTAATACTGTTGGGATTTCGCCCAACGGGTATCAGCAAATTCTTTCTTGAGGTCCTGGAACCAGAATTTACGGACTTTGGGTTCTACATCCTCTCCGCCACAGCTATTGATACCCGCCGGGCCGTAGCAATTAATCCCGCGGTAAAGCGCATAGGCGACGTCTGTGTGACTGGCCTTTGGATTGTTGATGACCGTTACGTAAGCGTTATGCCGTGAGAACGACTCACCCGGGAAACTCGAGGGGCCGCCGCCCAACACGCCATCAGTCAGCTTTTCATTCAGTGGCGAGTCGTCCAGATGGTTACGCAGCATGAACTCACCCATGCAAATCAAACCTTGGTCGTCACTTGCGTTTTTCTCCAGTACCGCCGCAATCTCGGCGATGCTCGGGCAGCGGTAACCGGACTCAGCCTTTTCACCGTTCCATTTGAACAGTGCCAGTGACTGGCCCTGATCATATTGATAGCCCAGGCTGTAACTGAGCTTGGTGTCAGGGACTTGATCAGGCAGTTGTTTCAGGTCCTTGGCAAACGCTGCGAACTGACCGTGCATCAATTGTTTATAGAGCAGCAGGAAGAGGGCGGTGTCGCGTTCAGTTTTGCTGATCCCCTGAGTAACCTGTTGACGCAGTAGATCTGCATTAGCCGATTTGGCTAGCAGGATATACCGCACTTTCTCGTTCTTGATCGGCGAGTCTGCGCGGAATGCATCGGCCACCTGACCGCTGCGCTCATAGTTCATCGCCAACACGAGCTGCAGTTGCTCTTGCTGCAACGGCAATTTGGCCTTGCTCAACAATTGCAGCCAGAGTTGCTGTGCGGTCTTGTCATCCTTGATGGCCTCCAGCGCCAGGCCGCGCAAGACTTGCTGGCTGAACGCGACATAGCCAAGCGTGTCAGGCACCTCGGAAGGCAACAATTGCAGCGCGCGATTCGGATTTTTTTCGGTGTAGAAGGCGACCGCTGCTTGCAGGTAGCTGAAGAGTGCGGGCTGTTGAGCAAAAATCTCTTTCTGCTGAAGCAGAGCCGGTTCGGTCAACGTGTTCGATATGCCCACGCGCATCCACATCAGGTCATTGACCGCCGCAATCAGTGGCGAACTGACAGGCGCTTTATTAGGCGTGATCAGCTTCAGATCCAGTTCGCGAATCAGCGCGTCGTAGGCGGTGCTGTCGGCTTGAGTGGCTTTATCGATATCGGCAAACAACGCTTCATACTCGGCAGCAAGCTTGTTGGTGTCCTGTAACAGCCAGTGGACGCGGCGCTGCAGCCCTTTGGCTGTGGCGGAATAAGTGCCTGACGGGAGCGTTTCAAGGTACTTGTCGAAGGCCTCCTCGGCGCGTTGGGCAGCCGCTTTATCGACCCGATCAGGCTTCAGCTCGCCGTACTCGAAGGCCTTCTCCTGAGCCAGGTTCAACTCGCTGCGGCCGATCATGTACAGCGATGTGTCTTTCAGCCAGGGATTGGGATTATTCGCGAGCGACATAAAGCCAGACGTGGATTCAAGGAACCGGCCGCTGTAAAAATCCCCCGCAGCCTCCAGATAGGTAGCGAAAGATTTGCCTGCAGCGGACTGCAGATCCGCAGGCAGCATGCTTTTAACTTGCTCTCGCTCCCAACTGCAAGCCGAGAGCATACGCAACCTGCTCGCGCCCAGTGCAGAGCGTTCAGCAGGTGATAAATCCTGTGTGTTGACCAGCGCCTGAATAAAATTTGCAGCTGTCTGTTCGTTGTTGCTTCGGCAACGACTGCCTTCACCGTCGACCAGTGTCGAGCTGGCGACCTCCGACTGCTCGCGCTTGATTCCCAGGCTTGTCAGCAATGGATCAAGGCTCTGGCTTTTTGCGCTGTCCGAAGATGTCGTACTTTCATTCTCAGTGTCAGACGCGGGTTGAAGGCGATAGTAGGCGAAAGGCACCTCACCATAACCTTCTGCGATGTCATCTTTGCTAAGGGGCGCAGGTGTCAGCGGCAGTTTGCCGAAGTCTGCCAGTAACAGGCGCAAGTTGACGGTGCTGTCGTTACTGGGGCTGAGAAAAGGGAGATTGCTGCAAACACTGAATTGATTCTTGTTGACTGACCAGGTCGGTGTGCAGGAGTCATCATCACTCGCCTGAGCCTGGAAAGCAGTGATCGCACTTACAGCAAGAGCCAGAGTAGTCAGCAAGCGATGGTGCATAAAACATCCTTCATAGATAACTAACAGATCAGCGATGCCCATGAGTGGCATTGCGAAAGGCTATACCGAGGTCGCGCACGAACAAATAGCACACATGTGCTATTGAAAACGGCCTGGCATGAATGAATTAATTGCTGCCATTGGCTACATCTTTTCGAAGTGCACCACTAAACGCGAGTCATGACAGGCGAGCAGGATCAGAAACCATCAAGGGGTTGTCCGTGGAACTAGCTCCTGGACTGAACGTTAGAAGATTTTTTCGACATGCAGCGCTATACGGTTCAGGGGTCGTCATCGGAGTTTTCAGCGTTCTGATGTGGGACTCGGTGCGTTCGCCATCTTTTCTGACTGATGGATTACCCACTTCATGGAACGGCGCGTCTGCGGAGTTTGACAGTCGTCTGCGCGCCCGCTTTCCTCTGGGTATGCCCGCGGGTGACTTCGTTCGCGAACTCAACAAGGAAGGCTTCAAGCCCACATGGTTTGAGAGTGCAGGTTATTACGGTGCTGTACGACGCGAGGGATGGATACCGTGCAGGGTGACTGCCAGGGTCCGCTGGCAGCCTGGGCCGGGCGATACGCTGGCTTATGTTGACGGCAATTATCGGGAAGAGGGTTGTCTGTAAATCCTGGTCAACAATGTTCCGGTAAATATCAGGTCAAGAATTACCAAGGATCCTCTTAATGAAGTACCCCGCGGTTGCAGTTATTTTGCTGGCTTTCTCTTCGCAGCATGCTCTGGCGCGATCCATGGATTGTGGTAAGGCATCATCCGAAATTGAACATTTGATATGCGCCGATTCCCGTCTGCTCACTGCTGATGCGGCAATGGGTAAAGCCTATGCGTCGATCCTGAAGAGCGCAGATGACGCAAGGATTCGCAGCATGCTGGTTGCGAGCCAGCGTCGCTGGATGACCGCAAGAGATCAAAGTCTCGGGAAACTGCGTGACAGTATTGATACCCGGACAGGTGAGCCATACACCCGGCAGGTGCAGAGCAATATTGTGCTGAAAGCTATCCAGGAGCGTACCCGGCAACTGGGTCGGATTTCAGATCAGGCATTGGCGAAACCTGAGTTGGTTAAGCGAGCTATTGATCAAAGTAAGTTTGATGCAGGATTTACAGGCGGTCGATTCGCCGGAAGTAACGTTGCATGTGAGTTTGTGCCACAAGCGGATTCCTATGCCTACGGTTGTTTCGGGACTCGCTTTCATCAGAATAAGAACCGGGTCTGCAGTCTTTCTCAGGACTGGGCCAGCGGGGACCTGTATCAGACCCGTGCTGTGGCAGATATCGTTGACGGGAAGCCAAACCTGATTGCGACGTGCAAACCTGGTATCAAGAATTGCGTTGAAGGCAGTGCTGGCTGGAGTGCCAGGTCCGATGCTCCGGATGCAGACACGCAACGTATTTATGACCAGATTGATAAACAACCGCTGGCCAGTCTCGACGTGGAGCTCTGGGCCGAAGAGGGCGATGAGCAGTGGTTGAAACAATGCCTGACAGATCCCGGCTTTCCATGGGGCGCGTCTACGGACCTGAACGCCATGCTTGAAGAGATTTACGCGTCTAGAAAACCGGTCGGGTTTGAACAGATCGATGTCAGCGATGTGGTCACGCGATATTTTCCGCTGAATACCCACAAGGCGGCGCTCATCCGAGCATTTACGCCGTCCAGTACGTGGACGATTGTCGAGAATCTTCCCGACAGAGTTGTGGTTCGGGATAATCGGGGTCGGGCTATAGTCGACCCTGATGCCAGTTCCGTTGTGATGACCTTCGCGTTCACTAAAGACAGTATGCTTAGTCAGGTAAATGCCGTTCGTATAAAAAGCCAGTAGAGAAGCTGTTCTGGATCACAGCGCGACCTGGCGCAACATTGAATGCTTTTCCGCGAGCGAACAGGACAATTCGGTTTGCCCGCCCATTCCAACCTCCAATACGTGATGGAGTTATAAATGTCCAAGCTTGCAGAGTTTCGTTTGCTGGAAAGAAAATTGGCCGAGCAGCTTAAAGAGCTGGATGCGCTGAAAGGCGATGAAGGGCTAAAGAAAGAGATCGAATTCGAAACCAAGTTGCGCGGCCTGTTGGCTGAATACGGTTTCAGTCTGAAAAATGTGGTGGCCGTGCTTGATCCACACGCTGCCGCTCCCCGGTTCACCACCGACAAGCCTGTCACCGAGCGCAGAACCCGCCGGGCGCGAGTGATCAAGGTGTTCAAGAATCCCGAGACGGGGGAGGTTGTTGAAACGAAAGGCGGCAATCATCGCACCCTTAAAGAATGGAAAACCAAGTACGGTGCAGACGTCGTAGACTCGTGGCTCGCCAGCTGATTTGAATAAAATAGCCAATAGTGCGCCGGGAATGATCGTAATGTTTTTTATACGGCCCCGGCCTTTTACTTCGCACGCCTTATTCTTTATCCCCATAGCACATGTGTACTATTTTTTAACGGACTCGCAGCGGGTATCGTTTGGTCTTATCGCAATCGCTCTGGAGACTAAACATCATGTTCAAAAAAATCGCGTTGTCGCTTTTTATCGTTTCAAGTCTGGCAGGCTGTAATATCATCGCCAGCAAAACCAATATTCTGGATGACGAAAAAATAAAATCGATTGGCGCTGGTGCGTTGGGTTACTCGCCCGAAGAATTGACCCTCGTCAATCGTCGTACCGATGGCACTAACACCTACGCCAACTTTAAAACCAACGATAAAAAAGAGTTCGTTTGCATCATTAACGGTGGCAACATTCTGACCATGGGCATGACGAACCCGCCTTCATGTTCGAAAAAGGGTGAGCCCACCAAGCAATCACCTTATTAAGGCTTCGCTCTCTCTATCTGAGTTCGGGTTGATCAGCCGATGTACTTTGCTTACCCCGCAGATCAGCCCGGTTTATGTTCAGGTAGTTGACAAGCTCCGTTTGAATCAGTATCAACCATGATGACCGGGCCAGTTCTTCCAGCCTTATTGATTGTCTGAATTACGGGCTGCATCATCGGTGGCTATAGAACCATAGGCTGCGGTTTCATGGGAATGGGTAGCACCGGGCCGTTGCATAAGTGAGGGATTAACCAACATTACCCTCCAGTCAGGTTCCAGAGCTGAATTACCCTGTTCAATCTGTAAAGCATTTTCTGTAGGCGCTGCCCCGTTGTCTCCGACATCACGCTGTCGCGCAGCAAGCAGGGGACCTGTAGGAGTGCACGAGCACTGCGAGGCCGCGATGGCGTCCTGCCTCATACACCGCGATCGCAGCCTTCGGCAGCTCCTACAGATCACAATGTTTTCGAGATAGCGCGGTGTCATCGATACCCCGGTACAACTATTGAATTTGGAATACTTTTCCGTAGGTGCTCGTGCGCTCCTACAGGCTGGACACCGGGGCGGTTCCCGCGCAATAAAAGTCCATACCTCCAGCATGGCCATATAGCACATATGTGCTATTGAGCACGTTTTCAGCGGCTGATATCGTCCGTGGTTTGTCTTCACGTCGACGCAGCCAAATGATTGTGCAGCGAATGCCAGGCGGAGGGCGTTTATTGCTGGCTAAGAGACGGTCCATGGGTGAATTCAGTTTGAAACGTCGCTACCCAAAACAAGCGATGCACTTCGCTGCTTTGGTGGTTGTGGCATGGAGCGGGGTATTTGCAGGCTCAGCGGCTGCCAGCGACAAGTCGTCAGGCACTTGCGTTGCCGAGACCGACTTCCGTCAAGGCTCGGTGGTCGAAACTCAGACGTGGATCAGCAGCGCGCCCGGTGCGCCAGGTCACAACAAAACCGAGACCCTCGGCCGTCAATCATTTGCCGGTGCCAACCCGCTGATGCAGGCACAGACAACGCTGATTAATAACGCCCCGGTCTTTACCGGGTATGCCTTTGTCGATCTGGTGGATGGCAAGCTCGTCAGATACGGCAACCAGCACGGCAGCGGTGCTTCGCTGGTCACGACTTACAATGAGCCGCCGCCGGCCGTCCCTATCGATCTTCAGCCGGGTCAATCCATTACGGTCAGCTACCGTAGCAAAACCGTTACGGCCGGGCCGGGTGTCGAGTACGATATTACTGAAAAGCACACCTACATCGGCCGAGAGACAATAACGACGCGGCTGGGCACTTTCGATACCTGCAAGTTCACCAATGAGATTTCCTCGGGACTCGCTTCCAGCAAGGATGGGCGAAATCTGGCTGTCATCGAGAGTTGGTTTGCGTCGGCCGGGCAGTACCGCGGGCGGCTCATAAAAACTTTTGTTCCAGCCCATGGTGGATTGCCGGACGTGACTAACGAAACGATAAAAATCGTCACCACCTCGCAATAACTCGCCATGAAACTGAGTGTTTGATTTATCGGATTGCTGTGTGAACGGACTCGCCTCGGCCTCGCGCCGATTCATGCTGGAAGAGAAGGCATCGTTGATGATCTTCCCCGGCGCTTTTCAATAACGGGTTCTGAAGAAAGAAATGACCATGCTCAAGACAACCCTTGGCCTTGCCGTTGCATTTGTATCCACTCAGGTTCTTGCTGGCGGCTTCGCCCGCACTGAACAAAGCATCAGTTCCATGGGCAGTGGTCAGGCAGGGCGCGCATCGGCCGCCAATGACGCAGGTACCGTGTACGGGAATCCGGCAGGCATGGCGCGCCTTGAAGGCACGCAGATTACCGCTGGCGCAACATTCATCGACGCCTCCACGGACATCAGCAACGTCAGCGGTCGTTCCACTGGCAGCAATGACGGCGATATGGTCCCGTTCAGCACGGTGCCATTCGGCTTCTATACGCAAAAGCTCGATGAGCACTGGTCCTTTGGCTTCGGTGTCTATGCGCCGTTTGGCCTGTCGACTGATTATGAAAACGGCTTTCAGGGGCGCATGTTTGCCAGCAAGAGTGACATCAAGGTCGTCACGCTGCAGCCCACCGTCAGTTACGCCTTCAACGACCGGTTGTCGATCGGCTTCGGGCCTACCTTCAACCGCATTGCTGGCACGCTTGAGTCAGACGTCACACTGAATCCGGCCATTCCTGACACCAACGTCAAGGTCAAAGGTGACGACACAGCTGTCGGCTTCAATCTGGGCGTGTTGTTCAATGCCACCGATACCACCCGCGTCGGGCTGACCTACCACTCCAAAGTGGATTACAAGCTGGACTGTCACACTCAGGTAGCCACCGGTGCAGGAACGCCCCCGCAGATACTGGCCAGCAACCGCTATGACTGCACGCTGAAAGTGACGACTCCTGAGTCCTACGATTTTTCGGTTACCCAGGAAATTACCGACGCCTGGAAGCTTTTCGCCAGCGCGACCTGGACCGGCTGGAGCAGCATGCAGGACCTGAGTCTGCGTAATCAGCCGATCTCGGCAGCGCAGGGTGGTGTGTTGGCATCGGCTTTGACTGGCTCCATTCAGGAAGGGCTGAACTGGCATGACACCTGGGCTTATGCGATTGGCACTGCGTACCAGTTGAACCCGCAATGGGTCGTGCGCGCCGGTTTGACGCTCGATCAATCGCCGACCAGCAACACCAATCGTTCGCCGCGAACGCCGACTGGCGATCGGCAGATATTCAGCGTCGGTGTCGGCTATAACGTGACGCCGCAATTGACGATTGATCTGGCTTATTCCTACCTCAAGGAAGAAAGCGTTGATGTCAGTCGCTCCAATGCGTTGGCGAGTTACAGTGCGACTTATCAAAGCGACGCCAACTTGTTTGGGGTAGGGGCTACTTACCGTTTCTGATAGAGCCCGGGCGCCTGAGAACCGATGCCTTTTATCTTTAAAAGGCATCGGTCATTGCTCAATAAGTCCTGAAGGCGCGTACGACTTCACCTCTGAAATCAATATGGATTGAGGTGATTTTTACCTTTTTTCCGGGGGTGTTGCTGCCTGAGAGCGTGCCCGCGTCTTCCGCAATTTCTTGAGCGTCGCCTACTTTGTTTTGACCACCAATGATGGCGCTTGCAGAATCGCCTGCTCCATATCGGCTGGTGTATTTATAGGCCATGTCCGCAAGCTTGCCCAGTTTCGAATCTTTGCTGTCGTAGACCCACTCAGAAGAATCATTACCTAAATCATCACGCACCGAGGTAGGATCGCCAAACTTTTCCCGAATCTGTTGCTTTGACGATTTGCCAGCAATAATGTTTGCCTTAATGTACTCAGGTGCATACTTTGAATCGCCCGTCAGAGAATCCAGTCCAGGAATTGAACTCCCGATACCACTTGAACAGGCCGTCAACGCAGCCATTAACATGGCTGCAGTCGCCAAGCCTTTGAATTTTGCCAGTTGGCAATAAGTACCCATGCCTGTTACCTCTGTTCTGAAAGTAGAATGGTGTTAATCTTTTTCGTGCAGGTGCGACTGCAAATGGCAGGTTACTTGCCATGTGGAGTTACCGGGCCACGCATACTTCTAACGGTTGGTAGATTTCGTTTATGGCGATAGCTTAAAGGGACTGTTAGAAAATTGCCTATAGTACAGATGTGCTATTGCCTGGAAGAGGTAGCGGGCAATAACCTTTAAGCATCTACCATCAGGTTTTATTTTCCGACGAAGTAATCACCCGCCAGGTGGCTACCCTCTGGTGCAGTCGGTGGACAATAACAGCGATCACCAGCCGGGGTGTGTTGACGCCAACTTTCTCAATCCTTAAGTATTGCAATGCGCGTTTGCGCCGGGAGGCTTTCCTTGCTTAGAAAACTGCTGGCCGGTGCGCTCGGGATTCTGGCAGTCGTATGCGGAACGATTGTGCTCTTCGTCATGTTTTTGTTTACACAGTTCCCGACAGACCGCACGCCAAGGTATAGCGTCGTGTTGGACATGCAGGGCCCGGCAAGTGCAACAAATCTTGAAGTGTGGGTGACGGAACCCGGTAATTATGCCGTGGCGCTTCATTACCCATACGGCGACGGCGGTGAGCGAGAGAAAGCCTGGGCCCTGGCGGGTGGGGATGCCCGGAAGGGCGATACCTGGAGCGAGCCAGGTTCCGCGTTAGTATTTCAAGTCCGCATTCAAGAGATCGAAAGCGGTATAGAGATGCTGGACCAGCAGGTCATGCACCCTAAACTAAACTCTTGGGCCGGCAACTATCTGAGTGCCGATCTGGTTAAGAGAAAACTTGAGACGGGTCACTATCAAGTGACTGTGCAGCGGGAAGGAAGCCTGGCCGATACGCCTCCAGCCCCACTCGAGATCCATTTTGGCAAGGCTCATCAGGGAAAATAAATCCGCCTTTGCAAGGCCGTTCAGTCATCACAAGCAGCTAAGCAGTTGCCGAATTTGAACGGCAGGGACTTGCTGAGTGAGTATTCCATGTCTCATCTTTAAACTTATCCGAAGCAAGACCGCGCATCACCGCCACGCTAACGGCAGGGTTACTCATGACAGACCGGAAAAACGCTGAGCTGGATCAGGCCACGCTGAGATTGACCGTGGCGACGGTGGCGATCACTTATGTATCGCTGATAGGTTTTTTGCCGGGATACGATGTCGCACAGTATGAACCGATCATTGCTTACTATGCCGGCTTTCTGGTGGTCTCATATATCTTGCGGCAGTACATCATCAGTCGCCCTGGCGTATTCCCGGCACGTCGGGTATTCGGCATGGTGCACGATTACACCGGAATTTCAGTCGGGCTGGTGGTGGGCGGAGAGGCGACGCTGCCGATCTTCAGTGTGATGGTCTGGGTCACGCTGGGGAACGGCATGCGCTACGGCTCGCGCTACCTGGCGATTGCTGCGTCTCTGGCACTGTTGGCGATCCTGATTATTTATCAGTTGACTCCGTACTGGCAGGCCCAGCCGTTCATGGTCCTGATGCTGGTTGCTGTCACCATTCTGGTGCCGGGCTACGCCCACATCTTGCTGGTCAGGGCGCGCCAGGCGTCGGAGCAGGCCACCGTTGCCAATCAGGAGAAAGAACGTTTTCTCGCCCAGGCCAGCCACGACCTGCGTCAGCCCATTCACTCCATCGGCATGTTCACTGCCTGCCTGCGTTCAAGCCCGCTCGGGGATTACGAGCGCAAGCTGGTGGATAACATTGATCGCTCACTGCATAACGTGGCGCAATTGTTCCGCTCGATCCTGGACATCTACACACTGGACAGCGGCAAGGTTTCGGCCAAATCAGACGTGGTTAACCTCGGCGAAATGCTGGGTGAAATCGCGCAACAGAATATCGCTGCTGCGCGCTGGGCCGGCGTCGAACTCAGGATCCGGCCTTGTAACCGGTGGGTGAGGGTGGACGCCACGCTGCTCGCCACGATGGTCCAAAACATACTTTCCAACGCACTCAAATACGCTCCAAATCATCCAGTACTGATCGGTGTACGTAACCACAAGGAAGGACTGTCGATCAGTGTCCATGATCAGGGGCCGGGCATCGCCGCCGAACATCTTCCGAACGTCTGGGATGAGTTTTATCGAATACGCCACGAGCGCGACAAGGATGTAGAAGGCGTGGGATTAGGCCTGTCCATTGTCAAGCGACTCAGCCTGATTATCGGCGTGCAGATTCAGATTAAATCCAGGGTAAACCGTGGTACGAGCGTGACCATTCACGGTCTCGAAGAAGTCGCTGCGCCCGTGCAGCAACCGCGCAAAAAAACACTGGGGCACAGCCTGCTCAAGGGCGTTAAAATTTGTCTGGTGGAGGACGACAACAACGTCCTCATGGCCACCGCAGCTTTGCTTGAGCGCTGGGGCTGCGACGTACAGACCGCCAGTTCGGCGGAAGGGTTGAGTACCAACTGCGACATTATCGTGGCCGATTACGATCTGGGTACGAAAGCCAACGGTCTCGATTGCATCGACAGCATCCGCATGGCTCGGGGCTGGGATGTTCCGGCGCTGATTGTCACCGGCCGAGAAGTGGACATGGTTCAGGAGGCATCGCAGGCACGGGACATCTCTGTGCTGTCAAAACCGCTGAGACCTTCGGAACTGCGCCTGACACTGCTGTCGATGTGTGAGAAACCTGTGGAACGGGCCTGATCAACCTAGCGGCGAATGTTAACGTGAACAGTATTTAAGACAGGGAAGCATTGAATGTCGCTGAGAGTCATGGTGGTTGGCGGGTACGGAAATTTCGGCACGATTGTCTGCCGACACCTGATCAACATGCCCAACGTTGCGCTTGTAATTGCGGGGCGCAACCCTGAAAGGCTGGCTGACAGTGTCAGTACGCTGCAAGGCCAATCGGGCGTTATGTGTGAGAGCTGGTGTGGTAATGCTATGGGCGCAGAGTTCGGTTCGGCATTGCGCGCGCTGGATATCCAGTGGGTCATCCACACAGGCGGTCCATTTCAGGGGCAGTCCTATGCTGTGGCCCAGGCGTGTATCGAGGCCGGGGTCAACTACTGTGACCTGGCGGACTGCCGAGCTTTCGTCAACGGTATCGGCATTCTCGACGCAGCAGCCAGGCGAGCAGGCGTAACCCTGCTTAGCGGCTGCAGCTCGGTGCCTACGCTGTCATCAGCCATCATTGATCAGTACCGTCATCGCTTCAGCCGTATTGACGTCATTGAACATGGCATCTCTTCCTCGGCAAAAATGCCCGGATTGTCCACCGTTGAAGGGGTGCTCGCTTACGCGGGCAAGCCGATCAAACAACTGCGAGGCGGGCAGGTTCACGAAGTTTCGGGCTGGCAGGATCTGACGTTACGCAAAATGCAGCATCTGGGCACGCGCGTGCTGGCCAACGTCGATGTGCCGGATATCGACATTTTTGGCAGCCGTTATGGCGCGCACACCCTGAGTTTCAAAGCAGGCTCGGGCCTCAAGCTTGGGGGCGTAGCCAATTACCTGTTGGCAGCCTCCTTGCGCGCAGGGCTGGTCAAGGATCGGATGGGATGGGCCGCTCGACTGCATCGCTGGGGAACGCTGTTCGAGCGCTTCGGTGACGGTCTCAGTGCGATGTACATCGATGTGGAGGGTGTCGGCGTGGATGGTAATGCCCTGAGCATGAATGCCCAGCTAACGGCGTACAACGACAAAGGTCCGGAAATACCCAGTTGCGCTGCGGTAGCGCTGGTGGCAAAAGTCGCTCAGCAGTATCGCCCGCAGCCAGGCGCCCGACCCTGTGTGGGGGAGATCAGCGTTGACGAATATCTGGCAGCTATGAACGATCCGCAGAATATAAAGCTGGCTGTAGGCTTTTCAGATGAGCACGGTTGATCAATGCTTTATCTGGCGATGAAGTATTTGCATGTGATCGCGGCGATCTTCCTGTTCGGATTCGGCATGGGCTCGTTTCTTTATCTGATCGCTGCAAGTCGTACTCGCAACCCACAAGTCATCGCCCATGTCTGTGCGATGGTGGTGCGGTTCGATACCTGGATTACCACGCCCGCCGGCTTTCTTCAGCTCGGTACGGGCTACCTGCTGATAACGCTTGCGGGGCTGCCGTTGACATCACCCTGGTTGATGACTTCGGTGGCGATCTTCATTGGCGTAGGTGCCCTCTGGCTGCCGGTCCTCGTCCTGCAAAAGAGGATGCATGGGCTGGCATTGAGCGCGGTTGAACAGGGCCTGTTACTGGATGATCGATACCATAACCTCTACCAGAAATGGTTCTGGATGGGCGTTTGCGGTTTTCTCGGCATGTTCATCGTGGTGCTGATGATGGTGACGAAACTGACCCCGTGGCAGTGGTTTGAAATGCTGGTGGCCTGATTATTTACGGCAGTTGGCCGAGCTGCTCGGCCGTCGGGAATCCATCGACCCGGTACCTGATCGGGTAGAGCGTCACGGGCTTCATCAACTCGCCGAACCGGCTTTCAAGTTCGTCCCATTCCACAATGCGCGTATGGGTTGTTCCATCCTGCAGAGGTTGAACAAGCGAAACCCGGTCTGTTTTGGGCAGCAGCGTGATGACGTTTTCTGCCCAGCTACAGATGGAAAAAGTGCTTTCGCCGGACTCATCCGATTTGTAAAGCAAGTAAGACGCAACGAACACATCCTCCTGCTGTTCCTCATGGAGCGCATCAAGAAGCGTCTTTTGTGAATCGTACTCACCCTGAAGGAGCATCCGTCCCAGTGTGGCGAGACGGGCTTGGCTGTCCTCGTCCTGAGGCAAGAACGTGACGACATTTTCGTCCTGATACGTATATAACTGGCTGGAAACGGCGCACCCGGTTTCGATTACCTGGAAGCAGACCTCAATCATGTGGCGAATTCCGTGCTCATCCTTGTCGCCGGCCACCAACAAAACATCGCGTGTAGGCACCATGAAAACTGGCTGTCCCTGCAAGGGGATTCGCTGCAAAACGTCAGGCAGCAGTACCCGACTGATGTCATAACCGTCATTCCAGCGACCGACATGAAGTCCCGGCGCGACCTCTTCGAAGCGGTCTTCGGTCTCCTCACGCAGGTTTCGAATTGCAATCGATAATGCTTCGTCCAGCGTGATTCCCCAGTCATCAGGGATACCGTTGAACAAAGTTGATAGCGAATCCGGGTAGTCGACTGCGAGCAGTACAGCGCAATCTTTGCCAAAGGTCCGCTGGGCTATTTCGAACGGGGCATCCCAGCCTTTAGTGCGGACCTGATTCAGGCGAATTTCCTCATACGTCGCCAGGTTACGAATAACCGGCCGCAACAGGGCTCTGGTGTCTTCGAAAGTCCGGGACGATGCTGAGGGGGCGGAGCTGGCATGGATAAACGCCGTCACATACCTGGCCACTATTTGGGGCTTTTCGGTTTTATCAGCGTTCTGATACTCGTCAAACGCATTGTGAAGATTCAGGTAGCTGTTATCGCCATGCTCGATTCTGAATTCTTCCGGGCGGTATTCGAGAGGGCCGGTAAAGCCTTTTTCCCGCGCGGCCTCGATGAGGTGTTCGGCGAACTGATCTTTTGTCAGCGGACGATTGAAAAGGCTGTTGAAGAGGTTTTTGAGCATACTTTTCAATTCCCGCAATTGTGTGTTCGAGACCTTGACTCTAGGTCCCGGAGTTGTCGTGGTGAATAGTACAGGTGTGCTATTGAACGCTAAAGAGGGTATGCGATCATTAACGTCAATTAAAAGTTTGTTCGAATCTTATTGTCAGCAACTCCGGGAGTAAACGCTGGTGCATAAA
Source organism: Pseudomonas sp. Irchel 3A5 (assembly GCF_900187575.1). Classification (NCBI taxonomy): domain Bacteria; kingdom Pseudomonadati; phylum Pseudomonadota; class Gammaproteobacteria; order Pseudomonadales; family Pseudomonadaceae; genus Pseudomonas; species Pseudomonas sp. Irchel 3A5. Next base: position 37,115 of record NZ_FYDU01000004.1, on the reverse strand, counting down.
TACGCTTTGGTTCTCGCCGTCCTGTCCCCGCTTGTCATCGCCCCAGGCGCGGCAGTTGCCGCAATGCCTGACTGGTGGCTAATCTTCGGAAGTGGGGACCAGCCGAAACGGCAAGTCATTTATGCCGATGCTCTTTCCGTCGCGGACAGTCCTTCGAAATCAGGTGCTGAGCCCACGCGTTCAGTGGATGTTGTTTATGTATTCGAAGATGAGAACAAACCTCTCTTCACCCTGTACAGGATTGCCTTTCAGTGTAAGGCTGGCCTGTACAGTGTAGACGCATCGAATTCTAAACTGCGTTCGGGCGACGTCACCCAGGGACCGACAAGTACTCAGTGGGAACCGGTTGCCCGCACCATGCTGGAGCGGCCCTATGATTTCGTCTGTAAAGCAAGCACTCGGCGAACCAACGGCATGATCAAAATAGGTCGACCGGAGCTCGCGACTACGTTGCCGGAGTTCACCTATAGAGCGTTTTGGGGGCCTGCGACTGACGCTCCACGCCAGTGAACAGTTAACGCCAGGCAGCGTTGCCATGCCTTGAAGAAGCTGGCGTGCGCTGACCGTAAACCTGGTTAGTTAGCTCACACTCGACACAAAAAGCTTAATATTTGCGAAAAATCGGATCAGAGCAGGCGGTGTACAGGACCTTGCATTCACGGCCACCGCTATCTTCTTTACAACTGGCCATTGCCAAATCAATCGCTCTCTGTTCCGAAACGGAGCCTTGTACGACGCTATTGATTTCACTGGAGATCAGTGCGACACACTGGTTTTTATAGGCCAGGTTCACCTTGCAGTCAGTGGCTCCTCCTAGAGCGCATCGATGCAGGGCTACCGACCTCGCTTCCTCTTCGGTTAACTTGCCGACCACCGCTCCGGACTCGCCAGTTGCATCCGAACCTGCAACTGCTCCCCAGGTTTTTATCCATTCGCCGGTCATACGGGGAGGTGCACTTTGACCGGTCTGCGGGTCATCCGGAATGCATTGAATGCTGCCTGCCTGAACGCCCATAGGGCACCTTGTCTGCGCTCCGGCTTGCAGGCTGAATAACAGCAGCGAAATACTCACCAAGTGAACTTTAAATCCCATCTTTTTAATCCTGTGGCAGTAACTGACTATCAGCGTGGATTATTGGATTTAGATAACGGTGCGCATCAACCGCCATAACATTGCGCATATGTGAAATCGATCAGGGTTTTGTCTGGAACGTTCTGCAGAGTGGACGGCTGGATCTGGAAATGCCCGAACATATCGTCGTTACAGATCATCACGGCTTTGCGCTGCGCACCTTCCTGCAAGACGCAGACGCCGCCAAAACTATGATTACTTACGGCTACGCCCACCGGCAGATCAATCAGTCGGCTGCAACCAATCACCTGGCCGTTTTGCTTGCGCTGTTTCAGCGACTGGTTGAATGAGTCGATCCGGGAGTCAGGATCTCGGACAGGCACCACATTTACGCATTCGCCACTGCCGGTCTGGTTGGCTTCGCCCGGCAGCTTGCAGTCCGGGTAAGCCTCACCGTCGAGTATGTTTTTCTCATTACGCGCCAGCATGGCGATGCGAGAGGTATATGCCTGTTGCAGGCAGGTCGTATCCTGGCAAAGGCCACGACTGTAAGTGATCCAGTTGCTTTGTTCTTTAGCCAAGGCTTTCTTGCCATACGCATCGGTCGCAGCCAGTGCCGTCTTATAGGCTTGCTGCAGCTTGCCATCCAGCGCGGAGGTCTCGGCATCGCTACAGATCAGCTTTTCCGTGGCGGTCGAGGCCTTATTGCAATCGAAACTGGCAGCGAAAGCGCAATGCGATAGCCCTGTAAGGCTCAGCGCAAAGATAAGCTTCATCGCGCGCGTAGACGTAGTTTTTATCGATAAGCAGGCCGGGTTTGGTGAATACGACTGGGTCATGACCCGATCTCCTTAAGTTGCTTGTGGATGATGTCTTGCAACAGCACAACCTCCGTTTCTTCATTAACGGCGGGTCAAACCAGCATCACGAGATAATTCCTGCAGTGCGCTTCGTGCGCGGTCTTGAATCTTTTTCCAGTCGTTGAACGCGAAGCGCACATAGTTGATTTTCACGGCCACCTTCATCTCGGGCATGACAAATGTGTGCTCACACTCGGGTAACTGGCGCTCCTTGCTGCGTATCAGCTTGCCCTCACGATATTCCACGCCGGACTCTTGGACTTCGCGCGATGTGCACTTGATGATCGTCTCGATTTGGCCTCGCGTATCGCGCGCCACGTACCAGTCCTTGTAATAACTGGCTTGCATGATGGAGTTGGACGGCTTCAGCCCCTTCGCCAGATAGTGCGCGCGATACGTCGCAACATCGGCGTAATAAGGTGTGAGCCCATCGACCTCTTTGCCTTTGAGACGCGTCTGGATATCCATTTCGGGCGCATCTTCGCCAGAACCGTCTGGCACGGTTTGTCGTCGCATAAACGCCTCGGCGCTTACCCGGTCGAGGTAGACATAACCAATGTTCACCGTGCGCGTGGCCACATCCAGTGTCAGGTGTGTTCGTTCGCCTGGCGCGAAGGGCGTCAGGTCCGGGTATTCGAGATACAGCCCAAAGCTGCCATCAAAGTTCGGGCCCATCTGGTCATCGAAATAGTTGGCGGGAATGCGCAGAGAGTAGGGGCCCACGCAGGCATCCATGACGGGCGGCGGCACCGTGCCGGGATCCTGTGGACCGCCGCGCTGCCTGATGCATCCCTGCTCATTGGTCACGGCGCTTGTTTCGCTCGCACTCACGATGGGGAGGTCCATAACCAGGCAGGCAGCTGCAACGAGGGCCAGTGGAAGTCTCATTCAACTGAGACTTCCGTTCTCAAGTCCGGCTTCTGCCGAACTGCATTACTGAGTGGGCACGGCATTGGGTTTGCCGCCAGTCGACTCATTACTTGCTGAGCGGGCGAGGCTGGAGAGGTAAGGGTATTCCGGCTCTTTTTGCGGGCCCGAAGTATTGAACGGGTCGAAGCTGTTGGAAATCAGTATCGCGAGGGCTTTCATATCTGCATCGCGCTCGCTAACCCATACGAGGTCTAAAGCACGAATCTCACTCCCGCGCTGCTCATAGCGACGCAGGAACTTCAGCGGACCACGCGAGCCCGCAGTGATGAAAGAATCATCATGTCTGAGGTTGTACGTAAGGGTGGATTGGGTATCGCTGGCCAGGTTGTTGTAGATCGTACCAATCTGGCCGGGTTTCATATTGATCAGTCGCTCAACCCGCAACGAGATACTACTGTCCTCGGCATTCAGATTCACGGTATTGGAATTTGGGCTGGTGAGTACCGTAAGTAGTTTTGACGGGTAACCCAGTCTCACCCCGGTCTTTGGCTCCGTCCCGGTGGTCCAGCCGAAGGCTGTTCGTTTATTCAGCGCTGAACCGCCGAGGTGCATGGCCAGGTCGGCGTTCAGGAGACCAGTGCCGGGCTGTTTATACTGCTGCTGAATCTCGGTAATGGCGGCCCGCGTATCTTTGTCAAAGTTGCCGTTAATAGCACCCTGATAAAAACCGCCCCAGATCAAACCTTCCTGAATCAGCTTGCGCTCATCAAGGTTCAGCGAGGCTTCGGTGTTATCGACAGGCAGGGTAGAGGAAGCGTTAGCAGGGGACATAGATCCGGCCAGTGCGCTCAGCGGCTGCCAGCAGCATGTCGCCGCCACTGTGATGAACGCTGCTCGCAGCAGTGGATTTTTCCAGCCCACGGGCAAACGGTTGGTAACGGTATCTAGCGTCAATTGAAAAGCCTCTGTGCTTTCGTGCCTGATCAAAAAATCGTGGAAAAGTAATCCAGCGATGATCTTCTGTAAGTTACAGGGGCAGGGCATTTTTCCAATAGCACACCCGTACTATAGGTTCGGTTTTAACGAGTATGTTATTAAGACATTCAGACTGGACGTACCTTTCACACATCGGCAGCGTCGCGCCATAAAAGACCACCAGAACTTGGCTTGACGCCAATACCGGCTTTCCTGATCGCGGTGTACATCACGCGATCACAAATGACTGACGACTTCTTCTCGGCCATGCGGAAAACATGGGCAGAACCCACAAGATCTTTTTTGAAGGCGAGACGTGCGCCACCTAGAAAGGTCATTATCCTGAACGGTTTGCCAGTCTCGAATTCATGACCTGTGCGAACTTGATAAGTTGATTTTTCTTCGTCTAATGCCGCGATCATGCGTACAACGTCACAGAGGTAATGCGGTGGGCCATTTGAACCATCTGGCAGCGTGTAGTCACAGGCCAGAAACTCGAATCCATTTGGATCTATGGATTCGAAGACCTGCTTCAGACGCTCGGAAACCAGCCAGTAACCGCTGAATCCACCTTCGAGATCACGAGGCATTCGCTTTGACTTGTTGGCATGCACCAAATGCGGCACCTCTGGCAATGAAGGAATTCCACCGTTTTCAGGCCTGAGAATGCGGCTCGGTGGCGTTAACAGGGAGTCCAGATTTGCGATCTCAACGTCCGTCCCGGGTCCGCCCCCGCGCGGATCACTCTGCAGCACATAAAACTGTTCTTTTTCCAGTAATTGCCTGGTAGTCATTTAAGCTTCTCTTGCTGGAGTCTTCCGAATCATCAGTTTTAAAGGAGAACCGCTAGTCCTGCATGGCGCGCGCCAGAACATCACGGGGGGGCATCCATTAATGTCTCGCGCATTGATAGCAGACCCAGTCGTAACTCTGAGGGCCTTAATGGCTTGGCCAGCAACACGACATTACGTTTATGCAACTCTTCAGCGACAAACCCGACATCACGCCCGGTAATGATCATGGCCGGAATATCTCTGCCACGTGCAGCTCTGACCTGATCAATGCAGTCCACGCCATTGGCGGTTGTGCCCAAATCATAATCGGCGATGAGGATGTCACACTCGGTGATCAAACCCTGCGCCGAACGAGCGGTCTGAACCTCGCAGCCCCATCGTCCCAGCAACGTAGCGGTAGCGGTCAGCACGTTTTCGTCGTCCTCGACCAGACAGACTCTCAGGCCTCTGAGCAGACTATCGCCAGGTATCTTCTTAAAGGTCTGTTGCATGGGCGCCGACACTTCTTGAAGGCCGTGAATGGCCACACTGGTTCCGTGATCCAACCGGGAAACAAGGCTGACTCTTAGACCAAGGATCTGGCTAAGGCGCCTGACAATTGATAATCCAAGCCCCACACCCTCGATGTCTTTCTCCCGCGTATGTCGAACGCGATAGAACTCATCAAAAACCTTGGGCAAGTGTTCATCCGAGATGCCGCGCCCCTGATCGTGTACATGGATCGAAAGACCACTGCGGGTTCTGCGTACCCCGATCAGAACCGGATGCTCCGGGGCATATTTGAGCGCGTTGGAAATGATGTTCTGCACCATCGTCGACAGCAGTGTGGCGTCTATTCTGACCCATCGTGGGCACGCACGAACTCTCAATTCGACGCCAGCCCAGCGCGCTGCAGCTGCATTTTGCCGGGCCAGATCACTAAGCAGGTCGCCGATATTTACCATCTCTGATTTGACTGAGACTTTGCCGCTGTCCAGCGTATAGATATCCAGTATGGAGCGGAAAAGCTGCGACACGTTTTGCAGTGAGCGATCAATGTTATCGACCAACTGCCGCTCATATTCGCCTAGAGAGCTCGTACGCAGGCATGCGGTGAACATGCCAATGGAGTGAATAGGTTGCCGAAGATCATGACTGGCCTGGGCTAAAAACCGTTCCTTTTCCTGGTTCGCAACCGTCGCCTGCTCGGAGACCTGACGGAGCCTTATCAGCAGGGTATTGGCGTAGGCCGGAACCAGAATAATGACCAATAGCAGCATCACGACCATATAAGGCTGCGCCTGCCAGTAGGGCGTAAGTTGATAGGTAATCAATATAGACAGCAGCGCCATGACCGCCGCCGTGGCCAGATAGCGCGAGCCGAAGCGCATGCCGTAACCCAGGGTGACCCAAACCATCAGGCTGAAAAGCGGTAGGGTAGCTTCACCGCCCAATACCAGACCGACCGAGATCCCTATGTAGTCATGCACCATTGCCAACAGGCGGCGCGTCAGATACACGCCCGGATAGCTGACAATGTGCATGCGCAATATCAGGGAAAACACCAAAACGCCGGTGTAATACCCAATGATCAGCCGGTAATGCTCAAGGACAAGGCCCGGGACAAGCCCAACGACCACCACGTATGCGATCACGCAACCTGCCAGGATCAGCCTGATAGTTGCCTGATTGAGTTCGGCGAGTTTCCAGTCCTTCATCCCTACCTCTATTTTCAACGCTGAGCGTGAGTTTTCCTGGCGTTAGTTGCGATCTATTGCGGCGCCAGTCGCTGACCGGGCCTCAGTCAAAGAAATTGCGGATAATCATTCTTCACACGCGTCAGAACAGCCTCGATGAGAGGGTGCAGCTCAGCACAGGGCAGGTCCCTGAGCACCGACCAAGGCCCATCGATCAGCACGTGACCCGCCGGGAAGTCTGCGAAGTTATCTCGACGTCGTAGTGCCAGGACGGCCAGTAACTCGATCGGGAAGACGCGATCAAAGTCGTAGTCGAATTCGCAAATTTTCCAGCCTGTGCTGTGCTTGCTCCGACTGATATGGAATTCAGCGGCCTGGCTCATGTATTGCGCAAAGGTGATCTGGTCGTCGGTCTTCCAGTTATCCAGAAGCCCTTGATAGACCTCAATCAAGGGCTTGCGTGGCTCGAACCGGATCGACAGTCCATAGGCGTCGCAGAACAGGAACGTTAAAAACACATCGTGGGTGTTATGAGCGATTCGACGTGACTGAGGGAACAGATTGAGCCGCGCATCTTTCTCCGCCATTTCCAGAAAGCGCCGGGCGCTAATCTTGCCTGTATCCCAGTGAGACAACACGGTGGGGCCTGCAGCGCGCAGGCTGTCTTCGTACTCCCGGGGCCAGTTGCCAAGCTGTGGACGCAGCTGACTGTGTACCGCATCCCAGCGCAGCACCAGCGCACGGCTTTCAATCGTCCACCTAAAAAACAGGCAAGTTTATCCAGATCCGCCCGAAAGTATGCGTCGCAGGCGGCGACGCTCCAAAAGTGGCTAATTCGTCCAAGCTGTGTTCCGACCTTGGGGTTAAGGCGGCCGGCAACTGCGAGATGATCTTCCACGGCGCTTGTGTAGCGGTCGATATCGCCCGAGGTCCGGGCCCGATCAAGCCATTGCCTGCATTCCGGTATCAAGGACTTCAACGAGGGGGACAACTGCATGGCTGGCTCCTCAGCGTGAATTAATCATGGCGCGTATCTCAGAGAGGATTCATCCAGAAAGAGTGATTTTTCCTGTAGGAACGCGGTTGTCCGCGATTGCGCCAGCACAGACGATATCTTCATCGACTGACAGACCGAATCGCGGGCAAGCGCGCTCATCAAGCAACAGCAAAAATACTGGATTGAAATGCATTTTCTGTAGGAGCTGCCGAAGGCTGCGAAGCATTTCTACAGGTATACCGAGATCGCAGCCTTCGGCAGCTCCTACAGGTCCTATGTCTGCGGGTAGACAGCGCAGGACTATGGACACCGGGGCCACAAGATTTGCCCCGACCTCAAGTGTTTGACTCGGCCTACAGATTGGCAGCATCTTCGAACCACAGCCCATCCGAGTGACTCTTGGCGCCAATCCCGGCCTGTCGAACCGCATCCCGAAATGCTTTATCGCAGACAACCAAACGGCCGGAGTAGGGGACGCGGAAAATGTGCGCCGAACCGACGACGCTTTGATGAAAAACGAGCCTCGCGCCGCCGCAGAGGTTATAGAACTTTCCATTCACGAATTCATCGCTGATCTCGACATTCAACCTGGAGGCTTCTTCATCCACCGCATTGAGGACGCGCACAATGTCACAGAGGAAATGAGTGGGGCCCATCGAGCCATCAGGCAAACGGAATGTGCATTCGGCAAACTCAAAGGCCAATGGATCTATCTCTTCGAACACCTTCTTCAGCCGCTCTGAAACCAGCCAGTAGCCGCTGAATATGCCTTCAAGGTCGCGCGGCATTTTGCCTTTCCTGGGGTCATATTCAAGCTGCGGTATCTGGCGTAGCGGCGGGAAACCACCTTCAGGGGGCCGCAGGATACGGCGCGGCGGTGTCAGTAACTCGCGCTCATTCGAAAAGATGACGCCGCAGGGCCCCCAGTTACTGCGGATGTCGGGCATCAGCGTGTAGAACTCGTTTGCTTTAGGGCTGTTAGGCGCTGTCATGTCATGAGTTGTCATCGCTTGCCAGTGCGCCCTCGTTTTGGGCTCTCGTGTTGTCGAGTAAGTGATGCACTGCGTGACGGATTATCCAGTGAGAAGTAATGTTGTCTCTCCTCACGCAAGCTAACTCCGGTTGTCATGATTATCAGAACTTTCTGAATATCGGATCTGTGCAAGCTGCATAAACAATGTCGCACTTCACACCGTTTAAATCGTGGCAGATTTTCAGCGCATCTTGGCTGCTGATCTTTTTGCTCTCCGCGGTACGTATCGAGCTAGTCCCTTCACCAGGAGGTGATGCCATCGATACACATTGATTGTGATAAGTCATACTGACCCTGCAGTCCGGCAGACCAGCCGCCTTGCATTGACTAAGTGCCTCGTCTTCTGCGTCGTCTTTCGATAATTTCCCAAGAGAGGTCCACGACTCCCCACGACTATCCGATCCAGCAATCGCCCCCCAGGTTTTAATCCATTCCCCGGTTGGCCGTGAAGGCGCGGAGTTCGCTCGTGAAGTCCCCGAGTCAGGTCCGCACTGAGGGCTGCCAGGGGCGACGCCGCTTGGGCAAGCCGTCTGCGAAAAGGCCGGAGTAGAGACAGCGAGTACCAGCAGTGAAAATAACGTGGAACGAATCATATTGATTACTCAATTTCAATGAACCTTTAAACACCTGCCCAGAGAGAAACAGTAATTGACCTGCTGATGATTTTCGATAGCACAGGTGTGCTATTGATTTATCGCCTGCAGTCCGTAAGTTGGTTACCAGAAAAAAACGGCGCTCACCAAGAGCTAGGAAGCGTCATGTGCGCCTGTCGAAACGTTGCGGAGCGCCAAACTCGATGTTGTTTATTTACGCAGTGGGGCAGTTTCAGGTCCCTATGCATCTTATCCGCGGTGGCAGTAAATGGGCTCAATCCTCCATAAGGGCGTAGCGATGAAGCGAGCTATTAATATTTGCTGTGCTGCTTTTTGTTTTACCTCTTTGATGTTGCCTGCATCAACCATGGCGCAACAATCACCGCTAAAAGCGGGCACTTATGGGACTGAGGGTGGTTGGGGGCAACTGGTCATTGAATCCGCAGGCGCGAAGGGTATCCAGACGTTCTCACTGGACACCGAAAACGCCGGTAGTGGCTGCACGTTTTCCGGCAGGTTGAACCCGGGAGGAGGCGCGGTAGTTTACGAAGGCGATGCCCCGAGCCAATGTTCACTGGACCTGACCATCGCCCCCGACGGGTTAGTGGTGAGTACATCTACAAAAGAACAGTGTCGTGAGTATTGCGGCAGCAATGGCAGTTTCGAAGGTGATTACCGCTATGTGCCGGCCTTCTGCGCTCAACCCGCGCTGGACAAGACGCGTCGACTGTTCAAAAAACTCTACGACGAGAAAAAATACTCCCAGGCCGAGACGACCCTGGCGCCCGTTTATCGTGAGTGCCTCAACACAATGGGAATGATGGATGAGGGCGGTCTGCGCAATGACTATGCGCTCACGCAGTATAAATTGAAGGATAAAGCTGGATGCCTGGCGACGCTGTCGAAATATCGCCAGGATGCTGCGATGGCCGATGATGCAATTACCCAGGACATGTCACCTGCCGTCGTCGACGATTATTTGAGCGTGATCCACGCTGCGCGCACGAACATTGCGCTCTGCGTGAAATAACGGTTATTCAAGGGGAATGAAACTCGCGATGAACATCGGTGACCAAGGATAAGCCGGTTCCGACTTCAGTATTTTCTGAACAGCGGTTCGGTACACTCCGAGTACAAGACCTTGCATGTCCCTCCACCACTCTCATCACACACCTTTTTCACGTTACTCTCTGCAAGCTCTTCGCTCGGAGACGACTGGAAAAAAGTGTCCACCTGAGACGCAGCCAGCGCAGCGCATTGATTTCGATAAACCAGTTGAACAGCACAATCATTCGCTCCGCCCTTGGCACATTGTTTAATGGCAGAGCTCTTCGCATCGCCCTCGGATAGTTTGCCAACAACGGCTCCTACTTCGCCTGTGGAGCTAGACATTGCAATCGCGCCCCAGGTTTTAAGCCATTCGCCGGTCGGACGGGAAGGGGCAGAATCGGCTCTTGATGTCCCCGAGTCCGGCCCGCACTGAGGGCTGCCGGGAGCAACGCCGCCCGGGCAAGCCGTCTGGGCGAATGCTGGGGCAAACGCTGTGAGCATCAGCAATGAAAACAAGGTGGTACGTAGCATGGCAATGACTGTATTCAATGAACCTGAAAATCTGGTTCAGCTGAAAAACAGTAATTGACCTGCGGATCATTTTCGATAGCACAGGTGTGCTATTGATTTATACGTCGTCCAGCCGCCGCGCTGTCTCGCGGTGAACATAGGACTTGTAGGAGCTGCCGAAGGCTGCGATCACCGTGTGTCAGGACAAGGTGCTTCGCAGCCTTCGGCAGCTCCTACAGAAAATGTATTTCAATCCATTATTGACGTGATGTTTGATGAGAGACGTGGAAGGCGCCGAATAGACCACGGAACACCTGAAATATCGAAGGGTACAGACCTTACGCACCCACTTCGAATATCACCCCTTCAAGCCCCAGGATCTCGCCGCTACTCGAGTACAACCCGACCCCGGTCTCACACACTTCCTTGATGCGGCCATCGGCACAACATATCCGGTACTTCAGCTGAAACGGCTCACGCTTGAGCAGTGCGCATTGCACGCAGTACCAGACATAGTCGCTGTATTCCTCAAGAATCAAAGCGCCGTAACTTTGTTCGCGAGTCAGTTGTTCGGCGGAGTAGCCGGTCAGGTGCAGGCAGCCTTCACTGACGTATTGCATGCGCCAAGCGCGCACGTTTTCACCCTTGTAGATCAGCGCCGGCAAGTCGTTGACCAAGCCGCTGACACTGATCGAGGTGGCGGCCTGCGGAGCTTGTTCAGTGACCGTTATCGGTTCATGACCTTGCGGCTGCGCTTCATGACGATGCATCCATGACGCCAGCTCCAGGCGTGAGTGCAGGTCAAACTTGCGCAGCAGGTTGCGCACATAAATCTTCACAGTACCGTCGCTGATGCCCAATTCCCGGGCAATCTGCTTGTTGTTGCGGCCGTCCCTGATCAGGCTGAGGGTTTGCGTCTCACGTTCGGTTAGCGAATGGGTGGTCGATAGCGGCGAAGGCGCGGGGCTGATTGTGTGCATTTTTTCCTCCCGTCTTATCGGCATGAGTCCAGTGCGACAGCAAATTCCATGCCCTTGGCTGTCAACTACCCCATTGGGAGTAGCTCGTCTTGAGGATTGAGGATGAATGCCCCATAGGAAATTATCTTGCTCATGAGGAAACACGCCAGGGCAATTCCGCCCTCGTCAGCACGAGGATCGACATGAACAATCCGATTGCAGCGTCGCGCCCTTTCAGCCTGCCGACGTATGACGCAGTACCACCCATGCAGTTGTCCCGTGATTACTTGCTGGTGACCCAGACGCAAGGCCTTAAACTTCATGCCGAGCTACAAGACCGGCTTGCACAAGCCCGCAGCCTGACGCACCTGGCCTTGCCCGAACTGGAAGATCTACAGACGTTACAGGGGGTACTGGCCGAGCATTTACGCAACAGCCATGTCGGTGTGCAGTTGCATGTGCAGGGCGATGAGTCGTTTCTCTGGAAGGTTCGCACGGTGGCCATTGACGCCGGGCTGCTGGCCGATGAAATAACGTTGAGCCTGAACTCGGGACCGGGCGAGGGCGGTAGCCGTTCGGTGTTCTGCGTGCACTGTGCAAGGGTGCAGGACGCTACAGAGGCCGCGCTGCACACCTGCTGCCAGTGCGCTGTGGTACTCGAAATTCGCCAGCACTTTTCAGAGCGTTTGGGGGCGTATATCGGAGTCTGCGCCGATGCCGACCGACCACACGGGGAGGCTTGCGCATGAGCCACACGATTGCCGTTCGAGTGGCGCAAACCCACTTGCTGACCCCGATGGTGCGCGAGCTGTTGCTGGAGCCGTTGAGGGGTTCTTTGCCGGCGTTTTCAGCGGGCAGCCATGTGCAAGTGCACTTGCCCAATGGTCGGCGCAATGCCTATTCGCTGCTCGGCGATCCGGCGCAGACGCGCCATTACCGCATTGCCGTGCGCCGTCAGTCTCTGTCACGCGGTGGCTCGCACTTCGTTCATGACGAACTGGACGTCGGTGACCGGCTGACCATTTCGGCACCGGCCAATCTGTTTCCGGTACACAGCAAAGCGCGCCTGCACCTGTTGATCGCAGCGGGCATCGGCATTACGCCGTTCATGGCGTATTGCGCGGAGCTAACGCGTCAGGGCCAGGATTTCGAGCTGCATTACGCCTGCCGTCCCGGCATCAGCGATGCTTATCTCGACACGCTGCGCGAGCAATTGGAGGCACGCCTGCATGTTTATGCCAGCCCCACGCGGCGACTGGACCTGAACAAACTGCTGAGCCAGCGACCACTGGGCACGCATGTTTACGCCTGTGGCCCGCAAACGCTGATCGATGCCTTGCGTGAGCAGAGCCAGGCGTTGGGTTGGCCGGCCAGCCGCGTGCACTGGGAGGCGTTCGCTGCGCCGGAGCCTGGTGTGCCCTTCGATGTGCACCTCGCACGTAGCGGTCAACGGTTAAAGGTCAATGCCGAAGACAGCCTGCTCGAAGCCCTGGAAGCGGCGGGTGTCGAGGTGCCCAACCTCTGTCGCGGCGGGGTCTGCGGGCAGTGCCAGACAGCCTATATAGACGGCGCGGTCGAGCATCGGGATCTGTTTCTCAGCGACCACGAACGCAACACTCACTTGATGCCCTGTGTGTCGCGCAGTTGCGGCGGAGCGCTGGTACTCGATATCTGATTGTGGAGTTTTGTCATGACCCTAGCCTTCAAAGCGCCGCAAACCTACTGCGACGACTTCAGCTTTCGCAACAGCCCGCAGGCCATCGCGCGCTTCCCGTTTCCGTTTCCCGAAGATCAGTACATGTACTCGGTGAACATCGAGCCAGCAACTTCCCGCGATCCGGGTTCGATCTTCGAGCATCCGTTCGACATCGACGAACATTACCTGTCCGAGACCGCCGAACGAGCCCGGGTACTGGAACGCGACCCCGGGCGCTGTCTGGTCATGCCGCACATGACTCAGGCCGCCTGGGACATGGTGCAGGTGCTGATGGAGCATCTGTCTGAAGACTATCCGCAGCACTTTCATCTGCAGCGCGACGGCGACGCCTGGCACTGGCAGAACCTGCCGATGGGTATTGATCAGCGTTTCACCTTCGGTGATCCGGCGAGCCTGCCGTGCGAGCCACTGGAGTATATCACCCGCCAGTTGCAGGGCGACTTCGCTGTGCTCGACCAGCGAGATGGCGACCTGTTCATGGACGCGGGCATGGTCACCTGTCCGGCCGACTGGTCATTGCGTTTCGACGCTGGCATGAGCTTCAAACAATGGCACTCGCCGGTACCGATGGCGCATCAGATGGGCATCTTCGACCGGGCGCTGAAATACCTGCTGAATGTGCAGGTCGGCCAGCCGGTGCGTCGCCTGAACTGGACGTTGACGATCAATCCGCGACTGGATTCGTCGCCCGAAACCTTTCATGAATGGGGCAACGACCGTGGCAAGGTCACTGCCGAAAACGCAGGACGACTGGTTCATCTGCGTGTGGAGATGCAGCTGATGATGCGCTTGCCGCGCTCCAACGCGCTGATGTTCGGCATTCGCACCTACCTGATCAGCATGGACGAACTCGTCACCAATCCGGCCTGGGCGCAACGCATGCACCGGGTAATTCGCGATTTGCCCGAGGCCATTGCCGACTACAAGGGCATGACCCGCTATCGGCAGGCCCTGATCGAGTGGCTGCGACGCTTTGATTTCGATACCTGAGATCAGGCCTGACTTCCAGCTCTGACCTCAAACCCTCACTTAATCTAAGAGGAATACTCCATGACTCATTCATGGCGCACCCCTGCGCTTCGCGAACGGCACCTGGCCCTTGGCTCACAGCTGGAAGACTGGAACGGCATGCCCACTGCGTGGACCTACGCCAGCGACCTGGCTGACCACCATGAGGCCATTCGCACCCGCGCCGGGTTGATGGACGTGTCGGGCCTGAAGAAGGTGCATTACGTCGGGCCGCACGCCGAAAGCCTGTTACAGCAGGCCACCACCCGCGATATCGCCAAGCTGTATCCGGGCAAATCGGTATACGCCTGCATGCTCGATGAAGACGGAAACTTTGCTGACGACTGCATTGTGTATCGCACCGGCCCCAATGCTTTCATGGTTGTGCATGGCGCAGGCAGTGGCCATGAGTTGCTGGTGCGTTCGGCACTGGGCCGTCAGGTCGCGGTGTTGTTCGATGACGACCTGCACGATCTTTCGCTGCAAGGACCGAAGGCCGTGGATTTCCTCGCCGATCACGTACCGGGTATTCGGGATCTGGCGTATTTCCACCATCTGCAAACCCGCTTGTTCGACCGCCCGGTGATGATCTCGCGCACGGGCTACACCGGGGAGCGCGGTTACGAAATTTTCTGCAAGGCTGCCGATGCCCCGCTGATCTGGGACGGCATTCTTGAGCAGGGCCGCGACCTGGGCATTATCCCGTGCGCTTTTACCGCACTGGACTGGCTGCGTGTCGAAAGCTCACTGCTGTTTTTCCCCTACGACAACTCGCAGATGTACCCCTTTGCCGATCAGAAGGCCGGCGACAGCCTCTGGGAACTGGGCCTGGATTTCACCGTGTCGCCCGGCAAGCAGGGGTTTCGGGGTGCTGAGGAGCATTACCGACGCCAGGGCTCTGAGCGCTTCAAGATATTCGGTGTGCTGCTCGACGGTCAGGTGGCGGCTCAGGCGGGCGACAGCCTGTGGTTCGAAGGCAAGGAGGTGGGTTTGATTACCTGCGGCATGTACTCGCGTCTGACCGGCAAATCCATGGCGATCGCCCGGGTCGAGCCGCACATTGCCGAGCAGGGCGTTGCCCTGGAAGTTCGCGGCAGCCTGAGCACCAAGGCAATCAGCCACAGCTTGCCATTCGATGACCCCGAGAAGAAAAAACGCACGGCCAAGGGCTGAGTGAGCGATTTTTTCATGACAAGAGAAGATGCCATGTCCACCTCCCACTACATACTCAACGTTCAGTGCCCGGCGACCTCGGGCATTGTCAGCGCCGTGACCACTTACCTAGCCGAGCGCGACTGTTACCTGAGCGAACTGGCGCAGTTCGACGACGAGCACACCGGGCGTTTTTTCATGCGGGCGGTGTTTCGCTTCAATGCTGGCACCACGGGCGATATCCAGGCCCTGCGCCAGGGGTTCGACGATGTCGCTGTGCCATTCGACATGCAATGGGCCCTGCACGCTGGCGACACACCGCTGCGGGTGCTGCTGATGGTCAGCAAGTTCGACCATTGCCTGACCGACCTGCTGTATCGCCACCAAAAGGGCGAGCTGAGCATGCACATCACCGCCATTGTCTCCAACCACCTGGACCTGCGGCCGATGGCTGAGCGCGAGGGCATCCGCTTCGTATATCTGCCCGTCACGCCCGACACCAAGGCGCAGCAGGAAGCTGAGTTGATGAGCATCGTCGAACAGACCGGAACCGACCTGGTGGTGCTCGCACGCTACATGCAGATTCTGTCCGATGAGCTGTGTCACAAGCTCGCGGGGCGGGCGATCAATATTCACCACTCGTTTTTGCCCGGCTTCAAGGGTGCCAGGCCTTATCACCAGGCTTATGCACGGGGCGTCAAACTGATCGGCGCAACAGCGCATTACGTCACCGGCGACCTGGACGAGGGGCCGATCATCGAGCAGCAGGTGCAACGGGTCGAGCATGACCATAGCCCGGACGACCTGGTCGCCATCGGCCGCGATACCGAGACCGTCGCGCTTTCGCGGGCCCTCAAATACCACCTGGAACATCGCGTATTCATCAACCACGACAAGACGGTGATCTTCCGATGAGCGCCCGATGTTTATCGCCTGCCTGATACACAACCTCTTTGCCGCCACCCGCTTGAAATGCCTGTAAGGCATCGAGCTTTCCTCATTGCGGAGAATAGAACATGAAAAAACGAGTCGCGATCATTGGTGCGGGCCCTTGCGGACTGGCTCAGTTGCGAGCCTTTCAGTCGGCCGTAGAGTCCGGCGCATGCACGCCGGAGCAGGCACCCGAACTGGTCTGCTACGAAAAACAGTCTGACTGGGGCGGCATGTGGAATTACACCTGGCGGACCGGGCTGGACGAACATGGTGAGCCGGTGCACGGCAGCATGTACCGCTACCTGTGGTCCAACGGGCCAAAAGAGTGTCTGGAGTTTGCCGACTACAGTTTCGACGAGCACTTTGGCCGCCCCATCGGCTCTTATCCGCCGCGCGAGGTGCTCTGGGATTACATCAAGGGCAGGGTCGAAAAAGCGGGCGTGCGTGATTACATCCGTTTCAATACGGTGGTGCGCAGCGTGACTTTTGACGAGGTGCAAGAGCAGTTCACCGTCACCGTTCATGATCACGGCAAGGACCTGACCAGCAGCGAAGTGTTCGACTATGTGGTGGTTGCCAGCGGGCATTTCTCCACACCCAATGTGCCGCATTTTCCGGGTTTCGAGACGTTCGCCGGGCGCGTGCTGCATGCGCACGATTTCCGCGATGCACTGGAATTCAAGGACAAGGACGTATTGATCGTCGGCAGCAGTTACTCGGCCGAGGACATTGGCTCGCAGTGCTACAAGTACGGCGCGCGGACCATCACCAGCAGCTATCGCAGCGCACCGATGGGCTATCACTGGCCGGACAATTGGGAAGAGAAGCCACTGCTGACTCATGTACAGGGCAATCGGGCGTTCTTTGTCGACGGCACGAGTAAGGCAGTCGATGCGGTGATTCTGTGCACCGGCTACAAACATCATTTTGCTTTCCTGCCCGAGGACCTGCGCCTGAAAACAGGCAACCGCCTGTGGCCGCTGAACCTGTACAAAGGCATTTTCTGGGAAGCCAACCCTCGGCTGATTTATCTGGGCATGCAGGACCAGTGGTACAGCTTCAACATGTTCGACGCCCAGGCCTGGTATGCCCGCGACGTTATTCTGGGGCGCATTGATTTACCGGACAGAGCCCCCATGCAGGCTGAAAACCTGGCTTGGCGCTATGAGGAAGAACGCCTTGAGACCGCGCAACAGATGTTCGAATTTCAGGGTGAATACATTCGCCAATTGATCGAAGCCACCGACTACCCCAGTTTCGATATCTCGCAGGTGAATGAGACCTTCCTTCAATGGAAGAAGGACAAGCACGCCGACATCATGGGCTATCGCAACCACTGCTATCGCTCGTTGATCACCGGCACTATGGCGACCGTGCACCACACGCCGTGGCTGGACGCCCTGGACGATTCATTAGCCGCCTACCTGGCCAGTGATGGTTTCGATCGCCTGAAATCTGCAGGTTGAGGTTGCCATGAATCTTCCTGTCACAAGCCGGCCTCTGGAGCCGGCCTTGTTTGCCCGCACCCCCGGTTATGAACGCCATCGGGTTGCGCCGGGTGGATTGACGGTAATTGCCTTGCAGGCCGGCGATCGCTTGCAGGTCATCGATCTGGAGGGGGACCAGCCCGCTGAATTGCTGGCCTTTCTGGTCGACGGCCGCGAGGCGCTTTCAGCACTGGGGTTGCAACGTACTTCCGGTGCACGCTTTATCGGCGAGAGCCTTGGCCAGGCAAACCGTGAAGCGCAGCATGTTGCGGCGGGCCTGACGCAGCGCGGCGTGGATTGCCGCCATCTCGGCGAAGCGTGCAGCCTCTGGCCGAGCGCCACACCGGCAGGCTTCAGCCGCGCCATGACCGCCAGTGCCGATCTGTTGGTGGTAGTCGCCGCACCCGGCGGGCGTACACCTGTGGATGGGCAGGACAGGGCCAGCGAGTTGCGCCTGATCATTGAGCGGGCCAATCCGACAGCATTATGGGTGCCACCGCTGCCAGCGCCTTTGGGTGAAGTCATCGACGAGTTCACCATCACGCCCGGCACCGCGCGGGATTATCGAGTGGCCGCGGGACAGTTCATTCAGGTGATTGACGTCGCCGGACGCCAATGCTCGGACTTTGTCGCCTTCGATCAGCGAGGCCTGGATACCGGGCGCGAAATCGATCTGGACCCCACGGTCACACGTACCCTCAACGGAAGTGCCTATCCGGGACCAGGCCTGTTCAGCCGTTTCTTCGACCGCAACCTGCAGCCAATGCTGGAAGTGGTCCGTGACACGGTCGGCCGCCATGACACGTTTGCCTTGGCCTGCACCGCACGCTATTACGAATCCCAGGGCTACTTCGGCCACGAAAACTGCAGCGATAACATCAGCCGTGTACTTGCCGCGCATGGGGTACAGGGGCGGGCGGGGTGGCCTGCGATCAATTTCTTTTTCAATACCGGTATCGATGCCCATCAGCACCTGACTCTCGATGAGCCATGGTCTCGTCCCGGTGATTACGTGTTACTCAAGGCCATGACGGATCTCCTCTGCGCCAGCAGCAGTTGCCCGGATGACATCGACCCGGCCAATGGCTGGCAACCCACCGATATCCACGTTCGCGTGTATTCCGAAAAGGAGCGTTTCAGTATCGCCATGACTACCCGACAGACTGCTGACGCCGACCCGGTGCTGACCCGCGAAAGCGGTTTTCATGCGGGCACTTCAAGCCTGACCCGACAGTTCATCGACTATCGTGGCTTCTGGACCCCAAGCCGCTTTGATGGCTACGGCGCCCTTGATGAATACCACGGCTGCCGTGAACGGGTGGCGGTGATGGACCTGTCGGCATTGCGCAAATTCGAAGTGCTTGGGCCCGATGCGGAAGCCTTGCTCGATTACTGCCTGACCCGCGATGTGCGCAAACTCGCCATCGGACAGGTAGTCTATTCGGCGATGTGTTACGAACATGGCGGTATGCTCGATGACGGCACCTTGCTGCGCCTGGGCCAGGATGCGTTTCGCTGGATTGGCGGTGAAGACCACGCCGGTGTGTGGATGCGTGAGCAGGCCGAAAAGCTCGGGATGAAAGTGTGGATCAAGAGCGCTTCCGAACAGATCAGTAACGTCGCCGTACAAGGCCCGTTGAGCCGCGAACTGCTCAAGCAGATGATCTGGACCCCAGGCACCCAGCCAGCAATGGCGGAGCTTGGCTGGTTCCGCTTTCTCACTGGTCGTCTTGATGGCCATAACGGCCCGGCGCTGATGGTTTCGCGCACCGGTTACACCGGCGAACTGGGTTTTGAAATCTGGTGCCATCCCGATCACGCGATGCAAGTCTGGGAACGGCTCTGGGCGCTCGGCGAACCCTTGGGGCTGGTGCCACTGGGGCTTGAGGCTCTGGACATGCTTCGCATCGAAGCCGGACTGGTGTTTGCCGGTTACGAGTTCGACGACCAGACGGATCCGTTTGAAGCCGGGATTGGATTTTGCGTGCCCCTCAAGAGTAAAACCGCTGACTTCATCGGCCGTGAAGCGCTGTTGCGGCGTAGTGCCCAGCCTCGGCATAAGCTGGTGGGGCTCGTGCTGGAAGGCAATGAAGTGGCGGCGCATGGCGATTGCGTGCGGGTGGGACGCGCACAAGTCGGCGTTATCACCAGCGCGACGCGCTCTGCGGTGCTTGGGCGCAACATTGCCTTGTGCCGACTGGACGTTGCGTACTGCGAACCGGGCACGACGGTGGAGGTCGGTAAGCTTGATGGCCAGCAAAAGCGCATTCG
Source organism: Pseudomonas sp. Irchel 3A5 (assembly GCF_900187575.1). Taxonomy (NCBI): domain Bacteria; kingdom Pseudomonadati; phylum Pseudomonadota; class Gammaproteobacteria; order Pseudomonadales; family Pseudomonadaceae; genus Pseudomonas; species Pseudomonas sp. Irchel 3A5. Next base: position 17,158 of record NZ_FYDU01000004.1, on the reverse strand, counting down.
CGCGCAGGTAGCGGCCAGTACCGTGGCGTACGATCCAGACAAGCTGCGGGTTCGTAGCTGAAATCTTTCCAGCGTTAAAAGGCGCCACTGCAGGATGTATCTTGCACTGGCGCTTTTTTTCATTTGATTGAAAAGGAGGGGGCGTGTAGCTGCATCCCCCTCAGAGCCATAGCTTCTTCATCGTCAGAAATGCCGTCTTCCCGGATGAATCCAGTCCCACAAGGGGCACGGTGGACTTGAGGTTTGCGCATACCGCGTGGGAGATTCTATGTTTGCCAGCAACTGCGTAGGACCGGCTTTAGCCGGGAGGGCGGTATTTCTGCTGAACAGGGTTTAGTGAATGCCCCGACGTCCTCCCGGCTAAAGCCAGTCCTACAAGATTGCGGTGGATTTGGTTTGCGCAAATCTGCAGCCGGGCTGAACACCTTCAGCCCGACGATCAACCCCGAATAATCCTGAAACTCAGTTCGAGTATTTGTAACCGACCTCGCCGTGGGCGGCCAGATCCAGACCATCCACCTCGGCATCTTCATCGACGCGCAAGCCACCGCACAGCATCGCCGCGATCTTGAATGCCACCAGGCTGCTCACTGCCGAAAACACGATGCTGAACAGCAACGCGCCGCCATTGACCATCAACTGACTGATGAGATCGCGACCTTCAGCAAACCCTTGACCGCCCAACGCTGTCATGGCGAAGACGGGCGTCAGAAGCCCACCCAGAATACCGGCGACACCATGCACGCCAAATACATCGAACGCGTCGTCCAGGCCCAGCATCGGCTTGAGTTTTTCCACTGACCAGACGCACAGCGGGCCTGCGATAAAGCCCAGGACAATGGCGCCCATGGGCCCGACGAAACCGCATGCCGGGGTAATTGCCACCAGACCCGCGATAGAGCCCGATACCGCACCGAACAGACTTGGCCGGCCGCGGTGTTTCCATTCCACGACCATCCAGCCCAGCGCACCGGCACAGCTGGCCAGCATAGTGTTGACCATCACCAGCATGGCGAAACCGTTAACCGCCAGCACGCAACCACCGCAGAAACCCAGCCAGCCAACCCACAACAGCGAACCGCCGGTCATGGTCATCGTCATGTTGTGCGGTGCGAGCGCCGAGGTTCCAAAACCGCGTCTCCGGCCAATCAGCCAGGCACCGACCAGCGAGGCAATACCGACGTTGAGGTGCACCACGTTGCCGCCGGCGAAATCCTGCACGCCCAGACTGAATACCCAGCCGCCGCCCCATGCCATGTGTGCCATAGGGATGTAATTAATGGTGATCCACACCGCCATGAACACCATGACTGCCGCAAACTTCATGCGCTCGGCAAACGCACCGACAATAATTGCAGGGGTAATGGCGGCAAACAGCAACATGAACAGGAAGTACAGATATTCTGGAATAGTGCCCACCACCGTATGGATGGTCACACCCTGCAAAAACAACTTGTCGAAGTTGCCAATGATTGCATTCAACGAGCCACCGTCTCCGAATACCAGACTGTAGCCATACACGGCAAATATGACCGACATCAAGGCCGCCGTGCAGAACACTTGCATCATCACCGAGAGGACATTCTTGGTTCTTGCCATACCGCCGTAGAACAGCGCGAGGCCGGGTAATGTCATCAATAAGACGACCAGCGAACACAGTGCAACAAACGCTGTGTCGCCCGTGTTGATCACCGGCGCAGTTTCATCGGCATACCCTGAAGAGCAAGCCACAACAAGAAAGAGGCCGCAGAGGGCGCGGCCTGTACGAGTAAGGCGGATCATGGCTGAGTATCTCCAGAGGTCAGGAATTTCGCTGTCACGACTCTGCGGGGCAAAGTGCTTCAGCGCTTGGATTTACGCCTCAGGGTGAAACGCGTCATTCCCTTTGGGTAATTTAGTTTCCTGTAAGGAATAGCAATTTGCTTGCCATTTTCGCCCTTGCCGGTGGGGTGGGCGGCCGTTAATGAACGGAACTACCCGTTTGCCTGCTGTGGGGAGGTTTTTCGTTTGTGGTGGGCGCTGTTTGCCAATAAGAGCAAATGTGGGGACTGGAAATATGCACTGTTAATGCACACTTTCACGAGGCGAGCGCCTTTATGGCTATATGCATTATGGGGTATTGCCAAGACGTGCATGAGTGTTGAACGTTCGCCAACGCGTTGCGATTTATCCAGGAATATCGGCTGCGTAATAACCATGTCTTACGCTGCCAAAACTGGCGTATACGAATAAACACCGTGAGCCGATTACTATTCGCAGGTCTCACCACGGCTGTTGCAAGGCAAAATATTCAGGGCGCGCCATTCCTTGATCATTTGGCGACGATTACGGGAGTAACGTTCTTCAAGCACTTCAACGTTTGCCACATTATCCAGGTCTATCATGCGAAACCTGGCGTCAGCCTCGCACCAGGCTGCCACAGAATGCCGATTTTCGATAAACCCCAACATGATTGGCCAGATAACCTGGTCTTCCATTGGCCCATGATTGATCGATAGCGTGATACGTAGCTTGCACTGGTTGCGCAGGGAGCGGCGAATCTCGCTTAAATCGATTGGTGCGAAATGTAGCGTGGGGCTGCTTACGTAGAACGTTTCATCCTCGAAGGCCGGTCGCATATCCGGCGCAAGTACGGCGTTAATCTTGGCCAATGCGTTTTTGACCGCAAAAGCAAACTTGTCATCGGTATGACGACTGACCCATAAAGCGCCGGTCACCAGTGCCTGTATTTCTTCCTCAGTAAATGAGAGTGGAGGCAGAAGAAAACCCGGCTTGAGCACGTAGCCCAGGCCGGGTTCACCATCAATGTCCGCCCCCATACCCTGCAATGTCAGAACATCGCGGCGTATGGTGCGAAGGGATACTCCCAATTCTTGAGCGAGTATTCGTCCCGATACCGTTCTGCGATGACGCCGAAGCACTTGCATCAGCTCAAACAATCGATCACTTCTGGCCATAGCTCCCCCTATGCATCTCCCATCTCAATGACAGCCTTACCGCCAGGTTTTCGACCGTTTTCGATATCCCCGATCAGTTGAATGGCATCGTGCAGAGCAACAGTTTTGCCTACAGGGATTCTGAAGCTTCCTGCACTGGCAGCTTTGGCGAGCTTATCCAGAATGTCTGCGCGTGGCGACCCGATGACGGGCTTGAGACGGCGGTCAAAGATCGCGCGAACAAACTTCCAGGGGCCAGGGTTCAGATCCAGAAACACGCCTCCCGCGCGCAGCATTGCAACGCCTGTGGAAATCGAAAGCGTCGCCGCCGTGTCGTAAACGATATCGAATCGGGCGGTGATACTGGATAACTGTGTAGTGCGATAGTCATACACGGTTTGCACACCGAGTGTTTGTGCCCTTTGGATGTCCTTGGCGCTGCAACTGCCTGAGACGACAGCGCCATGCATCATTGCTATTTGCACAGCGGCCTCGCCGACGGCGCCGGCACAACCATTGATGAATACATGCTGGCCGGCGTGCAACTTCGCCTTGTCGATGAGTCCATTCCATGCGGTTATACCTGGCGTGCCGAGGCACGCGGCGTCCTGGAATGAAACTTCATCGGGCTTTTGGGTTAGAAATGCTTCTTTGGTGATAACAGCCTCGGCAAACGCGCCGCTTTCTTTGAATCGGGCTAATCCAAAAACCGCATCGCCCACCTTCAAACGCTTGACACCTGGGCCGACCGATAAAACTGTGCCAGAAAAATCCATCCCCATTGTTCTAGGGAATTTATTACCGGTGACGATTTTCATTTGCCCGCTACGCAGCTTCCAGTCAATCGGATTGATCGCAGCAAATCTGACTCTGACCGCCACTTCGGCTTCGCCAGGGGGAAGCAGGTCAAAATCTTCGACCCGCATAACATCCGGCCCGCCGTAGGTGTGATATTGAATGCGTTTCATGATACGTCTCCAAACCTCATCAAGTAGGTGAGCCAGCTTCGGAGTCAAATCTAACGGTGTATGTGGACAGTTTCTGTCACCATTCAAATGGGCCGTGTACAGGGCGCAATCTGATGGGCGTGCCATTCAGAAATCTTGCGGTAACAGGAGTTGGCGAAATCTTCATCTGGTTGCAGGCGAGCCAGGTTCGCTATGGAAGCGGGCCCAAAGGCTCAAGCTCGCGGATGAGATCAATGAGCAGGCGAAGGCCCACGGGAACCTGCCTGAAGCTGGAGTAGTAGATGTGAAAACCTGGGTCGTAGTGAGTCCAGTCCTCCAGGACTCGCTGCAGCGAGCCTTCGGCGATCTGTCGTTCGACGACAGACGCGGGAACATACATCAAACCGGCGCCGCGCATCGTCATTGCTACACCAACGCGGGTTTCATCGATGGTTATGGCGCCGGGCGCGTCAATCTCCATCTGTTGACCCTCTTTCGAGAATTGCCAGTGGTAGATGCGTGCGTTACCCAGACGCACGCGTAAACAACGATGTTGGTATAGATCCTCAGGCTGTTTCGGGGTACCGAATCGCGCAAGGTAGTCAGGCGATGCAACGACTGCCCATGCCACATCGGGAGACAGGCGTTGAGCAATCATGTCTGCGGGAACCGTCCCACCAAAACGAATGCCTGCGTCATGCCCGTCGCCGATGATGTCGACCATCCGATTGGTGACGGTCAGGTCGACCTCAATGTTCGGATAGCGGTCAACAAAAACCGGAAGAGCGGGGCCCAACAGCAATTTTGCGCCGTCGCTCAGGACGTTCAAGCGAATACGCCCGGCGGGCTCATCACGCAGCCGATTCAGGGACTCAAGCGCTTGCCCGATATCATCTACGGGAGTGCTGATGAGGCCCTGCAACTCTTCGCCCGCAGCCGTGAGCGTCACGCTTCGGGTTGTGCGATTGAGAAGTCGAACACCAAGCCGTGTTTCAAGCCCCTTCATGGCATGGCTCAGCGCTGACGCACTGATGCCGACCTCCAGACCTGCCTTTCTGAAGCTCTGATGCCGAGCGATGGCGAGGAAATAAACAATATCTGCCAGGTTCGTGCGGCTGAGCTGCATGGATGACTCCGAAGCCAAGTGAATTGAATAAGGGAAGGTCAGCCCAGCGCGGGCAAATGGTCGATGAGCTTATCGAGCGTAATGGGATAATCGCGAACCCTGATGCCGGTAGCGTTATAAACAGCGTTGGCAATGGCCGCTGCTGCTCCGGAAATACCAAGCTCGCCGACACCTTTGGCCTTGAGAGGTGTTGCATAGCGGTCTACTTCATCCAGGAAAATGACTTCCTGATGCGGGATGTCGGCATGCACTGGTACTTCGTAGCTGGCCAGATCGTGATTAACAAAAAATCCCAGGCGATGATCCACAATCATTTCTTCCATTAGCGCTGCACCTGCGCCCATGGTCATCCCGCCGATGATCTGACTGCGGGCTGTTTTGGGGTTGAGTATCCGTCCTGCTGCACAGACCGCCAACTGGCGGCGGATACGAATTTCTCCTGTGGCCGCGTTGACGCCAACTTCGACAAAGTGAGCGCCAAAGGTTTGCTGGGCATACTGCTTTGCCAAGTCGCCGAACTCCATGATGTCTTCGGCCACTACATCACCGTCCAGTGCCGCTTGTGCCAATGGCGCGCTGTTTAAACCATCACGAATCTGGCCATCGATAAATTCCGCTTTTGCTGGGTCCATGCCAAACCTCGTAGCGATGGTTTCCCGCAACTTTACGCAGGCGGCGTACACGCCTGCTGTAGATGAAGCTGCGCCCCATTGGCCGCCTGATCCGGAAGACTCAGGGAAACGTGAATCCCCTAGATGCACGTTAACCTTATCCATGCCTACACCCATCATTTCCGCAGCGGTCTGGGCAATGATGGTGTAAGAGCCGGTTCCGATGTCTGTCATGTCGGTTTCAACGGTGACGATGCCATCGCGATCCAGCCGGACGCGAGCAGCAGATTTCGTTGTAGGTGCGCCTCGAATCGCAGAGGCCATGCCGATGCCGGTCCACCAGCCGTCATGCAGTTCCTTGCCGGGAAGGGGGTTGCGTTGAGCCCAGCCAAAACGATCAGCTCCCGTATTCAGACATTCGACTAACTGGCGCTGAGAAAACGGGCGATCAGGCTGCTCCGGGTCTACCTGGGTGTCGTTGATGACGCGAAACTTCACAGGGTCCATGCCCACTTTCTCAGCCATTTCGTCCATGGCAATTTCCAGCGCCATCATGCCAGGCGCCTCACCGGGCGCTCGCATGGCGCTACCTTCAGCAAGGTCGAGTTTGGCCAGGTACAAACGGGTCATACGGTTCGCGCCCGCATACAATGTCCGGGTCGATGCGGTGGCGGCTTCAGTACGACCACCGCGCAGATTGCCGGACCAACTCTCATGGCCGATGGCGGTGAGTTTGCCGTCCGGATTGGCACCCAGCCGTATTCGCTGAATCGTTGCGGGTCGGTGGGTCAGGTTGTTGAACATCAGCGGGCGGGGAAGCGCTACTTTGACCGGCCGCCCGGCTTCTTTGGCCGCAAGAGACGCCAACACAGCGTCACACAGAATGGTGCCTTTTCCGCCAAAACCGCCGCCAATGTAAGGCGAGATCAAATGAATGTTGTCTTTGGAAATACCCAGTGTTTTGGCCAGATCTCTGACACCCCAGTTCATTTGTTGAATAGACGTCCATAGCGTCAGCTTGTCTCCTTGCCACTGAGCAATGGTAGCGTGGGGTTCCATCATCGCGTGGGCATGATCCGGGGTGGTGTAATGACCGTCGAGGGTGAAAGCTGCTTGCTTGAATGCGCCTTCGAAATCCCCGATCGCCGTGTGTGGAGGCGGGCCAAACGCGCCCGGTGCAGGTGTTGTTGCTGACTCTCGCTGCGCGGCAAGGTCATAGGCACCAGACTCCTTGACGTAATGGACGCGAAGCAAAGCAGAAGCGGCCCGGGCCTGTTCGAACGTCTGCGCGACGACGATTGCTACCGCCTGGTGATAGTGGTCCACCTCAGGGCCGGCAAGTGCGCGATCCACGTAAAATTCGCCTCTGTCCAAATGCCCGGCATTTTCATACGTGACGATTGCAATAACGCCGCTGGCCTGGCGTGCTTCGCTCGAGTCAATTGAGGAGATCCGGCCTTTGCCAATGGATGCACCTAATACATAGCCGTAGGCGGGCGCGCTGACAGTGGCCTGCTGTTCGTAAGCATAGGTCGCCGTGCCGGTTGTTTTAAGTTTGCCTTCAACACGATCTTCGGGCTGACCAATCACTTTCATCTGATCGATTGGGTTGGTGCTTGCAGGCGTATCAAACTTCATGGGGCTTGCTCCTTTTCAATCGACCGACCGCCTTCATGCCTCTTGGCAAGGCAATATTCACCAGCGCACCGGATGAAAAGACAGTGTTACTGGACTTCTCGTAGTCGGAGCCTATGGCACCGGGCGCTTGCTGATAACCGGGGTTTTCAACATGAAGCCATGAGCGGGGCTCAGTAGTGTGCCGTGAGGCTCCTCATCCCTGTTCACTCATGCATACGAATGGGAACTCCAATTGTTGCCTTTTATTGCGAGCAAGCTCACTCGTACAGAAAACCGCATTCATCTGTAGGAGTGAGCTTGCTCGCGATGACATAGGTAATGGTTCAGGAAAACATTACGAATGTGACGTATCGTTTTAATTACCAGCGAGTTGGCCCGTCGTTTTTAGCCTTGCTGAAACAAAGAGCCCCGGTAGCTTTGCAGGCTACCGGGGCTCTTTGGCGAACGTGAGCACAACGTTAACGTTGGCGATTGTGCCGAAGAATAGAAAAATTCAGTGCAGCCGCCACCGAGAGCCACGCCAGATAGGGCAATAAAATCAGGCCCGTAACGATGTCCAGTTGGAAAGACATCACGACCATGGTAGCGACTACCACCCAAAGCAGCGCGAGGACCACCATCGCAATGGCGATGCGGTGCGCGCCGAAGAATACCGGTGTCCACAACGTATTCAGCGCTATTTGTGCAGCCCACAGCGCGAGCACGATCTCGCTGCCAGGGATCAGGGTCAAACGGTAACCTGCCCATGCGAGCAGCAGATAGATCGTCGTCCACGCCACCGGGAAGGCCCAGTTCGGTGGGGTAAAGCCTGGCTTTTGAAGCGACTCGTACCAAGCCCCAGGTTTGAAGATGATGCCCGTTGCGGCGGCAGCACAGCATGCGAGTAGATAAATGTAGAAGGTCATAGTGATTCCTGAACGGAGGACATGTGATCTGAAAAGGCGGTGCCTGTCGCGGAATTGGATGCTTATGTGCTGAAAAAGTCCGTCCCGGATTCAACAATCAGCGACGTCCAGTTTTCCACACCATTGCGCTCAGGCTGTTTCTCCCAATCAGAGCGTCTCCCAGACAGGCCGTATAACCGGGCAGCGGCCGTTTATTTATTAGCGTGCAAACCAATGACTCGGCCGAGGAGGGCAGGCCTCGGCAGCTCGGATTGTCCAGCGCTTATGGCGTTAAGTCTTTCCTGTGTGGCATCGGTAAACGCTGTTGCATGCGGCCCGGCCAGATCTACGTGCGACAACATCTGCTCATTGCCAGCCAGCTCCATCTCATCGCCGACCAGATGCAAGCTGTGATAGAGATGCAGGCGCTTGGCGTCGTACGCAATCAGTTGGGTATGCACCTCAACTTCGGCGCCGAGTTTGACTTCATGCAGATAATTGAGGTGCAGCTCCAGTGTGAACAGCGAGTGGCCGCTGGCTTCGCGGTTATCGCTGTCCAGGCCCAAGGCGTCCATCAGCCCGTCAGTGGCGTAGCTGAAGATCAGCAGGTAGTACGCGTCGCGCAGGTGCCCGTTATAGTCGACCCAGGCGGGTTGGACTTGGGTGGTATAGGTGGTCAGTGCTGGCATTTGGGAGATTCCTGTAAACCGGCTTTAGCCGGGCGAGCGGTATTTCTGGCGAAGGATATTTAACGACTGTGCCGACGCCCTCCCGGCCAAAGCGGGTCCACGGGGAGGGGGGGCGCAAAACTGTGGGGGCTGGCTTGATTGCAGTGGCGATACTCAACTCACCGCCGCCAGCCCCTAGCGTTATTCGACAAAGGTCATGCCATGCCTGGTCTTGGTCGTTTTCACCGCCTCCAGCACTGCGAGCAAGCAATCATCACGGTAGCGCTCCAGCTCTGAAATACTGCGTTTACCCAGCTGATCACGGGTGCCGTCGACCACATCGTCGATCAATTTGTCGGTCAGCTCCGGCGCTGGCAAGTAGGTCCACGGCAACTGCAACGCCGGGCCGAACTGCGCCATGAAGTGACGCATGCCCGCGTCGCCACCCGCCAATGTGTAGGTAAGAAAAGTGCCCATGAATGACCAGCGCAACCCGGCACCGAAGCGAATCGCATCATCGATTTCGCCGGTGGTCGCCACGCCGTCATTGACCAGGTGCAGCGCCTCGCGCCATAGCGCTTCGAGCAAGCGATCGGCGATGAAGCCGGGGACTTCCTTGCGCACATGCAGCGGGCGCATGCCGAGGGATTCATACACCTTGATAGCCGCCGCAATGGCCGCCGGAGCGGTATTCTTGCCGCCCACCACTTCCACCAACGGCAGCAGGTAAACCGGATTGAATGGGTGGCCGACCACGCAACGTTCCGGATGCACCGAGCTTTCGTAGAATGCACTTGGCAGCAGGCCGGACGTACTTGAACCAATCAACACATTCGGTCTGGCCGCCGCGCTGATCTTGCTGTGCAGATCCAGTTTCAGCTCCAGGCGTTCCGGAGCGCTTTCCTGGATGAAGTCCGCGTCCCTCACACACTCTTCGATAGTGGCGGCAAAGCGCAGGCGGCTCTGGGATGCACCTGGTGCCAGACCCTGTTGCTCCAGAGCGCCCCAAGCATTGGCGACACGTTCGCGCAGCGCCGCTTCGGCCCCGGGAGCGGGATCCCAGGCGACCACATCAAGGCCATGGGCGAGGGCGCGGGATACCCAGCCGCTGCCGATCACGCCGCTGCCGAGAGCGGCGAAGGTTTTGATTTCAGTGATAAAGCTCATGGCGACATTCCTGAAGAGTGCGGTGATTCGATGTACAAGCCAACCCGGATATGGGAGTTAGCTTGTATCTGATTTGGCTTACTTTCCTGTAGGCGCTCATGAGCACCGCGAGGCGGCGATGGCGGTGGATCAGACGGGACGCCATCGCTGCCTCGTGGTGCTCTGAGCTCTAACAGATCCTGTGTTTGTGGCGCGACAGCGCGGCGCGGCGCATCAGGCGTTAGCCGCGCTTGGTGAGGCCCATCTTGATGCGACCTTCCGCCGGGGTCATGACTCGCGCGCCAAGGCGGCTGAGGATTTCACTGGCGCGTTCCACCAGTTGCCCATTGGTAGCGAGCACGCCCTTGTCCAGCCACAGGTTGTCTTCCAGACCGACTCGCACGTTGCCGCCCAGCAATACCGCTTGCGCGGCCATCGGCATCTGCATGCGGCCGATGCCAAAACCGGCCCACACCGCGTCGGCGGGCAAGTTATCGACCATGGCTTTCATGGTGGTGGTGTCGGCCGGGGCGCCCCATGGAATTCCCAGGCACAGTTGGAATAACGGCTTATCGAGCAATCCTTCCTTGATCATCTGCTTGGCGAACCACAGATGGCCGGTGTCGAAAATTTCCAGCTCAGCCTTCACGCCCAGCGCCTGGATACGTTCGGCCCCGGCACGCAGTTGCGACGGGGTGGACACATAAATAGTGTCGCCATCACCAAAGTTCAGAGTGCCGCAGTCGAGGGTGCAAATTTCCGGCAGCAGTTCCTCGACATGGGCCAGACGTGTCAGCGGGCCCACCAGGTCCGTATTGGGGCCAAACTCCATCGGACGCTCGCCGTCGCCGATCTCCAGATCGCCACCCATGCCAGCGGTGAGGTTGACGATGATGTCGATATCGGCCTCCCGGATACGCTCCATCACTTCGCGGTACAGCGCCACGTCGCGGCTGAATTTGCCGGTATGCGGGTCGCGCACATGGCAGTGCACCACCGTCGCACCTGCCTTGGCGGCCTCGACCGCGGCTGCCGCAATTTGTTTGGGCGTGACCGGTACGTGCGGGCTTCTGGCGGTCGTGTCGCCAGCACCAGTGAGTGCGCAGGTGATGATGACGTCGTGGTTCATAGGGTTGGCTCCTTACAGACGTGGAGATGCCGTTCGCGGCCGGGGATGACCGCGAAACGTGAGTTCAAATCAGGTTATTGACTGCTCAATTGAAGGTTTGCCGCTGCCGGTTTGCCGTCGAAGGTGGTGACGCCTTCCAGCCAGCGCGCCTGGTCTTGGGGATTGTCCTTGAGCCACTGCTTGGCGGACTCCAGGGCATCCTTGTGATCCAGGATTGGCTGCATCATCCGGCTCTCTTCCGCGGAAGTGAACGTCAGGTTGGTCAGCAATTTGTGCACGTTGGGGCACTGTTCGGCATAAGTCGGCGAAGTAACGGTCCACACGGTCGCCATGCCTTCGTTCGGGCCCAAAGCGCCGTCGCTGCCGTTCAGGTACGTCATCTTCAAGTTGACGTTCATCGGGTGCGGCGCCCAGCCGAAAAACACCACGGCTTCCTTGCGGCGCACCGCGCGGTCTACGGCGGCGAGCATGCCGGCTTCGCTGGACTCCACTAGCTGGAACTTGCCCAGGCCAAACTGGTTTTTAGCGATCATTGTCTTGATCTGGGTATTGGCGCCTGAACCAGGCTCGATGCCGTAGATCTTGCCGCCCAGTTCCTTTTCGAACCTGGCAATATCAGCAAAGGTCTTCAGGCCTTTGTCCGCCAGGTAATCAGGCACGGCGAGGGTGGCGCGGGCGTCTTCCAGGCTTGGTTTTTCGAGGACCTTGACTGTCTTGGCCTCAACGAACGGCGTGATGGTCTGGGTCATCAGCGGATTCCAGTAACCCAGGAACAGGTCCAGGCGCTGGTCACGAATGCCCGCGAAGATGATCTGCTGGGAAGCGCTGGTCTGTTTGGTCTTATAGCCGAGGCCGTCGAGCAACACTTGGGTCATGGCGCTGGTGGCGATGACATCGGTCCAGTTCACCACGCCCATGCGCACGTTCTGACATGATGCGGCATCTGCTGCCATCACGTTGGAGCTCAAAATAGTGGTGACGCTGAGTGCAAGTACGTTACGGCTGATCAGTCGGTTCATGGTGGGGCCCTGGGCAGATTGTTATTATGGGTTTCGGCGTCTTTGTGCGCCGTGAGATCAAGTTACGCGGCCTGACAGGCGACGAAGCGCACGGCGGCGACCGGCTTTTGCACTACGGCGACCTGCCACCCTTGAATCCGCCCATAACCGGAATTATCACAGCAGCACGCTGCCGGTCCGACGAGAGCGCCCCATGGCCCAGGATTTCTATTTTTTGTTGATGCCGGGGTTTTCGGCCATCGGCTTTATCTCCGCACTGGAGCCGCTGCGGGTGGCCAACCGCTTTGGCGGCGAGCTATACCGCTGGCACGTCTTGAGCGCCGACGGCGAGGCGGTACACGCAAGCAACGGCATGTCGGTGAACGCCGACGCATCGCTGATGCCGCTGGAAAAAGACACCACCTTGCTGGTGGTAGCAGGCTTTGAACCGCTGCAGTTTGTCACTCCGGCCCTGGAGCAATGGCTGCGTCGACTCGACCATGAAGGCGTGACCCTTGGCGCCATCGACACAGGCGCATGCGTGCTTGCCAAAACCGGCCTGCTCGAAGGCTATCGGCTGACCCTGCACTGGGAGGCCATCGACGCATTTAAAGAGTCCTATCCACGGCTCACCGTGACCCAGGAGCTATTCGAGATCGACCGCCGCCGCATCACCTGCGCTGGGGGCACCGCGTCCATCGACCTGATGCTCGACCTGATCGCCCAGGCACATGGCCCTGAGTTGGCGATTCAGGTGTCTGAACAATTCGTCCTTGGTCGCATCCGCCCGCGCAAAGACCACCAACGGATGCAGATCGCCACGCGCTACGGCATCACCAACAAGAAACTGCTACACGTGATCGGCGAGATGGAACAGTACACCGAACCGCCGCTGAGCACGTTGGCGCTGGCCGAGGCGATCAAAGTCACCCGACGCCAGCTGGAGCGCTTGTTTCGTTTGCATCTGAACGACACGCCGAGCAACTTCTATTTGGGCCTGCGTCTGGAGAAAGCCCGGCAACTGCTGCGTCAAAGCGGTCTTAGTGTGCTGGAAGTGAGTATCGCCTGCGGATTTGAATCGCCGTCGTATTTCACACGAAGCTACCGAGCGCGGTTTGCGAAATGCCCGAGGGAGGATCGGAGGCGAGAGCTGATCTGAATCTCGTTCCTTCGAGCGAAAATTATGCGCCTGGCTTTCAATACACATCGCCTGCCATGAAGCAAAAGTCTGTTCGAATATCAAAGGCTGTGTCGGCTGTGAACCGCGAGGTTACAACCGGTGATAAGTCGAGTCTTGTGCGACATCGAACTTTACTCATGCGTTATAAATGGCTCGCTCTTGCTTTGATTGCGGCGCATCAGCACATACACCGCAGCAGAGGCGAGTAGCGCGAACATCGCGGCAATCAAGAATGCACCGGCGAACCCCTGACTATAGCCTTGCTGAGCAAGCCTTTTCAGCGTTTCAGTCAAGTCGTTGGGGTACATAGCGACAGCACGGTCGAAGTCGCCAGCCATGACATATTCAGCAAATCCGCTTTCAACAGACACTCCGGAATGCATCAGGCTGCTTTCAATCGCAGATCTCACGCCGCTGGCCAGCACCGCTCCCAGTCCGGCGAAGCCCAGCAATATACCGGTGAAGCGGGACGTGGTGCTGATGCCTGATGCCATTCCCGCCCGATGCCTGGGAACAGTGCCCATGATTGCCTTCTGGGTTTCGCCATTGAGCAATCCACCGCCTGTTCCCAGAACTGCCATACCGGAAATCAGCAACAGTTCTCCCTGGTTAACGGCAGCGAACATCAGGATCAGGTTACCCAATGCAACGATCAAGAGCCCCAGTGCCAGGATCCGCGCACTATCAAGGTAAGGCGAAAGTCGCCGACCTACCTGCGGAAAAATCAGCATCGCGAGGGCAAAGGGCAGCATGGCGATACCCGCTGCAAGTACGCCGTTTCCACGGCCGTTTTGTAGAAAAAGCGGTAACAGCGATGCCATGACCTGAGCAGATGAGGCGTAGGCGAGCATCGCGAGTACGGCGCCGACGAAGGGCCTGGCTTTGAACAATTCAAGATCAAGCATCGGGTAAGTGCGACGTTTTTCAACCCAGACAAAGACTGTGAACAATAGCAGGCCTGCGATCATGCTCAGGAGCACGGGGCTACTCATCCATCCATGACTGGGGCCGCTGATGAGTGCCCAGGTGACACTGAACATGCCCAGGGCGAAGAGCGTAATTCCCGGGATATCCAGAACCCGGGGCGTGGGGTCACGAGACTCATCCACCCGCATGACGACAGCGGTCGCCAGCAACAAACAGGCCGGGATATTGATATAGAACGCCCAGCGCCAGCCAAGCGAGCTACTGATCACGCCACCCATCAGCGGCGAGATAACCATGGTGAGTCCCATGATGCCACCCCATATCGCCCATGCATGGCTGCGCGCTTTTTCATCGTGGAAAGTATGTCCGATGATGGCCAGGGCAGGCGCAAGCAGGAACGCGGCGCCTACTCCCTGTACCGCTCTTGCGAGATAAAGGCCCGGTGCTGAAGGCGCCAGACCACAGGCCAGGGAAGCGACGCCGAAGAGTGCTATCCCGAATAGAAACACGAGCCGTCGACCGTACCGGTCAGCAATGGAGCCAGCCGGAAGGAGGAGGGCAGCAAAGCAGAGCACGTAGGCGCTTATGACCCACTCGATCTCTGCAAACGATGCATGAAGATCTCTGGCAATGGTTGGCAAAACGATGCCCACGACGTTCGTATCAAGAACGGTCATGGCACAACCTGCTGACGCGACAACCAGTATGGCTGCTTCTTTTCTCATGGAACGCGAGCCTCTTTGGATAGCCGGGGCGGTGACTGCATTGGTTGAATTAAGCGTTATTTGAATGCAGCCAGACCGGCTTGAGCGATTTCTTCATCGTGCTGAGGCGTGTCCGCGGAGACTCCGACGGCTCCAACGGTGTGTCCGTGGACGATGATCGGAAAACCTCCGCGCATCAGCACGAAGCCTTGGGCGGTGATGGCGGCCGGTCTCTGGCCATTGATAGCGTCTTCCAATGCGCCGCTGGGACGACGGAACAGAGCGGCAGTGCGAGCTTTCCCGGGCGCCAGTTCGACACCCGCTGGGACAGCGGCGTTGTCCATTCGGGCGAGCAGAATAGGCGAACCCGCATTATCGACAACTGCGATAACACAAGGCCACCCGGCCATTTGCGCCTTGGTTTGCGCTGCCGTGAGGATATGTTGAGCTGCGGCAAGGGTCAGAACTGGCTGGGTGGGCAAATCTGATGCAGCTGCTGGCAAAGAGATCAATGCAAGGCATTCGGCTAGAACCAGAGCAGTGGCGATGTGAGGAAGACGGAACATGGGTGAACTCCTGATGTGGTGAGTTCAGCGATTGAAACAGGCAGGATAATTCAGTACAACAAAGCTCAACCGTCTTATAATTCAGTAAATCTGAATAGCAGGTGCAGCTTTCATGGATATTCGCCATCTCCGCTCCTTCGTCACAGTTGCGGAAAATCTGCATTTCTCACGCTCAGCTGAGCAGTTGGGCGTTTCTGCCCCAACCCTTACTGCGCAGATTCAGGAAGTAGAGAGCTCGTTAGAGGCTCGGCTTTTTAATAGAACAAAGCGTTCCGTTGCTTTGACTCCGGCAGGGGAGGCATTTCTGAGAGAAGCCCGCGCTACTCTGGAACAATTCGAGAAAGCTATCAGCGTGGGTCAACGTGCAGGTCGAGGTCAGGTCGGCCGCGTTGAAATCGGCTACGTGGGGTCAGCCGCCTTTTTCGGCGTACTCCAGGACCAAGTCCAGCGGTTTCGCAATCAGTGGCCAGACGTCATGGTGAACACCCGTGAATTCCCTACAGAGCAGCTCACCGCACTGCTTGAGGATGGACGGATTGATGTGGCCTTTGTACGAATGCCAGTGGATCTACCTGACGCGATCTCCAGCCGTATTTTGGCGCGAGACCGCTTCTGCCTGGCGTTGCCCGCTGACCATTTCCTGGCAAAAACAGTTAATGACATTCTCCCGAGCGCGCTTGCCAGCGAATTGTTTGTCCTACCTGAACAGGGGTTGGGGTTGCGCGAAGTGGCCAGGCGCGGAAGATTCGCTCCACAGATTGGTTCGGTTCCTGGAAGTCTGGTCGCTGTGCTGACACAGGTGGCACTGGGTATGGGTATAGCGGTGATCCCCAGCGTTCTCGTTCAAACTGTCCAATTGCCGAATATTGTCTTCAAGGAGATAGCCGGGCCGCCCATATTTTCAGAGGTGGGAGCGTTGTTTCGCCGCCATGAGAAACTGCCAATTGTGTGCAATCTGATTAGTCAGATCCTTGAGAGCAAAGATCTGAATCATCCACACTAAGGTCCATATGAAAGATAGTCAGGGATCGCAGGAGACGCAGCATGTTAAAAGAGTTTTCCATATTCACCGACACTGCAACAATTTCAATATTTGATATCGATGCCATGAAGCATCGAGTTTCAGACTCCCCTGACTGGTGGAGCATTGTGGAGGACGAGATTCTCGAGATAAACGAAGGTAACATCGTTTTTCTTGGTTTGGGAGAAGACGGTAACTACACGATAAAAATTCTGGACACCATAGAAAATGAAGCAGGGTCATTAAATATATACTTCCCATCGGGCAACGTTTTTATTGGGGCAGGGGAGGACACGTCCGGGGGAGAGCTCGAGCCAGATGGCTCTGATGTGATGCAAGGAGAAACCTTAAACTTCACCCCGGGGAACTATAGTATGAAGTTCGCCAGAGAGGGCTCTGTAATAGAACTCTGCTTTACCCCGGGGCTGGAAAAACAGAACGCCATAAAAGAACCCGTCCGGATATAGAACTGTCGATACTCCAGGTCTGGCTATATCTCGGCAGCCGACCCCAAGTCAGCGGCAGCGTGGTGACCGCTGATGTGGAGCATTCCCATGTGGGCAGGAGTCATGGGCATTGAGGCGATCGAACGGCCTCGCACATTCCCTGTGGGAGCGGTGCTTGCCCGCGATGCAGATTACTCGGTATGTCTGATGCACCGAGGCGCCTGAATCGCG